>CAZUZY010000062.1:0-30186 GCA_964624885.1 uncultured Polyangiales bacterium | reverse complement strand
GTCTTGCCGATGCCCGCCTCGCCCTCGACCAGCGCGACGCGCGCGCCGGCCCCGCCCACCACCTCGCGCAGCATGGCCTCGAGCTCGGCGAGATCGCCCGCGCGTCCGACGAACGGGGTCTCCTGGCCGAGCAGGCGCCGCCCCGCGTCCGCGTCGCGCTCGCGCTCGAGCGTGCGGCCCCGCCCCTGTCGACCGAGCACGAACCAGGCGTCGAGGAGCCCCGCCGAGAGCTCGTCGACGAGGATCGCGCGGCCCTCGCTCGTCGAGAACAGCGCGTGCAGGCGGTCGAACTCGGCCTCGCCCACCTCCTCCCCGCGCAGGATGGCGCCGCCCAGCGCGATGCGGCCCTCACCCACCACGGGGGCGAGCGCGAGCGCGGCGCGGGCCGCGAGCGAGAACAGATCGGGCACCCCGAGCTTGCCACCGAGGGTGACGACGTAGCCGCGCGGCGCGACCCGGAGCCCACCCCCGAACGGCTGCACCGCGGCGGCGATCGCCCGCGCGTCGAGCCCGCTGCTGAGCGTGGGGCCGTGCTCGTCGACCGCGGCGTCACGCTGGCGGAACACCGGGTCCTCGACATAGACCAGCGGCACCGGCCGCAGCTCCACGCCGGTGAGCGAGGGCGCCACGGGCACGACGCCGCGCAGCGAGGCGATCGGTGGCAACCGGTCGAGCTCGGCGCGCACCGCCGCGCCGTCGGCGGGCCGGCGCGAGGGCTCCTTGTCGAGCATGCGCGCCACCAGCGACACGAGCTCGGTCGGCACGTCGCGGGCGAGAGTGGCGAGCGAGGGCGCGTCCTCGAGCAGCACCTTGCCGAGCAGCGCGAGCGGGTCGTCGGCCACGAAGGCGGGGCGGCCGGCGAGCATCTCGAACAGGACCGCGCCCAGCGAGTAGACGTCGGCGGCGGGCCCGAGATCGGCGAGGCCGCGGATCTGCTCGGGCGCCATGTACCCCGGCGTGCCGATGGCGGTGCCGGGCTGCGTGCCCGACCCGCCGGGCAGTCGCGCCACGCCGAAATCGAGCACCTGCACGCCCTCCACCTCGCCCTCCACCAGGAACAGGTTCGAGGGCTTGAGATCGCGGTGGACGATGTCCCGTGCGTGGGCGAAGGCGAGCGCGTCGGCGACGTGGCCGGCGAGCGCGAGGGCCTCGCTCGGCGGAAGCGCCCCCTCCTCGAGCCGCTGGTGCAGGTCGATGCCCTCGAGCCACTGCATGGCGAGGAACGGGGTCCCGTCCGCGAGGCGCCCGTGCGCCACGTAACGCACGATGTGGGGGTGCTCGAGCGCGGCCAGCAGATCGCACTCGGCGAGGAAGCGCTCGACCATGTCGAGCGACGTGCCCAGCAGCGCGGTGGGGATGGTCTTGAGCGCGACCTTGCGGCCGGTCGTCGCGTCGCGGGCGAGGTAGACCTCGCCCATCCCGCCCTCGCCGACCTTCTTCTCGAGGGCGAAACGCTCGCTCACCCCCTCACGATACCTCGATCAGCTCGATCTCGAAGATCAGCGTGGCGTTGGGGGGGATGCTGGGCAACGCGCCTTTGTCGCCGTATCCGAGGACCGCGGGGACCACGAGCCTGCGCTTGCCGCCCACCTTCATGCCCGGGACGCCGCTGTCCCAGCCCTTGATCACCTGTCCTCCGCCGACGATGAACGACTTGGGCTTGCCCTTGTCGTGGGAGCTCTCGACGCGCTTCCCGCTCTCGAGCCACAGCGTGTAGTGCACCTTGACCTTGCTGCCGTCCTTGGCTTCTTTGCCCGTCCCGACCACGAGGTCGCTCACGGGGGGCTCCTTGGACGCGGACGGGGTGGGGGCTGGTGACAAAGTCGGGGTCGGGGACGGGGTCGGGGTCGGGGCGGCACTCACCGCCGAGTTGCTCGCCGCGGGCGTGGGCTTCTCGTCCTTGCAGGCCACGAGCGCGACGGCGACCAACCACGGAAGGACGATGCGCATCGCGGCATCGTAGCCATGACGCGCGGCGGCGACGAACCTGCGTGCGATCACCCTTGCCCGCGGGCCAAAGCGGTTCCATACCCCGCTATCGCCGTACCTCTCGTCTACGGAGCCGCCATGAACAGTCCCTCTCTCGTGATCGATCGACGGCTTGCTGCTTCCCCCAGCGGCGCTCCCGCCAGCGGCAACGGTTCGCAGGCCGGGGCCTCGGCTGCGCCGGCCAAGCGCCAGCGTCCCGCCGATCACGAGCTCGGGTTCGGCCGCGTCTTCACCGACAACCTGTTCCTCGCCGACTGGACCACGCAGAAGGGCTGGCACGCCGCGCGCGTCGCCCCCTACGCCGCGTTGCCCTTCGATCCGGCGGCCGCGGTGCTGCACTACGGGCAGGCCCTGTTCGAGGGCTTCAAGATCTTCCGCGGCGTCGACAACGTGCTGCGCGCGTTCCGCGTCGACCGCCACGCCGCGCGCATGGCGAGCGGAGCGGCGCGGCTCTGCATGCCCGCCATCGACCCCGAGGTGTTCAAGGCCGGCATGCAGGCCCTGCTCGAGGTCGACGGCTCGTGGGTCCCCTCGAGCCCCGGCACCGCGCTCTACGTGCGCCCCACCCTGGTGGCCACCGAGGGCTTCCTCGGCGTGCGCCCCGCCGAGTCGTACGTCTTCTTCCACATCTTCTCGCCGGTCGGCCCCTACTACGCCGAGGGCATGGGTCCGGTGAAGATCTGGATCGAGCAGAACTACACCCGCGCCGCCGCGGGCGGCCTCGGCGCGGTGAAGACCGGCGCCAACTACGCGGCGAGCCTGCTCGCGGCCTCCGAGGCCAAGAAGAAGGGCTACACGCAGGTCCTCTGGACCGACGCCAAGGAGCACCGCTGGCTCGAGGAGGTCGGCACCATGAACCTCTTCGTCCAGATCGGCGACGAGATCATCACCCCGCCGCTCGGCGGCAGCATCCTCGCGGGCGTCACGCGGGCGTCGGTGCTCGAGG
The DNA here is from genome assembly GCA_964624885.1 of uncultured Polyangiales bacterium. Taxonomy (GTDB): domain Bacteria; phylum Myxococcota_A; class Polyangia; order Polyangiales; family JADJMO01; genus JADJMO01. The sequence continues at coordinate 27,251 of CAZUZY010000062.1, read as the reverse complement.
TCCTCGCGGACTACAAGCTCCGCGCGGTCGAGCGCCCCGTGTCGGTCGAAGAGCTCGTCGAGGCGCACGGCAAGGGGCTGCTCAAGGAGGTGTTCGGCACGGGCACCGCGGCGGTCATCTCGCCGGTGGGTGAGCTCGGCTACGGCGACAAGAAGCTCGTCGTGGGCGACGGCCAGACCGGCCCGCTCGCTCGGCGCCTCTACGACGATCTCACCAGCATGCAGTACGCGCAGAAGCCCGATCGCTTCGGCTGGCTCACCAAGGTCGGCTGACCGGTCGTCGTGTGACGCCGTACGGTGCCCCCGGGGGGGCGGAGCCACCGCCGAACAAGTCGGGCTGGGCGCCCTTCAAGTGGGGGTGCCTGGCCTCGCTCCTCACGCTCGTGGTGGTGCTCGGGATCGGCTTCGTCGCCATCATGCTCGACCCGGGCGACGAGTTCGCCCGCGGCGAGAAGCTCGGCGAGGGCGGCGGGCGTCTCGCGCTGATCGTGGGCGTGGTGACCGGGCTTTTCGTGTGGTCGCGCCGCAAGAAGCAGACGCCCTGACGGCTACTCCTCGGTGACGGTGCCGACGCTCGTGAACGTGCCCTGCACGCCGTTGGTGCCGTCGAGCGTGCCGCCGAGCTTCCAGCCGAGAAGGTGCCCGTCGCTGGCGCGCGCCGAGAGCGTTCCGCTGACCACCAGATCGACCGCGCGACCGGTGGCCTTCTCGGACAGGTGGTAGCCCGAGGAGAGCTCGAACACCGCCACCGCGCCCGCCTCACCGGCGCCCTTGACCTCCTTGAGCAGGATGGTGACGTCGGAGGCCCGGCCGAGCAGGTCGGTGTCGATGGCGTTGCTCTCCATGAACGCCTGCTCGAGGCTCGGCACGCGCATGCCGATGGAGATCGATCCCTGCGGATACCCGCCGTTCTCGATCTTGCCCTCCTGGTCGAAGCGCTTGTAGCGCAGGCCGACCTTGGCCGCGGTCCACGGGGAAGCCGGCGCGCCACCCTCGGTCTGGACGACGGGCTGGAGCCCACCCTCGGACACCACCCACGTGCCACCGACGAGCGGATCTTCGAGGGTCTTGGGCTTGCCCTTCTTGCCGCTCGCGATCACGAGCTTGCCCTCGAGGAAGCTCACCTTGAGGCGGGTGACACGGTCGCCCTTCACCGCCAGCACCTCCTCGCGCCGATCGAACACCTGGTGGGCCGTGAGCTGTCCGCCCTTGCCGAGGTGGAACGCGAGGTCGGTCTCGATGCGCACGTGCGTCTTCTTGCCGACCGCCGGGGGCGCGTAGTGGATCGTGATGGAGTTGTTGCCCGACGCGGTGACCGGGTCCTTCTCGGCGGACGAGCTCGAGGTGGGCTCCTCGATCGGCGCCTGGGCCTCGTCCTTGACCTGCACCTGCGCGGCGCCGGTGCACCCGGCCGCGCCCAGCAGCACCACCAGCCATCGGTAGGACATGGTGTGTTCCTACCAGAACCATGGTGGGGCGTACCCGCGACGCATGCGCAGTGGTCACGCCGCGACTAGTCGTTGCTCTTCGCAAGCTCCTTGGCCTTCGCGCAGGCAGACTCGAGACCCATGTTGCACGCCCGCATGTAGAACCCGGCTGCCGTCTTCGCCGACTTGTTGCTCCCGTACTTGCCCGATTCGAACGCCTCTCCCATCGTGTCGCACGCGACCGAAGCGAAGTCCGGGAAGTCCGGGCGGCCGGTGGTGCAGGCCTTCTCGGTGAGCTCCAGCCCCTTGGCCTGATCCTCGTCCACCCCGGCCCCGAGCATCAGGGCGAGCCCCTGCCGCGCGCACCCTCGTGAACTGCCCTTGGTGCAGGCCTTCTTGTAGAGGCCGTAGGCCTTCTTCTCGTCCTTGTCGTCGGCGAGTCCGTCGTAGCTGACGCCGAGCTCGACGCAGGCTGGGGCGTACCCGCCGTCGCACGCCTTGCCGAGGACCTTGCGGGCGCGCGGCACGTCGACCTCGAGCACGTACTTGCCCTCGACCATCGCGCCCTTCAGCACCATGCCCAGCAACAGACACCCCGTAGGCTCGTCCTTGTCACAGGCCTTCTCGTAGATCTTCGCCGCCTTGGTGGCGTCGGAGAGCTTGGTGCTCGTGCGGCCCAGCATCATGGCCGCGAGGACACACCCCTGCTGCGAGCCGCCGTCGCACGCGGCCGCGTAGGCCTTCTTGGTGGCCGCGTCGTCCTTCTCCTTCTTCGGTTTGTCGAAGAGCAGATCGCCGAGGGCGAGGCAGTCGTCGGCCTTGTCCTTGTCGCAGCCCTTTCGACACTCCTCGACCGAGGAACAGCCCCCGTTCTTCGAGGCGCCTTCCTTCTCGTCCTTGCCCTTCTCCTTGCTGCAGGCCACGGCGAAGCACACGAGCACGATGGACATCCGACGCGGGGCGATCATCCCGCGATCCTATCGCGGCGCTCCTCCGCCTGGTGCGATTCTGGGTGGCAGCGGGGGTCGCTCGAACCGCCTATGCTCCGGCACGCCATGGACCGCTTCGTCCGCTTCGAGCTGCGCACCACCGACGTCGAGGCCGCCCGCGCGTTCTACGACGCGATCCTCGAGGAGCCGTGCGTCGACGTCTCCCCCCAGCCCGAGGCCGCGCGCGCGCGAGGGGCGCCTCCCCAGTGGCTCGGTCACATCGGCGTCGACGACGTGCCCGCCCGCCTCGCCGCGTTCGTCGCGCGCGGCGCCTCGCTGCTCGGACCACCGCCGGTCGGTCCCGGCGCGCGGGCCGTGGTGCGCGACCCGGGGGGCGTCCTCGTGGCGCTCACCCCGCGAGGGGAGCCGAGCCGCACCGACGTGATCTGGCACCAGCTCGTGACGCCCGCGCTGCCCACCGCGCAGGCGAACTACGTCGCGCTGTTCGGCTGGTCGCTCGAGGGCTCGCTCGAAGTCCCGGGCTTCGGGGTCGTGGAGCGCTTCGGCTGGTCGGCGGGCACCCCGGTCGGGGCGATGGCGTCGCTCGAGGGGCGCGCGGGGGTGCACCCGCAGTGGCAGTTCTTCTTCCGCACCCGGCGCCTCGACGAGGCGATGGAGCACACGCGGGCCGCGGGGGGGCTCGTGCTCGAGCCGATGCGTCTCTCGAACGGCGCGCGCTGCGTCGCCTGCGACGACCCCCAGGGCGGCGCGTTCGGGCTCATGGAGCCGGCTCCTTAGCCACGACGCTCAGGCCCGCTCGTCGAGCGGGACCCAGCCGGCGCGTCGGAGGAACGTGCGCACGCGCGCCATCCACTCGACGGCCTCGGTGTGCGCGATCTCCTCTTCACACAGGGGGAGCTGGCCGCCCTTGGTGACGACGACGATGCGCGAACGATCGACCTCCGGCCCGACCGACGTCTGCACCATGCGCAGGTGCGAGACCATGCCCGTGGCCTGGCCCACCGGTCGAATCGTGCGGGTGTCGAGCGCCACGTCGTGCAACTCCTCGAGCGAGCTCGTCAGCAGCGAGGCCTTGCCGCGCGTGATCGTGAGCGCCTCGTTCTCCACGCGGAGGACGAGCTGCGCCGGCCGGCGCCGGACCGCGAACCCGACCGCGAGGGTGACGAGGAAGCCGAGGAGGCCCGCGAGCCGATCGATCACGAACGAGCCCACGACCGCGACCAGGACCGCGACCACCAGCACGGGCACGGGGACCAGCCGCGAATGGGCGGTGGCCGCGAGCGGGGCGGGCTCGAACACGAGCTCGCGGGCCGGCGTCGTCGGCGGGGTGCGGTAGGGCTTCATGTCGGAGAAGCTGCGCGCCGACCCTCTACGCGGTCGTCGTTCGTCCAGCATAGGCTCGCGCCGCGAGACGAGGCTAGAATGAGCGCGTGAGATCAGCAGTACTCGGCCTGGGATCCCTCCTCGCGCTCCTCGTGGGCTGCGGCAGCAACGCGACCGAGGCGACCGACGACGCCGGGTCCTCGACCGAGGGCGGGCTCGACACCGCGCCGCCGACCGACACGTGCACCGCCTCGGTGCAGGTCTCGCCGGCCGTGCCGCTCGCCCAGCTGGGCGCCAAGGTCGCGACCAAGGTGCAGCTCACGCTGGCCGACACCGGCGGCGCCGCCGGCCCGCACCCGCTCAAGGTGGTGCTGGTGTCGTCGACGGGCAAGGAGCTCGCGAAGCTCCTCGACACGCCGAACGCGGAGAGCCTCACCGGCGGCAACCTCGGCAAGCCGTCGGTCGACCTCGTGCCCGCCGACGTGGCGGGGCTCGTGCCCGGGAAGTACACGATCAAGGCCACGCTCGGGTGCCCGGCCGTCGCCACGGCCAAGCCGCAGGAGGCACAGGCGGAGGTGTTCTTCGCGCGTCTCGGCGCGGTGAGCGTCGGCGTCGGCGCGGGCGACGGCGCGCGGGTGCCGCTCATGTACCACGCGATCGGCGGCGCCCAGTACGCGTACTACCCGATCGACGGCGCCAAGGTCCCCGCCTCCTCGTTCCCCGATCCCGCGACGGGCGAGGCCGATCTCGACAGCGCGCCGGGCACGATGCGCGCGTTCCCGACCACACCGTGGGCCGACCTCGACACGCCGAAGACCGCGGCCGACGGCTCGGTGGTGGAGGACGGTGTCGCGTATCCCGTCTCGCTCACGCTCGGCACCAAGCCCGATCTCACGTTCACCCTGGGCAAGACGACGGCCACCGCCACGGGCCCCGTCGCCGCGGGCGTCGGCGTCGCCGGCGCGCCGGCGGTGCGCGTGGCGATCGACGGCCAGACGCCCACCGATCCCGCGACCGCGCTGGTCGACGGCGGCACCCAGGCCGTGCGCCTCGCGACCTCGCCCGTGGCCACGATCGGGCGCTTCGACGTGACCGTGAAGTGGCACTTCGAGGCGAAGGGCGCCGCGGGCTGGGTGCCGGTCGCGGGCACCGACCAGAGCGCGGTGCTCCGCTTCTACGGCGTGCTCGGCAACGAGCAGGGCACGACCGCGCCCAACCTGCCGTGGGTCGCGGTGGTGGATCTCGGGACCAAGGTCGCGACCGGCAAGACCGCCCCCGCCGACGTGCGCGCCGCGCTGGTCAAGGAGATCTACGAGAACTTCGGCCTCAAGTACGACCGCAAGAGCGGCGCGTCGTTCTACACGACCTACAGCGCGGGCTTCGGCGCGGCGCGGTTCGACCTCGGCCTGTTCCTCAAGCGATCCAAGGGCACGACGGTCAACTGCACGGACTGCGCGAGCATCCTCTCGACCTACACCAACATGCTCGGGGTGAAGCTCCACTACGCCATCATCCAGGGCTCCGGCACCACTGGATTCTCGCTCAATCCGATCATGGGCATCGGGTCGACCGTGTTCGGCTCGCCGTTCGACAGCGGCCGCATGAGCTTCAACTATCACGCGGTGACCACCCAGGACTCGACCAAGACCATCAACGACGCCACGCTCGCCGTCGACGGCGACGCAGACCCGAAGACCGCGCCGCAGACCAAGCTGCTGGTGCAGGATCTCACCGGCACCAACTACCTCACGCGCCTCTCACCCGGCACCCCGGCCTTCACCTACGCCGATCAGGTCACGTCGGTGCGCTAGCGGCCGCCGCGGCTCGCCGCAGACGACCTCGAGCTCGTCGACGTCAGCGATGCTCGTTGCCGCCGCCGGAGCCTTGCGCGCAGCGCCGCCGCCAGCTCTTGCCGAAGTACGGGTCGCCGCCGCGCGCGACGTACACTTCGAGATCGCCGAGGAAGCCGACGTGCTTCACGGCGCGCATCGCCACGCACAGCTGGTCGAGCGCGAGGTCGTCGCTCGCGCCGATGGACGTGTAGACCTCGACCGCGTCGCTCAGCAGGATCTTGGCGACCGGGTTCTTGAAGGCGCACACGCGCGCGATCGACTTCTTGAACCGATCGCAGGTGAGGTCGCCGCTCTGGCAGCGCTTCTCGAGGTCCTCGGCCATGGCCTCGGAGAGCTCCTCGCTGTAGGGCGCCTTGCCGTGCTTGCCGTCGCACCGGGCCGCGGCCTGCTTGCGGTCCTCGTCGCTCGCGGGGCGGGTGCTGCTGCCGCAACCGACGAACGAGGTGACCAAGGTAACCAGGGTGACGACGAGTGCCCACCGAGCCTTCAAGGGATCGGCTCCTCGCCTTCGGTCGTGAGCTCGGCGCCGTCGAGGCGTCGCTCGAGGAGCTCCTTCTGCTTCTGCTCGAGCGCACGCTCCCCGGCGGTGCGCCCGTGCAGGCGCACGTTGGTCTCCGCGCGTTTCTGCGCCTCGGCCTTTGCCTTGCGCTTGCGGAACTTGTTGAGGTTCACGACGTTGGACACGGTTGCAGGGTACCAGGCCCCCATCGGGTGGCCACTCTCGCTAGTGCGGACGGGCGTAGAGTCAGCGGTGCGAGAGGGCTAGGATTTCCCATGCGCGCGGTCCCGACGATCCTGGTGTGTCTCGCGATGGGCTGCAGCTCGACCAAGAGCGGCCCCGCCGAACCCGACGTCGACGCCGACGTCGAGGACGTCGACGACGGTGCCGCCGACACGGAGTCCGCGGACACAGAATCGCCGGACACCGACCCCGTCGACACGGGGACCGTCAAGACCGACACCGGCAAGGCGGACACCAAGCCGCCCGCGTGCATCCCGGTGGGCTCCCCCACCACCTGCGCGAGCTACAGCGACTGCTGCGATTCGGGTGAGTGCATGAGCGCACCCGGCAAGCCGGCGCGCTGCTGCTGGACCCGCCTCACCAAGGTCGTCTGCAGCGCCGACGCGGAGTGCTGTGACGGCTTCTGCACCGACGGCAAGTGCTGCGTGCCGCCCGGGCAGGCCTGCGCGCTCAACTCGATGTGCTGCTCGAACTGGTGCGGCTCGCGGTTGACCACCGGCGTCGACGGCAGCGTCAAGCTCACGTCGGGCGTGTGCTGCGTCCCAGCGGGCAGCGCGTGCAGCAAGCCCGAGGACTGCTGCAGCGGGAGCTGCGTGTCGGGTTCCTGCAAGTGCCTCGCGGCGGGTGCCCCCGTGGCCGCCTACGGTCAGGCGCTCTGCTGCAGCGGCGCGTACGTCGCGGCCGAGGCGGGCGTCGGCTACCGCTGCAAGTGAAAGCGGAGGCCGGATTCGAACCGGCGTCCTCCGACCTGCCGAGTCGGCGCGACGGCCACTGCGCTACTCCGCCCCGCCAACGTAGCATCGACGCGGGGACCGGATTCGAACCGGCCTCCTCAGGCCTTGGAGGACCTGCGCGACGGCCACTGCGCTACCCCGCGCCTCGCACGATACCCGAAGGCGCTCAGGCCTCGAAGCCCGGGATCTCCAGGGCCAGCGGGGCGAGCGCGGGGAGGCCGCGCGCGTCGATGCGGCGCAGGCTCGGGGGGCGCAGCTGCAGCACCTGACGCAGCGCCGGCGCCCGCACCCACTGCAGGTCCCGCAGCGTGAGCTCCTCGAGCACCATCAGCGACGGGTGCCGGAACAGCCGTGAGAGGAGCGAGACGTCGAAGTGCTTGCGGAACGCGAGGGTGCGCACGAACCCGAGGTGCCACTCGATCTCGAGCGAGGCCATCCAGGGCGGCGCGAGGTGCAGCGGGAACGCCGCGAGGTGGGGGGCGATCTCGACGCCCGCGGCCATGCGCGTGATGAGCTCACCGCGTGGATCCCGGCGCTCGAGGAGCCAGTCCGCGAACACGAGCCGGCGGGAGGCGTCGCTCGGATCGGCGACGATCGCGGCCTCGAGCTCGGCGTGGTGGAACCCGACCCGGTAGCCCTTGCGCTCGAGCTTCCGCACCCGGTCGGCCAGCCGCTCGGCCTCGACCGGGGCCTCGAGGCGAACCCGGGGCGGGCCGCCGAGCGGGCCGAACGCGTGCTGCAGCCGCGTGCCCTGCTGCAGCTGCAGCTCGACGAAGCTCGTCGCGTTCTCGAGGTGGACCCGCTCGGAGCTCACCACGGCACCTCGACGAAGTCCTTCAGGAGCACGCCGTGCAGCGGCGCGCCGGCGAGGCCCACGGCGACAGGGTGCAGCACGCGGGCCGCGCAGTCCTCGGCCTCCAGCGCGGGCCTCACGTCGGGCCCGACGTGCTTGCCCTCCGACGACATCCACCCCGGATCCACGCTCACCATGTGGATGCCGCGCGCCGCGAGGTCCAGGGCCGAGGTCCGGGTCAGCATGTTGAGGGCGGCCTTGGCCATGTTGGTGTGAGGGTGACGCGCCGGCTTGTCGTCCCGCGCGAACTGGCCCTCGACGGCGGTCACGTTGACCACGTAGCGGTCGGCGAACGAGGAGCGCGCGAGGTTCTCGACGAGCAGGTTGCACACGAGGAACGGCGCCACGGCGTTCACCACGTGCACCTCCACCGCGTCGACCGGCGTGACCTCTCCGAGCGACTTCACCCAGCCGTCGTCGCGCGCTCGATCGAGCCGCGAGAGGCTCCCGACGACGAGCGGCAGGAGCGCGCTCTCGTGCGTGGCCGACGGGGGCTGCTCGCCGGCGTACAGCGCCTCGTAGTAGGCGGGTGGGTGCCACACGGTCTGCGCGGCGTTGTTGATCAGGATGTCGAAGCTCGGGCCGGTGCGGAACGCGTGCAGGGCCTCGAGCAGGCGGCGGAGATCGCGGAAATCGAGGCCGTGCACGTGGAGCCGCGGGCGCCACTCGGCGGCGTCGGGCTCCTCCGCGTAGCGCCGCTCGGCGTCGCACGGGAACCGGGTGGTCACGTGCACCTCGGCGCCGGCCCGCAGCATGCGGAGCGCGGTGGCGAGGCCGACCTTGATACGCCCGCCGGTGAGCAGCGCGCGGCGCCCGCGCAGATCGAGCGGCGCCGCGCGCATGGCGAGGGAGCGGTCCCCGCAGGCCCGACAGAGGCTCGGGTAGTAGGCGTGCAGCTCGACGTAGGGACGCTTGCACGCGTAGCAGGCGCGCTGCCGGCGCAGGGTGGCGGGCTCGGCGGGGGTGGGCTCGAGCCCGCGGCGCTTCTGCGCGAGGCCGCGGGTCTCGCGCAGGGCCTCGTCGGTGGCGCGGGTCTGCTGGCTGCGGGCCAGGCGTCGCTTCTTCTTGGCCGATTTCTGCAGGTGCGCCGCGGCCCGCTCGAGCGCGAGGAACGCGGGCGACCAGGGGTCGAGGGCCCGCGAGGCTTCGAGCAGCGCGAGCGCCGTGGCGAGCTGTTCGTCGTTCACGGGACTCGCGGGAGGATAGCGCGGAGCGAGGCGTGCGCTCACAGCCCTGCGGCGGCGATGGTCTTCCAGAGGTCGACGCGCGCCACCTCGTCGTGCGTCTCGACGCTGTGCACGATGGCGAGCGGCGCGGCCAGATCGGTCACCGCGATCGCGCGGGGTGCGCGTGACCAGCGCACTCCCGCGGCGGTCACGTCGGGCCGCTGCGCGAACGTCTCGGTGGCCTCCTCGGTGGCCGCCGCCGTTGCGTACACGAGCTGGAACCGCGGTGGCGAGGGGCTACCCTGCGCGGCGAACGCTTCGGCGAGCCAGGCATCGAGCTCGGGCCCGCTGCTGTAGAAGCCGTCGAGCATCAGCACGTCGTGCACCGGCAGGCCGCCCCGCGCGAGCGCCGGGTAGAGCGCCTCGAAGCCGCCCGACGCGCTCAGGTAGGCGACCCGCTCGACGGCCTCGACGCCGCGGTCTCCGACGAACGGGCGCGCGAGGCGCAAGGCATCGGCCACGAGCGCCCGCACACCCCCCTGCACCCCGAGCACTCCCGGCTTGCTGTCGAGCGCGGCGTAGGCGAGCTGGGGCACGACCACGATCGAGCGGGCGTGGGCGCGCTCCATCTGGGCCACGAGATCGTAGGCCGTGCGCGGGTACGAGTAGCGGATGCACGGCTCGCCGCGCGGCGCGACGAAGCTGCGCAGGCAGTTGTGGAAGCCGTGGAACACGACCACCACGGAGAGCGGCGCGCCCGGATCGAAGCCGGAAGGCACCAGCACCCAGACGTTCGGGCGCTCGGCGTCTCCGGGGTTGCCGCTCGGCACCACCGCGAAGCGCGACCAGGGGCGCGGAGGTGCGACGACGGGACTCGTGGTCTCCGGGGGCGCGACGTCGCTGGCCCCCTCGCTTGCGGGCACCACGGACGTGCCGACGCCCTTCTCGAGGGGGGTCGGTGGCGCCGCGAGGCAGCCGACCAGCAACGACAATCCGCACGCCCAAGCGGTGCTCGAGCGCGGCTCGCCGACGGAAGACACGTCGTTCGTCGCGGTCAGGTCTCCGGCGTTACCACGTGATCGGTTCGCAGGGCACCGTCGCCATCACCACGTGTGCCAGGCTTCGCATACGTTGGGGGCATGACGTTGCGTCTCCACTACCACCCGATGTCCCCGTACAGCCGCAAGGCGTGGGCCGCCCTGCTCCACCGAGGTGACCTCTTCGAGCCCGTGCCGATCGTCCTCGGCGCGGGGGCGCTCCGGCGCCCGGAGTTCCTCGCTGTCTCGCCGTTCGGCAAGATGCCCGTGCTCGAGACCGACGACGGGCCGATCATCGAGTCGACCTCGATCATCGAGTGGGTCGAGGCGCGCGGCCCTCGGGTGCTGGTCCCCGACGACGCGGCCTTCGAGGCCCGCCACTACGATCGGCTCGCCGATCTCTATCTCATGGCACCGATGAGCGAGCTGTGGTGGGCGCCGAAGAGCGAGGCGGCCCAGGCCGCGCCAGGCATCGTCGGAACAGCGTTCCGCATCTTCGAGCAGCGCCTCGCCGGACGCGACTTCGTGGCCGGTGATCGCTTCACGCTCGGGGACCTCGGTGCCGCGATCGCCGCCGACTACCTGGTCCGTCTCGGGGTCGCACTCCCGTCGGGCCTCGCGCCGTGGCTGGCCCGCTGCTTCGCGGTCCCGGCCATGCGCGACACGCTGGCGGCCGCGCTCCCCACCGTCGAGGCCACGCTGACCCGAAGGGCGACGGAGCTGTCGGCGTAGCGACGCTACCCACCGCTCGGAGCCGGTCGCACCAGCCGATCGCCGAGGGCGCGGACCAGGCTGCGCACCGGCGGCAGCTCGAGCTCGGAGGCGGTCGGGTCTGCGTGCAGGCGCACGCCGGGCCAGGGCGCCGCGCCGTCGTGCTGATGGCCGAACGCGAAGTGCGCGAAGCTCCCCTCGAGGAACACGTCCCAGCCGTCCACGGCGCGCTCGAGGCGCAGGGTGGCGACGGGGGAGGTCTCGCCATAGGAGCAGAGCCCGAGCGTCAGCGTCCGCACCGCTGCGCACGGCGTGAGGATGGCGAGGGCCTCACCGAGGCGCACGCGCCGCGGGTCGCCCACGATGGTGAGCGAAAGCTCGGCGAGCGCACCGTTCGCCTCCGCGAGGAGCCACGCCCACACCGAGCAGTCCGTCGGGCCCGACGACGCCACGATCTCCATCGCCTCGAGCGCCGGCAGGCCATCGAGCCGGTGCACGTGCTGATCCCGCGACGCCCCGTCGACGACGACCGAGACCCGCCGCAGGCGCGCGAGCGGCGGGCCATGGGCGAGCTCTACGAAGGCCTTCCAGGGCACGCCCTGCGCCGAGACGACGTGGGCGAGGCTCGGGTGGCGGAGCACGGCGACCTCGCGCGTCTCGACCGAAGCGAGGGTGCCGAGCAGAGGGTGGGCGAGGAGCTCGCGGCGCTGCGCCACGGTCTTGAGCTTGAGGGCCGCGTGGTGCAGGAATCCGCGCTCGAACCGGCAGGTCCTGCGGTCGACGATCGGCTCGAGCGGCCCGAGCAGCTCGACGAGGTGCTGGCGCAGGATCTGACGCTCGCGGGTCTGGTCCTTCACGCGCGGCTTGTCGCTGCGCGCGTTCCTGATCTGCAGCTGGACGAGCTCGCCGCGCACGTCGCGGCGCTCGAGATAGAGGTCGGCGAGCACGAGGCGCACGGCGTCGTCCTCGGGGTTCTCGACCATCTCGGCGAACAGCGCCGCCTCGTCGCGCCCCACCGACACGACGGGGGGTGCCGCCGCGGCCGGCACGTCGAGCGCGACGTCGAGGACGGCCTCGCGCAGGTGCTGGAGGCGCTGCTCCTCCGCGGGCGTGACGGGCAGCGAAGCGGGCAGCCGCTCGAGGGCGTGCCGGATGCGCGTGCGCAGGTTCTCGGCGCCGCCGAGCTCGTCGCCAGGGAGGGGCTGCGCCGCGAGGGCCTCGCGGATCCGCACGTCGCCGTGCCGCCGGATCTCCCGGAAGATCGCGGTCCAGATCTTGTGGTACGGGTTCCAGCGCCGCGCCGACACGTGATCGAGCAGCGGCCGCGCGAGCCGTGGATCGGGGTCCATCACCGAGAGGCGATCCATGTGGTCCTTGGCCCGCTGCAGCGAGGCGTGGGGCAGCTCGGCCACGAGGACGGGGACGTCGATCGCGCGCCGCCGGGCGACGAGGTCGAGCAGCCGCTCGTAGCGAGCGCGCTCGGTGCGGGCGTCGATGAACGGGACCACCCCTTCGTAGCGCCGCGAGAGCTGCTCGATGGCGTCGGTGAGGAGTGGCACGCGGCGCACCCGCCAGGCCGCGAGCAGGGCGTCGAGCGTCGCGGTGCCAGACCCCGCCGCGCAGGCCTCCTCGGCCGCCGTCAGCGCGGCCTCGAACGCCTCCTCTTCGTCGGTCATCGGCGCAGTCTCGACGAGGGGCGTGGGTGCTGCAAACGCATCTGGCCTTGAACGGCGGCCCCGTCGCGGCATGCTCTGTCGGTGCGTCCGTTGCTCTTCGCCGTGCTCCTCGCGGCGTGCTCCCCGTCCCCGCCCAGGACCGCAGCCCTCGCCGTGCCCGCGGAGGTCGTCGCCCCCTCGCCGAGCCTCGCGGGCACGTACCGGTTCGTCGTGTCGACCCGCCACGAGATCTCCTGCTCCCAGAGCTTCGAGACCCACGGCGTCTCCGTGACCTACGACCTCCGTATCGAGCCGTCGTCGAAGGTCACCTTGAAGGTCGACGGTCACAAGAGCAGCACGTTCGGGCCCGCCTACGGCGCCGACGCGAGCGGCTTGGCGGACGCGTTCGACCACCGCTCGACCCCGTTCGCCGAGCAGTGGTCCGGCATCGGCAAGCAGGTCGGCGACACGGTGCAGCTCGACCTCGAGAGCGGCGGGCTCCACTGGAAGCTCGCCTGTACGCGCAAGACGGTGGAGGCCAGGCCACCCTCGCGGGCCGGCACGGACCCCAAGGCCACCGCTCCCGTCGTCGCCCTCTCGTGCAGCCCGCCACGTCGCCTCGCCGAGGGCGACGTGAAGAGCGTCCCCGCGCTCCTCTTCGCGGGGTTGCCTGGGCTCCGGCTGACCGTCGACGACGACGGCGGCGGAGAGCTCGTCGAGCTGCGGCACCTGTAGGCGTCCACCGAAGCGGCCGGGCTCCTCGCTCAGGGCGACTTGGCCCGCTCGCGACAGGCCTCGACCGCCTCGAGCGCCGCGCTGCAGGCGCCGCCGAGGCTCTCGTGGCAGTCGATCGCTGCCTTGCAGGTGCCCTGCGCGTCGGTGCGGCACTTCGCGGCGGCGTCGACGTGTGACTGGCACTGCTGCCCGGACTCGTAGGCCACGCACGGCTCGTTCCCGCCCTCGTACTCGCCGCACTTCTTGGCGCAGGCGTGCTGCGGCTTGGGACCCTTCTCGAGGCAGAGCTTCCAGCAGGTCTCTGCCGCGGCGAGGCACTGGGCCTTCACGTTCGTGCGGCACGCGGCCGCCTTCCGCGAGAGGACGTCGCAGGCGGCGGTGGCCTTGCCGCACCGGCGCGCGGCGTCCTCGCAGGGGCCACCAGCCTTCACGACGGTCTTTGGCAGCGTGGTCTCGAGGCACGCCAAGTACGCGGGGACCTTCGGCGCCTCGACCGCCACGCCGTTCGTTCGACAGACGTCGTGGAGCTGGGCCCCGTCGCTGCAGGGTCCGAACGCCCAGCGGTCGCATCGCCCGAGTGGCTCTGCGTCCTCCGGGGCGCTCGAAGAGACCGTGGCGGCCGAGCCACCGGGGCTCGGCGGGCCCGGACGCGGCCCCTTTGAAGGCGAGCAGGCGGTGGCCAGCGCAATCACCCACGCAGCGCGCACCCTCGGCATCGCCCACGACGGTCCCACGGTTCGGTCACGACCGGCAAGGACCGCGAACCGAGCATCGGGCGTTCGTCGCGATCACCCGAGCGTCGCGAGCACCGTCGCCAGATCGTTCTGGCCCCAGTGCTCGACGTAACGCCCACCCTCCACGCGAACGATGTCGATCACCTGGATTCCGACCTCGCGACCGCTCGCGGGGATCCCGAAGAGCGGACCGACGTGACGCCCGCGGAGCGTCTTGCGGGTGGTCACCTTGTCCCCGTCGACGAGCTGGTCGTGGATCTCGACGCGCAGCGGTCCGAGGGCCGGACGGAGCACCTGCTCGAAGAACGCCTGCATCGCCTCGGGGCCGGCGGAGGCACCGGGCGGGGCGCTGTGGTTCCGGAAGCTGGGTGCGAGCAGCGCGCGGTACGCCTCGGGGCGCCCCTCGGCGATGCACTCCTGGTTGAAGCGGGCGACGACGGACTTGGGATCGTGGGACATGAGACCTCCTGCGGCGCTCGTGGCGCCGACACGGACGATCTATGGCGTTGCGATGGCGAGACAACGCGCTTTGAACGAGACACGTCGTCCCGAAAACGAGACGCCGGGCGGCCTCGACGATCTGGCCACCTACGTCGCGGTCGCCGAGGCGACGAGCTTCCGGGGCGCCGCGCGCAGGACCGGGCTCTCGACCAGCGCGGTGAGCCGGGCGGTCGAGCGACTCGAGACGCGACTCGGCGCGCCGCTGCTGCGCCGCACGACCCGCAGCGTCACCCTCACCGACGAGGGGCGTCGGCTCCTCGACGAGGCGTTCGCGCCGCTCGCCCAGCTGCGGACCGCGCTCGCCACCGCCGAGGAGCCGACCGAGGTGCTGCGCGGCACGCTGCGCGTGACGGCGCCGGCCTACACGGGTCGCACGTCGCTCACCCGCGCGCTCGCCACGTTCGCCGCCGGACACCCCGAGCTGGTGGTGGAGCTCGACGCGACGAACGCCTTCCGCGACCTGGTCGGCGACCGCTACGACTTCGGTGTGCGGGTGGGGCCCGCGGTCGACGCAGACTTCGTCGCGCGACGACTCTTCCGCGGCCCCATGGGGCTGTTCTGCACGCCGGCGCTCCGACGGGCGACGGCGGGTCGGCGGCGCACCATCGATCGGACGACGCTGGAGCAGGCTCCGGCGATCGTGCTGCGGCGGACGTCGACCTGGCGCTTCCGCACGACGGCGGGCGAGGTGATCGAGGTGCGTCCCCGCGCGCGCTTCCTCGTGAACGATCCGGGCGCCGCCGCGGAGGCCGCCCGTCACGGGCTCGGCTTCGTGCTGTGCCCGCCCGAGGCGGCCGCCGCGCACCCGGAGCTCGAGAGCGTCCGGTGCGATTTCGGGGTGCCCGAGGCGGTCGATCTCTTCGTGGTCCACCCCTCGCGCCGGCTGCTCTCGCAACGGGCGCGCCGGGCCATCGACTGGCTCTGTGACCCGGAAGGCGAGCGATGATGCTCCGCCCGATCGTCGGAGTTCACGGTTTCGCGGCACAGACAGGGGCGCGAAACGTGCCGTCGACGAGCCACCCTCCGACCCGTGCGTGCACCGATCCGCGCACGAGGGTGGGTGTCACCTCGTCGAGGGTCACCGACGCCTCCGGGTCCTTGTCGAACCCATCGTTCGCCACCGAGACCTTGCCCTCCTGGTACGAGGAGACCGACAGATCGGGGGCGGGCACCGTCTTGGCGGAGTACTTGCCAGGCCCGAGCTTGGCCCACGGGGTCTTGAAGGCCAGCGTCACGATCCGGCCCCCCGCGCACCCGAGCGAAGGCAGGTCGTTGGGCTTGCCCGCGAGGACGTCGGGTCTGAACGCGCAACCGTGCGGAGCTTGCGGGCAGTCGACGGCGAGGTGGAGCACGGCGACGGTCCCGCCGACGATGTCGAAGGCGGCGATGGCCTCGGTGGCCGGACCGAAGGTGATCTTGGCTGGCAGAGCGGGCTTCGATGCGGACGGCGCGACGGGCGCCGCGCTCGAGGACTGCGGATCGGCCTGCACCGAAGGAGTGGCCTGGCGCTCACGGCACCCGACCGCGAGCAGGGCGAGGAGAGGAACGACCCGCATCGGTGCGAGCCTCGCATGGTCACCCGCCGCCGGCGACGCCGAATCGCCCCGGACGCGGAAGCGCCCCTCTGCTCTACTCGCGACCATGCCGCCCTCCATCACCCACACCTCGATCCCGTGTCCTGGCTGCCAGCAGGGCCTCGTTGCCCTGACCGATTCTGGCCCCGAGGGGCGTACCACCGTGCTCGGCGGCTGTTTCGGGTGTGGAGGGATGTGGCTCGACAACGCGGCCAGTCGGCAACTGATGGACGGCAGCCTGTCGCCCGTCGCTCGCGAGTTCGTTCGTGAGGTGACGGTTCGATCCAAGGGCGCGAAGCCCGCAGACGCGCCGTATCGCGCGGCCGCGGCAGGGCGGAACTGCCCTGTTTGTGCCTCGACCCTGAAGGCGACGAAGCTGCAGAACCCGTCCGTGCAGATCGACGTCTGCGGCGCTCACGGCGCCTACATGGATCGCGGAGAGGTCGGCTCGATCTGGATGGAGACCTCGGTCCGCGCCGCGGAGCTCGACGCCGCCGCGGGCGACATGCAGCGAGAGGTGGAGGCGCAGCGCGTGGGTGCGCTCCTCGACGCGCTGGGGGTCCGGAACCCACTCCTCCGCCACTGAGCGCCGCGGCCAAGACGCCGACCTTCTCGGTGGTCCGTTCAAGGCCGGCAGCGCCGGGAGACCACCGTTCCCGCGTCGAGCGAGAGGAGGCGCTCGCCCGTCCAGATCTCGTCGAGTCGCATCGACGCGCCGGGGGCTTCCGGATCGAGGGTGGTGGTCGCGCCGTCGGCGTCGAACCACTCGAGGGTGTGTCGCCCTGCCGCGCAGCGCTGCGTGTGGCGCACGACCGTGTGGGGCTTCGGTGTGCCGAGCACGTCACGAATCACTCTCGCGCAGGAGAGTCCGTCACCGGGGAGCGAGCAGGACTCGCCACTCGCCGCATAGTCGGCGGGACACACGCTGACGACCTCGCTGCCGGTGAAGGCCACCTGGAACGGTGGACGGCACGTGCCACCGAGCATGCGCAGCGCCCCTCCGGCGAGCGGCACGGCGACGGCGTCGAACGTCGGTCCGCCGATCCACGCGTTGGTCATCGAGACCACCCAGCCGTTCGCTTCGACCAGCCCCTGCACCTCGAGAGGAAATCCGCCATCGAAGGCGTGACGGAAGACCTTGGTGACGCTGCCCGTCGGCGAGAGGCGGAAGGCGTCGATGGAAGGGCCTCGGCACGCGGTGGTACCCGGCGGGTGGGCAGTCGGCATGCACCCGGCGGCCGACTCCGGCCCGGCGGCGAGCACGAACGCGCCGCCGTCGGAGAGGGCGAGCACGCGCACCAGCGGATCGCGCATCGGCGTGGCCGTGGAGAGGTCGACGATCGACGCAGGTGGCTGGATCGAAGCCGCGCCGTCCATGCGTGCCGCGCGCAGCGTCCACTTCTTCGCGTCGCGCGGCGACCACACCACCCAGGCGTGCCCATCCCGGACGTCGACGTCGATCGCGGCGGCGCCGTCGCTCGCGATCCGCGTCGACCCGCCGCTCAGCCGCGAACCCTTGCGATCGAGCGCCTGGGCGAACAGGGCGGGGGAGCCCTCCGCTCCGTCTTCGTACACGGCGAGGGCGCCCGTCTTCCAGTGCGAGAGCGCGACGGGTGAAGGGAAGCTCGTGCCCGTCTTCTCGGGAGAGGGCGGGCCCGTCTCCGGAGCCGCGGACGCGCTCGCCGACGCGGTCGGCGGCGGAGGATCGGGGCGCACCTGCTCGCCGCGACGACAGGCCGTCGCCAGCGCGACGAAGACCCACGCGGTCCACCGCGCTCGTTCCTGGGTGGGGCACCGCCCGCCGGTCATCGCCGTCTCGATCCAACGCTGCCGCGGCGCCGCCGCTTCCCCCCACGCGCGCACGGGACGGCTTGCAAGCCCGTGGTGCGAGATGTACGTGGCGGTCCTACCACAACGTCAAGGCCCGGATTCGGGCGGCGTTCCCAGGCTCCGCCGCAGGCGGGACTGGAGAACTCTCAGGGGAGACCACCATGCACAGCACCTTCGTCAAGCTCGCCCTTCTCGCTTCGTCTCTCTCGTTCGCGGCGTGCGCCGTCCAGCCGGGCGACGACACCGATCCGACGGCGGCGTCGGAGGCCGACCTCACGAAGTTCACCGCGAAGTACCTCGGTACCTGGAACTTCGACAGCACCGCGACCGACACGATCAAGTTCTACAACCAGCTCACGCTGATGTCGGGCTCCGCCTACCGCGCGGTCAAGTCGCCCACCTGCAAGCCCGGCAGCTTCTGCCCCGCGTACCTCGTCCTCGAGACCGGCAAGTGGAGCGTGACCCCGAAGGGCGAGCTGACGCTCAAGTCCGACGTGGGCGCCAAGTCGGTGTACACCTCCTCGGTCTCCGCGGACGGCTTCGGTCTCAAGCTGTTCAATGCTTCGGGCCACGAGTACCTCACGCGCCTCTCGCGCGCGGGGGAGCACTGCGGCGGCTTCACCATGCACCCGAAGGCGTGCGAGGAGGGCCTCGTCTGCTTCCTCTCGCCGATCCCCGACGTGGGCGGCACGTGCGCGAAGCCCGCCCGTGAGGGCGAGTCGTGCGGCTTCCGTACGCAGAGCAAGCCCTGCGCGGAGGGCCTCGAGTGCGTGCACGTCAGCGGCCCGCTCGACGCGCTCACCTGCACGAAGCCGAAGGGTGCGTTCTGCGGCGGCATCGCCGGCATCGCATGTCCGGCCGGGTCTTCCTGCGTCCTCGACGGCACCTATCCGGACGCGGGCGGTCACTGCGAGGCGTGCCCGATCATCGACTGCGCCGCGCCGCCGCCCGGCTGCCACTACGTGTCGGACACCTCGGGCGGTTGCCCGAAGAGCTGCGGCAAGCTCGTGTGCGACGGCGGCTCGCTCTGATCTGACGCGGTCGCGCTGGTCCTCAGCGGCCCAACCCCGCGAGGACCCGCGCCGTCGGTGGGTGCTCGGCCCGCCGGGGCACGAGGAGGCGATCGATCAGGTCCGTCCAGAGGTCGGAGCGCATCGAGCCGTCGATCCAATCGCGGACGCTCGCGAGCCCTCCGGTGAGCCTCTCGGCGAGGGCTTCGAGTCGAGGATCCTCTGGCGCGGACGCGACCCGCATCAGGAAGAGGAGGATCAGCGCGACGGGGTCTCCGGGCCCGATCGGGTCGCCCTCGTCGACCTCCGGCTCCGTCTCGGCGCACCACGCGAAGAAGCGCTCGGCGAGGTGGCTCACGTCGGGGCCGAGCTCGAGACAGCTCTCTGCCAGGATGGGGCCGTTGGTCACGAGCTCGTCGAGGTCCGACGGCACGAGGCAGAGCAGCGTGCACGAGAGGGCCCGCTCGAGGTGCCGCACGTGCTCGCCCGAGGACCAGCGGGTGAGTGCGAGGACCTCGTGCGGCTCCCACCCCAACGTCCTCGGGACGAGCCCGGTCTCGCAGAAGTCACGGAGCGCGGCGAGGTGCTTGTCCGCGTCCATCCCATAGTCGGCGGCAGCGATGTTCGTGAGCGTCTCGACGGTGGCGCGCGCGCGGAGCGCGTCGAAGAGATCCGCGGCGGAGCTCTCCCACCCGGCGAGGGCGCGGACACGCGGGCGCAGCGCCTCGGGCCGGACGCCGCGTGGTCCGACCCGGGCCGCGGCGTCGGGGTCGTCGAGCCACCGATGGTACGCGCTCGCCACCCGGCTCCGCGTCTCGTCGTCCTCGGCCAGGGTCTCGGCGCGCTCGACCGCGCGGCGTACCCGGTCTGCCCCTGCCTTGGCGTCGAGGGCCGTCTCCCCCAGCATCAGCCACTCGGCGGCGGTCGTGGCGAGCGCCTCCGCGCGATCGAGCGCCCGACGGACCTCGTCCGGCTCGCCGTGGGAGGCCCACGCGTGCGCAACGTGGAGCGCGTCGTCGCAGGAGCCGGCCTCGCGGAGCGCCGTTCCGAGCACGCGACGAACGGCGGCGGCGTCGCTTAGGGCGTGCCACGCGTTGGCGAGGGTCCACGGCCGCGCCGATCCGTTGCCGGCCATCTGCTCGGCTTCGAGGAGGAGCCCTCGACCCTCGTCCCTGTCGACGCGGGTCGCCCACTCGGTCGCGACACTGCAGAGATCGTCCGCGGAGTCGTGGGCGCGGGCCATGTCGCGGCCGGCCTCGAGACATCGGCGCAGGCCCGCGTGGTCCGCCGACGTCTCTGCGAACCCCTGCCCGAGAAGCACCCATTGGTAGCCCCGCACGGGTACCTCGGCTCCGGGTTCGAGGAACGCCTCCGCGCACGCCTCCAGCGCGGCCCGGGCCCCCGTGGTGTCTCCGCGCGTCGCCCGCACGGCGGCGACGTCGCGGAATCCCCAGACGTCGCGCTCGACCGCGGCCAGCTCCAGCGTGCGACGCGCGATCGCGTCCACCCGGGCGGTCGAGACCAACGGCAACTCCCTCACCCCTCGGAGCAGGGTGCGGAAGTCGAAACACGACGTGGCTTCGGCGAGGCCTGCGTCCACGCACGCGTCGACCTCCGTCGGATCGGCGGTCGCTGCGGCATGGATCATCCAATCGGAGATGGTTCGCTTCATGGCCTGCGGCCGGCTGACAGTGGTCTGCCACACCCGCTCGTTGGGTGGAACGAGGTGCTCGCCTCGAACAGCAACTAGACGTCCGCGTTCCCGGCGATCGAAGTATCGTCTCGGTGTGGCCACCCAGCGACCGAACGCCGCGAAGAAGCCGCCCACCAAGCCCAAGGCCGCCGGCACTGAAGCCGCGGCGCTGCGGGTGACCTACGCGGAGAGCGCCGAACCGCAGGACGTCACCGTGACCCTCGGCCTCGTCCCCCAGCGCGGTGTCGGCCTGCAGATGCCGTTCGAGGAGGCCGTGTTCGCCCAGTGGATGAACGCCGGCGCGGGCGTGGGCGCCTCCTTCGCCCCCGGCGCGACCAAGGTCGAGGTGGTCGCGCCGCTCGACACGCGGCTCGCTGCGGACGCGGGCCTGGTCCTCCGCTCCTTCCAGCTCCGCGTGACCGCGCTGTGCGACGAAGCGGTGCTGTGGATGGCGCGCGAGGCCCTCCGCCCCATGGCGCTCGGCGCCAATGCATCCATCGGCCCGCTCGCCACCGTCGTGTCGGTCGACATCGTCGGCTCGCGGCCCGCCGAGCTGCGCACCGACGACGCGGTGCGGAGCGCTCCGTTCCCCCGGACTGGGGTCGCCGCGCCGCCCTTCGCCTTCGCGCTGACCGCGCAGAAGAAGACGGACAAGCGCAGCGTCACGATCCGCACCACCCGCCTTGTCAAGGGTGCCGACGACTTCACGTTGGACATGACCCTGCAGCTGTGGGCGACGATCGTGGATCGCTACCTGGAGGCGGCGAAGCCGAAGGAGCGGCTGCTGTGGCTCGACACCGACGGCGGCTCGGCCCGCGACAAGACGGTGCGTTTCCCGATACGTCGGAAGGACTACGAGGACGTCGTGGCCTTCGCGTGGCCCTTCGACGTGGCGCTGCCCGCGGGCCTCCTCCGCGATCTGCTCACGGTCGTGCATCTCGGCGGCACACGCATCGCCGCCGTCGACGCCGCGCTCTGACGCACCACGAGCCTTCCGGGACCCATCCACAGCCCGTTCGTGGAGCAGTGGTCCAGCAGCGCGAAGACCGTCGGGGCGCGTCGACGCACGCCTCGAGCGTCTTCCCCGACGGACTCGGTATGCTTCGCTGCGTGGCGACCTTCTCCGACGACCCTTCCGAGCTCGGCCGCCTCGACTGGCAGTTGCTCCAGAATGGCCCCGTCACGCTCTACCTGCGCCGAGCCGTGCTCGACCCTGACGTGGCGTGGCTCGGTGAGCACGCGTACACGGTCGTGGAGTTCGACTGCTTTGCGTGGGCGGACGACGAGGACATGCACGAGGCTCTGGCCGAGACGCTGTCGTTCCCCGAGTACTATGGGAAGAACCTCGATGCCCTGAACGACTGCCTGACCGACCTGCACGTTCCTGCAGAGAGTGGGCTCGTGCTCGTGTTCCTGCGGTTCGATGCGTTCGCATCCAGGCAACGCAAGGTGGCTCAGGCCCTCCTCGACATCCTCGCCAATGGCGCGCGTCGGTCCTTGCTCTTCGGGCGTCGGCTCCTCGTCCTCGTGCAGTCGGACGATCCACGCATCGCCTTCGAGCCCGTCGGTGCCACGGCGGCGGGGTGGAACCGCAAGGAGTGGCTCGACAAGAGCCGCGGCGCCTGAGCCGCCGAGTGGCACACTTTGCCTACGCGCGACCTGAGCGCGAGCACAGGAACCCGCACCAACCGTGTCGGTCTGCATCTTGCTGATCCCGTGTCATGCGTCTGCTCGCCTGCACCCTCGTCCTGAGCCTCGGCTGTGCAGCCGAGCCCGCCCCCATCGCGCCGTCCTCCGACGCCGCGGATGCGGCAGAGCAAGGCGCCGACACCACGACGGACACGGGCCGGGTCGAGCCGTGTCCCTTCGAGGCAGGTCAGGCCTGCACGGCGCCCGGAGGGACCTTCCTGATCGGTCAGTGCTCGTGCGGAGGCGTCGACTGGAGAGCCGTTTGTTGCAAGGGCGGTGTCGTCGAGATCACGATCTGTTCCGACGGCATCCATATCCCGACGATGTGTGGAGACGCCGGGGTCGGCGTCGTGGACGCAGACGCCGCGGGAGACGCGGACGCCGTCGACGGGGGTTGAACGCAGTTCGCGGAGCAGCCGGCAGCCTGTCAGCACCTCGCGAGCAGCTCGGCTGCGCCATCGGCCACTTCGGGCGGAGGCAGCATGATCTTCGGGGAGCAGTGGGGGCGCAGGGGCTCGCGCACCAGTCGATCGGCTCCGCTCATCGCCGCCGCCCGCGTGGGCCACTTCAGCTCCACGTAACAGGTCACCCCACGACAGTCGACGCTCACGATCGTGGCCCCTGTCTTCTGGGCCGCGGCGTTCAAGTCGTTCCGGAACAGCGATGCAGCCTCCGCGGACCAGGTCGGGCCCGGCGATGCATGGTGGCGTTGGATGTCGTCCTTGAACTGGCGGTACTCGAGGCTGGCTGCCGCAGCAGGGTCGAGCACGCGAGGCGTGGTGACCCACCGGAAGACGTATGGAGCCGCAAGACCCAGGCCCACGCCGACGACCAGGCCGGCGAGGACACCTCCTGCTCGCGCAAGCGAGGCTCTCATGAACCTTCGGTGACCGTGCCCGCGAGATAGACCGACTCTGGCGTCGCGCCGCCTGCCGTCGTCAGATCGAGATACGGGAAGCCGGTGCCCGCCACGTCTTTGCAGAGATCGAGCTCGGTGCCAGTCAGGGTGATCGTCTTCACTCCCGTCCCGGTCGCTCCGCTCTTGTACGTCCCCGCACACCCGTACGCTGGCGTCAGCGCGCCCGCGCGATCGCGCTTGCAACACCGCACCTTGGCGTACGATCCAGCCACCGAACGGTTGTCCACGTAGACCGTGACCGCGGTGAGGTTCTTCAGCGGCATCGCGGTGTCGTCGATGAACGAGATCTCGTAGCCGAGGACCGAGAACTGGCTGCCGTACGAGTACGTTCGCTTCCACGCGGCCAGCGACACGCACGGCAGCACGATCATCATGGTCGCCGCCGCGCTCGTCAGGAAGGCATGCAGGGGCTTCATCGTGTACCTCGCAAGTTGCACGAAGATCGTAGCACGCTGCCCGCGCGCATCGCCGGTCGCGACTTGCTCGACGCGAGCGGAACCATTCGTGTCAGCATGGTCGAGTGCAGCTCGTATCCGTCGCTCCTGGGGCGCGCTTCGCCCTGGTCGGCCTTGCCCTCTGCGCGGTCGCGTGTCGTCGGCCAGCGAAGCCGCAACCCACGCCCACGGTCGTGGCCCCTGGCGGGTTGCGGCCGCGCCTCTTCGCCGGCGGGAGGAGCACGTGCGTGATCACGCCCGAGCAGCGCGTGAAGTGCTGGGGGCGAGGCAACGTCGGACAGCTCGGTGACGGACTGCGCGGCAGCCACGGAAAGGCCACCACGATCGAGGGCGTCGAGGGGGCCGAGCTGCTGGCGGTCGCCGGAACGCACGTGTGTGCGATCACCCGGGGCGGGAAGCTCGTCTGCTGGGGCGACGTTCTCGGGCTCGGCACCCCGAAGAAGGCGACCACAGTTCCGATGCCGAAGAGCGCTCGGTACATCGCCGCGGAGGACAGTACGACGCTGGCGATCCTCGCCGATGGTACGGCCTGGTATTGGGGCCACATGATGGGCCTCCCGACGGGCCCGCCCAACATCGTTGCGGAGCCGATGCGGCTCCCCAGCTTCGACGGTGCTTCGCAGGTGACGCACCCGCCGGGGGGGACGCTGTTGCGGGATGGCGCGGTGCGCTGTCCCGATCCGTCGTCGAACCCCTGCGTGAGCAGCGTTCCTGGCTTCGGCACCCCCGTGGTGAGGAAGATCGCGAGCACGCTCTTCTACCAGTGGGCGCTGCGCGCCGACGGGACGCTGTGGCAAGCCTCTCTCACCACTGCGCTCACCTGGTCGGTCACGCGCATCGAAGGCGTTGGTCGCGTGCGCGACTTCGGCGCCGGCGACGCGCGCGTGTGCCTGGTGGAAGACTCGGGCGAGGTCTTCTGCTTCGCCCCCGAGACGCCGAAGCCCGTGCGAGTGACGGGACTGCCCGCCGTCGATCAACTCGCTGCCGGCAGCACGCACCACTGCGCCCTCTCGCGGGTGAGCGAGGAGGTGTGGTGCTGGGGCACGAACGACTTCGGAGAGCTCGGCGACGGGACCACGACCGCCCGCGTCGGCCCGGTCCGTGCGCTCTGACCCACCTCGTCGTATACGTGCCGGATGCCCTACGTGAAGTGCGCCCACAACCGGGGCACCCGCGTCCAGCAGTGCGTCCTCGTACGCGCCGGGGATCGCCTGGCGTGCCTCCCGATCGCGCCCTCCGAGAACGCGATCGGCAAGCTCGCGGTGGGTCTCGCGAGTACGGCGCTGGGCATCGTCACGGTGCGCCTCGGCACGCAGACGATCGATGCGAGCGGGCTGCGGACGCCCGAGGACCTCGACGCCGCCGTCGCTGGATCGGGCGGCTTCCACCTCGGGCCGGACTGGACGTATCGCACCGGCGTGCCCGTGATCGGCACGATGCTGCTGCACGGCGACGAGACGATCACGACGCGCGAGCCGGTGCCGCCGCAGGTGCTCGCGCTGCTCAGCCCCCATCGAGCGCCGCCTTCGTCGCGGGTCGTGAAGATCGTCTGCGGGATCGGCGGGGCCATCCTGGTGGTGGCCGGCGTGGTGTTCCTCGTGACCGGGAGTGTCGAGGTCCTCTTCGGGATCGGCTTCTGGGGAGTCCTGCTGATCGCGACGAGCCTCTTCGCGTGGACGAGACGGCGGGGTCGTTGAGCCCGCTTCAGGTCGCGAGGCCGGCGATCAGCGGAGCCCTCGCGAGCACCCTTCTGGACCCGACGAGGTTCGGGCTGGGTCGGCTACGCTGCCCCGGTGCAGCTCGAACTGACGATCCGTGAACGCGCAGGCGACATCTACGTCCATCCTGGTGCCCACGCGTCGGCCATCGATCTGCACACGCTCGAGCAAGTCCGTTCGTGCGAGAGCGAGACCCCGACGCTGTTCGCCGCAGCGACAGCCGTGGCGGGAGGTGCGGCGAGGTCGTTCGTCGAACGATTCGCGGACGCACTCGCTCGCGAGCCCGATCGGGACGAGCGCGCGATGGGGCGCGTCTGGACGGCCTTGGCGCCGGTCTTCCGGGCGGACTCCGGGGTGAACGCGACCCTGGTTCTCGCAGTGAGGGAGAGGCTCGTGGCGCTGCAGACCGGTGAACTCACCTGCGCACTGCACGTGTCGTCGAGCGGCGCGGTGATGCTCGCTTCGCCCATCTCACCGCTCGAAGGTTCGATCGCCGCGATGTACGGCGGTGCTCCTCTGCCGCAGGCCTCCGACACCGGGTTCCTCGTGCGTGCGCTCGGACTGCACCCTCAGCCCGTCGTCGCGATCACGGTCGGCCGTTGCGCGCCGGACGACCTCGTCCTGCTCGGCACGTGTTCGCTGGTCGGCGTGTTCGCACGCGAGCTCGGTCGTGGTGCCGATGCACTCCAGGCGCTCGCGACCGCAGAGGGCGAGCATCCGTCCGACGAGCACCTCGCTGGCGTGTTGGCCAGACCGCTCTCCTCGAGGGCAGAATAGGCCGGAGCCTCCCGCGCGGCGTCGCGCCAGGGCGGGCCGCGAGAGACTACTGCGACCTCTGCGGGCCGGCTCGGCGAAGGAGCGCTTCGACCTCGTCCGGGTAGATGCCCACGAAGTCTTCGAGGGCGTTCTTGACCTCTTTGCGGTGTGACACCTGCGCTGGCAGAAAGGCCCAATACCAGCGCGCTGCACCGAACAGCTGGACCAAGCGAAGAAACTCGCCGAACTCGAGGTCGAGCGGGTGGAACTCGCTGCCCTCGTAGGCCCAACCGATCTTCGCCACGCCGTCGGAGCCGGTGTGGTCGATGACCAGGAACTCCGGAGCGCCGGGGATGGACATGAGCAACTTCGAGCGGCGGATGGCGTTCATCTGAGCGAGCGCCTCGGGCTCGTCGACGTCGGCGTCAGGGCTCCAGGTGATCTCGCAGAACGCCTCGTCGTAGGAGGCGTCGGTGAACTCCGCTGAATCGGCAGCCTGGCCGTGTGTCTTCCAATCGTCGAACGCGTCCTCGAGCGACGCGACGACCCCCTCGTAATCCGGGAGCTCGACACCCTCGCGAACAACCTTCACGGTCATCCCGTCGGACTCGGCGTAGAACGCAGCGACCGCCTCGGGGAGGTCGCGCCCCAGCACTGCACGGATGTTGTCGACGTTCTCCTCGAGGGTCGAGGAGGGCCGAACGATGCGAATGTCCATGGCGTCTCGATCATGCCCCGGAACCTCCGTCGTCGTCGAGGTCGATGGGACGAGGTGGTGTTCCCGAGCTGCCAGGAGCTCGCGCCGTCACACGGGCTCGCTACCCGCGCGCGAGACGATGCGCGGCCATCACCCCATCGGCTTTGGAACGGTGTCCACAATGTGGACGAGCGCAAGCCTGCCTCCAAGCCTTCCGTCAACGCACCACACCTGACAGGGCTCGGGTGAACCCTCTAGGACGACTACGCCCGAGGTGATCGATGTCAACGTCGTTCCGAGAAATCACCGCAGTGGAGCGGAAGGGAGGCCGCCTCGTACTCGCATTCACCCGGTTGGGTCGAAGTAGATCTCGTCGACCGCCAGCGTCGCGCCGATCGACCCGAGCTCGATCGTGTCACCCGCGGCCGCCTCGTAGAGCGACCAGTGATCCCCCTCGCGTCGGAACACCTCGATCCGACGCTCCCGCTGC
>CAZUZY010000061.1:0-30347 GCA_964624885.1 uncultured Polyangiales bacterium | reverse complement strand
CCCATGAGGCTGGCGAAAACGCCCGCCACTGGACCCATGAGCCTGGCGACTGACAACAGCCAGCAGATAGCGTTCCCGTGACCCTGAAGCATCTCCTGATGCTCACCGTGGGCGCATGCTCCACCTCCACCGGTGTGGACGCAGGCCCCGCCGACGCCACCCTGGACGTGCCCACGGAAGCCGCCACCGACGCACCCGACGTCGGTCTCCGCAACACCTGCGAGTGGCGCTACGTCGGCCTCACCTTCCAGTACGTAAAGCCATGCCCTGCTGGCGACACCTGCAAGCTGGACGTGGGCGTCGGCACACCCGACGTCACCTACCGAGGGGTCTACTGCGAGAAGTCCTCGCTGCCCGCCAACTGTGGCGACCTCGTCTGCGAAGCGCCCGACTGGCGGTGCGAAGACGCGACACGCGGCAGGTGCGTGTCGACCCGCGCGCCCTGACCCGCACCCAAGTGACCGAAGCCAGGGTGGCCCAGCCCGCTCGACAAGGTACGCGCGATCACCGAAGCCCTGCGCGAGCGCACCGAGCCCCGCGCGCGCGACCGATGTCGCTACGGTCCCCTGCATGGCAGGGCGCGGTGCCAAGATCCTGGTGGCGACGCTGGCCACCGGCCTCTTCTTCCGGGTGTCGTTCTTCGCGCTCGACCGCTGGCGAGAGAGTCGCCCCGACGACCCCGTCACCGCGCACGAGCGTCCAGAGGCCTGTCGCGCGCACCTCGTCGCCAAGGACGCCGCGTCGCTGACGTTGCTCGCGGCCGATGCCGAAACGCGCCAGCGCTGGATCGGCACCAAGCTGGGCCCCGAGGAGCTCGCGCTCGTCGACGTCGTCGACCGGGCGAAGCCGATCATCGCGTGCGGCGGCACGACCCCGACCGGCGTGGCCCTCGCGGTCACCATGCCGGCCCCGGCGTTCGCGGCCTACGCGAAGGGCGTCCCGCACAGCCGCTCGTCGATGCTCGGTCGGCAGGTGTACGAGACCAGCAAGGGGCTGCGGTTCGCGCGCTTCGACCAAGTGGTCGTCTTTGCGGAGACCGCGACGGCGCTCACGACCTTCGGGCCCTACCTCGGGTTCGCGGCGCGCACGCCGCCGTCCCACGCCCTCGAGCTCCACGTGGACGCGCAGCTGCTCTCGAGGTGGAAGGGGCTCGTGGCGCCACCCACCGCGTCGCTCGAGGCGCGGGTCACCGCGGTCGTGCAGGCCCACATGGACGAGTTCGAGGACATGCAGGGCACGATGGACCTCGTCGACGGACAGGTCGTGCTGCGGGCGCGTCTGCGCCTCCGCGGCGAGGCGCGGAGCTACCTCGATGCGCTCCCCGTCGTGGCGCCCGATCTGGTCCGCCGCGCGAGCAGCACCGTCGCCGACGTCTCGATCGCGGGCCCGGCGATCCAGCCCGTCACCGAGGCCCTCGTGAGCACGCTCCTCGGCGTGCTGACCGACATCGACGGCGCCGCGGCCGACGTGAAGGCCGTCCGAAAGGGCCTGGGCAACTTCGGGCTCAACAGCACCAAGGGCGACGAGCAGGTGCTCCGCCTCGCGATCGTCGACGAGCCCAGCGTTCGCTCCGCGCTGAAGACCCTGGGTGGTCGCCTCGCGGGGGTCCAGGATTCGCGGATCGGCGACGTGGACGTCACCACCGTCCGGGCGGGCAAGGCCGTCTACCGCTGGGCCATCGTCGACGGCACCTTCTGGCTCGCCCTGGGTCACGCGGGCGACACGAGCCACTTCGACGCCCTCCTCGCCGCGCGCAAGGACAAGGTCCACGAGGTGCGCGCCGAGCTGCGCCCGGTGGTCGAAGGCGCCGGCCTGCGTGGCTACTTCCGCGACGCCGATCTCGAGACCGCCGTCGGATACACGAACGCGACCCTGGAGCTGAGCGCGGTCGGCAAGCCCGCGACGTTCGACCTGATCAAGGCGATCTCGCCGTGACTGCGCCCCGCACTCGCCGTCGACGCAGAAGCTGCCACGTTCGGTTAACCGAACGAGGTATCAAGTGCCCGAAACGGTTGACCTATTCGGCAGACGATTCAGGCCGTCAGGGCCGGTAGATCTTCCCGTCCTTCAGCGTCCCCCCGCTCCCCATTCCGCCCCAGACCACCGCCTCCGTCCCCGTCCACACCGTGGTCGCGAACGCGCGCGCCGACGGGGAGTTCAGCGTGGGCAGCGCCTTCCACGTCGACGTCGCCACCGCGTACGAGGCGCCGGTCGCCGAGTACGTCGCGGTCGCGGTGCGCCCGCCCCAGACGAAGAACGTATCCGCCGTCGACCACGCGGCCATGCTCGCGCGCTTGGCGCCGGGCAGCAGCGTCTCCGTCGGCGCGACCATCGTCGTCCAGGTGCCGGCGGCCACGTCGTAGAACGCGCCGCTGCTGCGGAACAGCGAGCCGCCGGACGTGTTGCCCTCCCCGCCCCAGAAGAGCGCGCGCCCACCCGTCGCGCCGAGCACCGCGCCGGCGTTGCGCTGCCGCGGGTCGAGATCCGGCGTCGGCGGGGTGAACACCGTCCACGTGTCCGTCGTCGGATCGTACGCCGCGGCGTCGCCGCAGAAGCTCGTGGCCGTCTTCACCGCGCAGCTGCCCGGCGCCGGCGAGGAGAAGCCGCTGAAGTAGTCGTAGCCGCCGAAGACCACCATCTTGCCGCCAGCCCACACGGCGCGGTGCCCGAAGCGTCGCCCGAAGCTGGTGGGGTTCGCGAGGGTGCGCCAGGTGTTCGTGGTCGGGTTGTAGGCCGCGCCGTCGCCGAGCGCGTTGCCGCTCGACGTCTGACCGCCCCACACGATCATCTCGGTGCCGGTCCAGATCGCGGTTTGATCCATGCGCGCGGGGAGCGACGTGGTCGCGATCGTGGTCCAGGTGTTGGCCACCGGGTCGTAGCTCGCGCCGTCGTTGCGGAGCGCACCCCCGCCGTAGCCACCCCACACGATCATCTTCGAGCCGGTCCACACCGCCGTGTGGCTCTCGCGGCCGACCGGCGCGGCGGCGATCGTGCGCCAGGTGTCGCTCGCGATCGAGTAGCCCGCGCCGTCGGCGAGCGAAGGGTTGCCGCCGAAGACGAGCATCTCGGTGCCGGTCCACACCGCGGTGTGCGCCGACCGCGCGCTGAGCGGCGAGGTCGTCGTGTCGATCCAGCCCTTCGGCGCCACGCACGCCCAGTCGCCCCACGCGCAGGTCGCGCCGCAGGTCCGGGTGCGCACCAGCTTCCCAGTGCAGGTGCCGGCCTCGGTCTGGACCTCGCCGGCCGCGCACACGCCCTCGCCGGTGCACGCCGCGCTCGCGTCCCACGCGCAGGTCGACGTGCAGCTCTCGGTGCGCGAGCCGCACTTGCCGCAGGCGACCACGCGACTGCCACCCGCCGCGCAGACGCCCTCGCCGCTGCACGCGCCGAAGCCCGACCAGACACCGCTGCTGCTGCAGGTGCGCGCGTGGGTGCCGCAGTTGCCGCAGGCCGCCGTGTCGGTGGCGCCGGGCGTGCACTCGGTGGCGACCTCCGGACCGGTGTCCTTTGGCCTGCTGTCGGACACCGCGGTGTCGGCCGGCACGTCGTCCACGAGGGTGTCGATCGCGACGTCTCCCTCGACGCCGGTGTCTTCGATCTCGGCGTCGCCGGCGGGCGAGCCCGGCGCGTCGGTGCCGCTCGAGCAACCGGTGACGAGGGCGCCGCCAGTCGAGCCAGCGAGGAGGAGGAGGGCGTACGCGCGGAGCTTCATCGTGGACAAGCAGGGACGGGGAGGCGCCCGCCGATGTTCAATCGCCCGCGAGAATCGGCCGGAATGCGGCACGGCGCGCCTTCGTGCGGCCGCTCGCCACCGCTCGAATGGGTCAGGTGGTCTCGGCGGGCGCGACTTCTGGCATCCTCCAGAGACCCGATGCGCCTCCCCCTCCCGTCCTTGATCCCCAGCCTCCTCACGGTGGCGACCACCACCCTGGCCGCCGGCTACACGCTCCCCGCGGGCTACCACTGGTCGAGCGCCAAGAACGCGGGGCTCAAGGTCGCCATCCCTCCCGGCTACGACTACACGGTGGCGGCGAGCGGCGACTCGGTGGCCTTCTCGAGCAAGCAGGTTCCCCAGAGCGGCGTGGGCGGCAGCCTGCGCGCCACCCCCAAGATCGCGGCGGACCAGTTCGACAAGTTCGTCACGACCCTCGTCAAGACGTACCTGCCGAGCCATACGCCGAGCGGCCCCCCGACCAAGATCGTGCGCAACGGCCTCGACTGCACCCAGGTCAAGGGGACCGGCAGCGGCTCCAACTGGCCCACCAAGACCGAGTACACGGTGATCTACTGCGTCGGGACCAAGAGCACGGGCGCGCTGCTCGTCGTCGGACCGAGCAGCGATCCGGCCTACGCGCCGATCACGGAGTCGCTCAGCGCCCTGTGAGGCCCAGCGTCGCGCTACCGTCCCCCCATGATCCAAATCTACGGTTCCGCCGTCTCGAGCGCTGGTCGCTGTCTCTGGCTCCTCGAGGAGATCGGCGTCCCCTACGAGCGCCTCAACTCCAACATGCAGGAGCCGGGCGGGCGCGAGAAGTACGTCAAGGAGGTCTTCTCCGGCGGGAAGGTCCCGTACTTCATCGACGGCGACGTGCGCCTCTTCGAGTCGATGGCCATCAACGCCTACCTCGCGGCCAAGTACAAGCCGGAGCTGCTCCCCGCCGATCTCCACGAGCGCGCGCTGGTCGATCAATGGTCGTACTGGGCGATCACCAACCTGCAGCCCGAGGGCATCAAGGTGCTGATGCACGCCCACTTCCTGCCCGAGCCCGCGCGCGACCCCAAGCAGGCCGAGGCCGGCCGCGCCGCGTGCGATCGCTACCTGGCCCAGCTCGAGGAAGCGCTCCCGGGCGAGTACCTGGTGGGCGGCCGCTTCACGCTCGCCGACGTGAACGCCGGCTCGGTGGTCAACCTCGTGCTCCGTGGCGGCCTGACCGCCGGCCCGCGCGTGACGGCGTGGATCGAGCGCCTGCGCGCGCGCCCGGCATACCAGAAGGCCCTCGGCTGAACGGTCGAGCGAGCGCTGCGCGAGTGCATGGCTGTGGTGGGGGTATGCTCGCCGCGTGCACGTCGCACGCATCGTGTTCGCCGTGGCACTCGGCTCGGCGTTCGTGCTCGTCGCGCTCGGCAACTCCGTCGGGATGCTGCTGGCGTTGCGGCGCAGGCGAGCCGAGGGCTCAGAGGGTGGTGTCTCCTTCGTTCCGTTCGTCGGAGGTGTCGCGGGTGCGCTGGCGTGCCTCGTCACGCCCGTCGCGGGTCTTGCTCGCTGGGCGTGGCTTCCGCTCCTCGTCGACTTCGGCTCTGTGCCGCTGCTCGTGATCACGGCCGTTGCCATGGTGCGTCGGAGATGATCCTGACCGGCGCCACAGGGACGCCCGCACGCCTGGCCGACCCAGCATCGACGACAGGTGCTCCTGGCGGCCGTTCTCTGAAATGCCGTGCAAGCGACTGATTCTCCGAAGGATGCGCCTGAAACGCTCGTGCCGACCGATGGGGTGCGTCCCCCTCGAGACCACGGGGCGCCGCCGAGACCAACGCTACCTCGCGCGTGAGATCCTGCTCGCGGCGCACGCCGAAGAGGGCGGTCTCACACCGCCCTGACTCGGCGAATCTTCCGTGAACCAGTGCGCGGGCGAAGCACGCCGGTCGCGCCGAGATCGGATGCCGCCGCCGTCCTGGACTGTGGGGAGAGGCGCCGTCAGAGTCGAACGATGCTTCGCCTTCCCTCTTGCGCCGCCGCCCTCGCCCTCGCCTTGCTGACCGGGTGCGGTGCCCAGATCCAGCCCGCCGACCCGGAGGCAGACGCTGCCCTCGACAGCGGCCCCGTCGACAGCAGCCCCCTCGACACCGGCCCCACCACGACCGACGCAGCGGCGGCTCCCGTCACCACGCACCCGCCGGTGGCGGACGCGGGGCCCGGCACCGGCCTCGGTCCCTTGCCCTACGTCGTCGCGATCGACGTCTGTCCGAGCGCGCCCGGCGTGGACAAGATCATCTTCCACGTGTCCGAGCCGTTGGCACCGCTCCCGCTGCCGAGCCCGGTGCACGTGACGCTCGCGGGAACCGCCTGCTCCGACGCCTTCGACAGCACCGTCGGAGCGACCACGTACGCCTGGGGTTCCAAGTGCGGATCGATCGACGCCAGCCAGCCGATCACGGTGACGGTCACCGCGAAGGTCCGCACGGCGAAGGGCGTCGAGCTCGCCCCCGGCGCCGCCACGTTCCGCCCGACCGGCGGGCCGGGCAAGCTGTGCGGCCACCGCTACGAACCGTGAAGCGCGGACTCTGCGCGCCATTCAGGGTCGGCCTGCTAGGTGGGCCAGCGGAGGCGGGCGCCGTCGGGGAGCGAGAAGCTGTGCTCGACCACGCCTCCGGCCGCGAGCTCGATCGACGCGTGGAAGCGGGGCGCCTCCGCGACGTTGCCAGACCACTCGAAGCGACCGACGACCCACCCGCCCGAGAAGCACAGCTCGAGGGTCGACCCTCCGCTGACCACGCGGCCGTCGAGGAAGAAGCGCAGGCGCCCCTGGGTGTCGCGCAGCGTCAGCGATCCCGTCTCCATTGCGGGAGCCTAGCTTCGTCGGCCCGCGGGCGACGACGTCCGACGCGTCTGCGCCTTCGGGGTCCGCGCGCGGGGCTCGGCGTGGCGGCCTTCGGGCGCTCGGCGGAAGGCGGCGGGTCAAGACACGCTACCCGCTCGCGTTCGAGCTGTCGAAGTGACGCGCCCCCGGAACGACACGCGAGATGTCGACCGTCGACCCTCGTTGGCCGACGGCGCCAGACGCCTTGTCACCGGGAACACGCTCATCGAAGATCCCCGGATGGTGACGATCTTCGACGACGACGCGCGCGTCCGCCGCGACGTCGCCGGCCGCATCACGGACGTGCGGATCGACGACGACCTCACCGCCGCCGATCGTCGCGACCCGCGCTGGAGCGGGGTGACGGGCGTATGGCACCATGGCCGCAAGTTCCCGGCGAAGCTCGTGCGAGAGCGCGGCGCCGTGCTCCGACTCGTCGCGGCGAAGTCGTCCGAGGACGGCCGACGCCGCACGCTCGAGCAGGTGTTCGCCGTCGGTGATCTGGCGATCGAGTCACTGCTGGTGGACGTGGATGTCGCGAGCGTCGACCACCTCCGCAGCGCCCTCGCCACGAAAGGCATCTTCCCCGCCCTGCGCACGCTGGGCATCTCGCACTTCTGGGCCAAGCCCGAAGAGCTGTCTTGGATCTGGCGACACCCGATCCTGCAGAGAGTCGAGCGCGTCCGACTCGCGATCGGGAAGAACCTCCCCGAGATCGCGCCGTGGACGACGGAGATCCCCGCGAACGTCACCTCGTTCGAGCTCTCGTTCGACTTCGGCTGGAGCGGTTGGACCGTCGAGATCGCGCGCGACTCGGAGCGGAGCACAGAACAGGTACGCTCCGGGGGCGCGTTCCAGGAGTGGCGGCTCGCGGTGCGGCCGCTCCTCGACAAGCGCTTCGGCCGTGCGCGGATCGACGACCTGCTCCCGTACCTCGCGCGGCTCCCACCAGACGCCATCGGACGGTTCGCGCTGGCAGCCGAGGGTGTCCGCGTGGTGAAGCCCGATCTCGAGGCGATTCGCGCGGCCCTCGGGCGCCAGACGAGCCTGCACGAGGCGACGCTGCCGAAGCTGGGCACCGTGCCAATCGCGCCGATGGCGGCGGCCCCGCCGGTGACGCTGTCCTCGGCGGCGGAGGTCACGTCGGCTCGTGTCGACGACCCCTTTCGCGCGTGGGTCCGCGACGCCGCGCTCCCAGCGGAGCTCGCGCGTGCCCTGCTCGAGATCGACTGCGCCGACCCGGCGACATGGACGCGGGCGCGGTGCCGGTTCGAGACCTTCGTCACGAGCGAGGAGCCGGCCGTCGACCTGTGGGGCGAGGCCGCCCTCCGGGTGCTCGAGCTCCCGATCGAGATGCCCTTCGATCGCGCTCGGGATCGAGGCCAGGAGGCGCTGGCTCACGCGGCCGTCCGAGTGCTCGAGCGCACTCGGCCACGGGGGGTCGGCGCGCGGCTCGCCGCGATCTTCGGTCGCGAGGACGGATGTCGGTGGGCGATCCTCCGAGTGGCCGGCGCTCCGATCCCGTGGGTCCACCCGGACGAGCTGCCCGCGCTCCTCGACTGGTACGAGTCGCTCGCCGACATGGGCCCGGTCCCCGCCAAGAGCAACCTCGTCTACCAGCCGCTCACCGCCATGGTCGTCCTGGCGGGCGACGGCAGCACCTGGAAGGAGCTCGTGGAGCGGCGCGACGACCCGAGACGAAAGCTGACCCGGTGGAAGATCGAGGTCTATCAAGCCATGCTCTCCAAGCTCGAAGCCAAGGCGCGCCGCGCGAAGCGGTCCCCGTGAACCGATGACACCGACGCGCATGCCTGGTCCGCTGTTGGTCGCCGCGCTCGCCGGCTGTGCCACCACCCTCGCGCCGCCGCCTCCGGCCCCAGCGCCGTCCAGCGCCGAGACCCCGAAGCCCGCGCCGTCGCCCACCCAGGAGCCAGAGCCGAAACCCGAGCCCGACGACGAGTACTCCTTCGAGGACTTCAAGGGCGCCTCGGGCTACTGCTACCACACGATCCACTGTCTCCCCCCGCCACCGAGCGGACCCGCCGTCGCGGCCCCCGCCCCGCACGAAAGCTGCGCGGCCACCTGGCACAAGGTGAAGCTCCACCCCGGTTTCAGCGGCGAAGAATCGAAGAAGATGAAGCGAACTCTCTGCTGCTATCGCACCACCACCTGCGAGACCCCCTTCTGACGTCCGCGACCGGTGCGATACACTCGCCGTCATGCCCGGCACCCACCTCGAGATCCCGACCCCCGACGGCGCGATGTGGGCCTACGAGGTCCCCGCCGCCGGCACGCCGGAGCCGCACGGCGCCGTCCTGTTCTTCATGGACGGCCTCGGCCTCCGTCCGGCCCTGTTCGAGATGGCCGAGCGCCTCGCCGCCGCGGGCTACCACGTGCTCCTGCCGGACCTGTACCACCGGCTCGGCAAGCACGTGCACTTCGACCCCGCGTGGATGACCGTCCCCGAGAAGGTCGGCGAGATCCGCAAGACCATCGGCTCGCTCACGCCCGACATGGTGATGAGCGACGTGCGCATCGCGCTCGACGTGCTCGCCGCGCGCCCCGAGGTCGACCCCGCGCGCATCGGCGCCGTCGGCTACTGCATGGGCGGCCGCAACGCCTTCCTCGCCGCGACGCGCTTCCCCGAGCGCCTGCGCGCCACCGCGTCGATCCACCCGGGCGGCGTGGTGACCGCCGACGCGACGAGCCCCCACCTCGCGGCCGAGCACGCGAAGGCGCGCATGTACTTTGGCATCGCCAAGGACGACATGTTCTTCACCCGCGAGCAGGCCGACACCCTCGAGGCGCACCTCACCCAGCTCGGCAAGCGCTTCCAGATCGAGCACTACAGCGGCCGGCACGGCTGGGCGGTCCCGGACACGCCGGTGTACGACAAGGACGAGTCCGAGCGGCACTGGAGCGCCGTGCTCGCGCTGTTCCGCGCCGAGCTCGGGCCGGCGAGCGGCTAGTCGCTCACACCTGACACCACTCGATGAACCGCGGCATCCCGAGCGCCTCGGCCACCTCACGCGTGGCGTCGAGCACCCGCTGCCCCGTCGCGCGATCGCCGATGGCCACGAGCGCTCGGCCGAGCTGTAACCCGAGGCTGGCCCCGTCCCAGCGCTCACCCCGGGACAGGAGCTCGGTGCGCGCCCGCTCGGCCCGCTCGAGGGCTGCGCCATCGCCCGCGCGCAGGTCGAGCACCGCGAGGATCCCCTCGTCGTGCAGGATCATCCGCGGAGTCCGGAAGGTCCGCGCCAGCGCGAGCGACTCCTCGAGCAGCTCCCTCGCGACATCCAGCGGCTCGCCCCGGAGCAGGATCGAGTCGGCGAGGTTGTGCGTGGCGACCATCAGCTCGTAGCGCAGCCCTGCGGCGCGTGCCTCACGGACGTGCGCCTCGCCCGCGACCGTCATCTCGTCGAACGTCCCCGTGTAGATCTCGACGAAGCTGGCGCACTTGGCGCGCTGCGTCCGCAGGCTGGGGTCGGGGCCGAGCCGCGCGATCACCTCGTCGGCCTGGGTCAGCAGCGCGAGCACGGCATCGCGCCCGCCCGGACCGACCAGTGAGGCCTCGGCGATCACGGCCCCGAGCAGGACCCGCAGCCGTCGCGGGGGATCATCGTCGAGGAGGGGCAAGAGTCTCGCCACCACCTCGCGCACGCGGCGGAAATCGCCCGTGCGGTTGTGCAGCTCGCAGGCTCCCACGAGGAGGTCGCGCTCCTCGGCGGCGGTCAGCCCGTCGGTCGGTGTGTCCGCGA
Organism: uncultured Polyangiales bacterium; assembly: GCA_964624885.1. Taxonomy (GTDB): domain Bacteria; phylum Myxococcota_A; class Polyangia; order Polyangiales; family JADJMO01; genus JADJMO01. Next base: position 20,011 of record CAZUZY010000061.1, on the reverse strand, counting down.
GCATCCGTCGAGCCTCGTCGTAGGCCGAGCAGGCGGCGAGGATCTCGACGAACGTGCCGCGCAGCGCGCGCGCCTGCGCCGCGGGGAGCACGGTCCTCGCGCGGTCGAGGAGCTGCACGACGAAGCCGACGTCGGGCACCGGCGCGACCGGCAGCTCCGACGCGAGCGGCAACTCCTCGAGGACCACGCTGCGAGAGACGCGGACATGGTCGGCGAGGGTGGTCCATCGCTCGAGCGAACCGTCTGCGGAAGGAGCCAGCCACAGCGACACGGCGAGCACCCGCGCCGCGGCCTCGAGTCTCCCCTGTTGCGCCCAGGACGCCGCCGCATGCGCGAGGGCCTCGGCGGCGCTCCGGACGTCACCGGCCCGCAAGAAGTGGTGGGCCACGAGCTCGGAAGGCTCGCCCTCCGCCGACGACCACCTGGCGAGGCGAGCATGGAGGGTGACGCGCTCGTCGTCCGACAACGTCGAGTAGCTCGCCTCTCGGAGGAGCGCGTGCCGGAACGCGTGACGCTCGTCGGGCAGGCGGAGCAGCGCCTCGCTGCCGACGAGCTCCGCGAGGATCCGCGGCACGTCGGGGAGACCGGAGAGCGCGGCGATGGCCTCGTCCGAGAACGGCCCGTCGAACACGCTGGCGTGCCGGAGCAGCGTACGTGCTTCTTCGGGCAGCGCGTCGAGCCGCGACTGCGCCAGGGCGAGGACGGTCTCGGGGAGGCGGTCGAGGGTTCGCGCGGCCGCGGCACGGACCAGCTCCTCGAGGAAGAAGGCGTTGCCCTCCGAGCGATCGACGATGCGTCGCAGGTCGTCGGCGGTGACCTCCGAGAGCACGCCGCGGACCAGGCGTTCGGCGGCGCGCCGCGGCAGCGGAGGGAGCTTCACCTCGAGCACGTCGCGCGTCGTCCAGAGCTGCGGGAGGACCTTGCGCACCTCGGGCCGCGCCAGCGCCACGACGACCAGCGGACGCCCGACGTCTCGGGCGAGCAGGTCGAGCAGGCGCGCCGACATCGGATCGCACCACTGCAGATCGTCGAGCACGAGGACAGCACCCTCGTCGCCGGTGCTCTCCGCCATCAGTGCCACGAACGCGGCCTGCACACCGTCGAAGTGGGCGTCCGGTCGGGCGCGAGCGGCGAGCACCTCGGGTGGGGGAGTCGCGGACGCGCCGAGGAGCTCGGCGAGGAACGCGGCCTCACGCGGCGGCAGAGCCACGGAGCCGACCTGCCGAGCGATCGCGGTGGCCAGTCGATAAGGGACCGCGGCATCGAGGGCCTCGGCCCGGCACTGGAAGCTCTTGGTGTCGAGGCGGTGGACGAGCTCGTGGCGAAGCCGCGACTTGCCGGTGCCGGAGGGCCCGGTGACCAGCACCACGCGAGGCTCGCCCGACTCCATCGCCTCGCGGACGGTCGCCTCGAGGATGGTGAGCTCCCGGTCGCGACCCACGCAGGGGGTGGCCTTGCCGAGGAGGCGGCGCGCATCGTCGGCGACCGACCGCTCCTTGCCGAGGCACAGGCAGCCCCCGATGGGGTCGACCTCCCAGCGCGCCTCGAGGAACGCCGCGCAGTTCTCGTCGAGCAAGATGTCCCGCCGACCGATCCCCACCAGATCGAAGGCGCGCTCGATGGCCTCGCCGGTCCTCTCGACCTGCTGACCCGAGGCGATGGCCACCGAGCCGTCGAAGTGGCGCAGGCGCTCCGCGAGGCGCGCGAGGGTCACGGCCTCGTCGCCGGCGTGGGCTGCCCGCGCGCGCGCGACGAAGCTCCCGTCGGGCAGCCGCTCGAGATCGAGGCCGAGGTGGTCCGCGCTGTCGCGGATCGTGGTCGGCTCGTCGGCGACCAAGGTGGCTGCGCCGGGGTCGACGCGCGCGGGTCGTGCGACCAGCACGCTGCGGATGCGACGCTCGCGAACGGCACTCGAGGACGAGCGCAGGGAGACGCCCACGTCGAGGGCACGCAGCACGGCGCCGCCGTCGGCGAGGCGTTCCACCGGGTCTTTCCGGGTCATGGCCGCGACGACGCGCGCGAGCTTCTCCGGCACGTCGGGGCGAAGGACGCGCACGTCGGCCACCTCTTCGAGCAGCACCTTGGCGAGCAGCGCCATCGCGTGGGAGGCCACGAAGGCGGGCCGGCCGGTGAGGCACTCGAACAGGACGCAGCCCAGGGAGAAGACGTCCACGGCGCCCGTCAGGTTCGACTCGCCGCGCGCCTGCTCGGGGGCCACGTACCCCGGCGTGCCCATCCAGACGCCGGTCTGGGTCATGCGAGGCGCGCCGCCCCCGAGCGTGCGCGCGATGCCGAAGTCGATGAGCCGCGCCGCGCCGAGCTCGCCCTCGAGCAGGAACACGTTGCTCGGCTTGAGATCGCGGTGGACGAGGCCGTGCGCGTGCACGTAGGCGAGCGCCTCGGCGAGAGTCCGGGCGAGCCCCAGAGTCCCCTCGACGGAGAGCGGCCCGCGCTCCAGCGTCGCCGCGAGGACCTCACCCTCGAGCCAGCGCATCACCACATAGGGTCGATCGGTGGTGTCGGTGCCGTGCGCGATCAGACCGACGATCGCGGGGTGATCGAGGGTTTCGAGGATCTCGCCCTCGCGCCGCAGACGGCGCACGAGCTCTTCGTCGGGCCGGAGCAGGCGCTTGATGGCAACTCGCTTGCCGGTGGTGCGGTCGAGGCCGACGTGGACGACGCCCATGCCGCCCTCGGCGACGGCCGCGTGCACCTCGAACCGCTCCCCCAGCACCTCCATCGATCGAGAGCGTAGCAGTCGGCGTGGGTCGGATCCGCGTGGAGCGAGCGCGTGGGTCCACCCGATCGACAGCGCCGCTCCCACGCCACTACCCTGCGCGTCATGCTCCAGGTCTACGGCTTCTCCCGCGTCAACGCGGTCGCGCGCGGCAACACGCGGGACCTCCGCGTCCTCTGGGCCCTCGAGGAGATGAGCCTCCCCTACGAGATCGTGGGCCTGGACCACCCGAACCACGACCTCGACAGCGCGGCGTTCCGCGCCCTCAACCCGTTCGGGCAGCTCCCCGTCCTCGACGACGAGGGCGTGGTGGTGACCGAGTCGGGCGCCATCCTGCTGTACCTCGCGCGCAAGAGCGGCCAGCTGATGCCGCGCGACCTCGCCGGCGAGGCGCAGGTGCTGCGGTGGAGCTTCGCGGCGCTCAACTCCGTCGAGATGCCCGTCCTCACCGCGTGGTTCGTCGGCGTCACCGGCGCGCAAGGGTCCCCGGCGCAAGACGCGCTGCGCGGGTGGGCCTCCCTGCGTCTCGGGCAGCTCGACGGCTGGCTCGCCGATCGCACCTTCGTCGCGACCGAGGCGTTCACCGTCGCGGACATCCTGATGACGCACGTGCTGAGCGCCGGCAGCACCGATCCGGCGCTGGTGCAGCCGCACCGCCACGTCGCCGCGTACCTCGCGCGCTGCCTCGCGCGGCCGGCATGGAAGCGGACGCTCGACGCCTACTCCGGCCGCGTGAAGTCCTAGCCCGCCGCCTTCGCGTCGATGCCCCTTGCACACGTCTCCTTCGTCGCGCTACACAGTGAACCACATGGTTCAGTTTGAGAGGGCCCGCCTCGACGCCTCCTTCGCCGCGATCGCCGACGCCACCCGTCGGGGCGTGCTCGAACAGCTGGGGCGCGGCGATGCGTCCATCACCGACCTCGCCGACAAGTTCCACATGACCCTCACCGGCATGCGGAAGCACGTCGGCGTCCTCGAGCAGGCCGGGCTCGTGCGCACCGAGAAGGTCGGTCGCGTGCGGACCTGCCGGCTCGGGCCACGGCAACTGGCGGCGGAGATGGCCTGGCTCGAGAAGTACCGCCAGATGTGGGAGGCGCGCTTCGAGTCTCTGGACGAGGTCCTCCGGGAGATCACCGACACGAAAGGAACGGTTCGATGAACGCAAGCAATCCGACGAAGAACCTCACGACCGGCGAGCGGATCTCCGAGCGCGAGCTCCTGGTGACCCGCACCTTCGACGCCCCGCCGGGCGTGGTGTTCGACGCGTGGGTGAAGCCCGCGCTGTTCAAGCGGTGGTGGACGCCGAAGTCGTTCCCCATCTCCATGGTGGGCTGCGAGATGGACGTGCGGGTGGGCGGCTCCTACCGCCTCACGTTCGTGACCGACGCCGAGCCCGACAAGCCGATGGACTTCTTCGGCAAGTACCTCGAGGTGGTGCCCGGCGCGCGGCTCGTGTGGACCAACGACGAGGGCGACGCCGGCGTCGTCACCACGGTGACCTTCGAGGACAAGGGCGGCAAGACGTGGCTCGTCATGCGCGACCTCTATCCGTCGAAGGAGGCGCTCGACGAGGCCATCGCCTCGGGCAGCACGGCCGGCACCCCGACGGAGGCGTTCGAGCAGCTCGACGAGGTGCTCGTCGCCGCGTAGTCGTCGACCTCGCGAGCCCGGAGATGCACGGGGAGCAGACGACGTCGATGGCTCCGGACCCTGCTCACAGCTCTTCGGCCGTCACGCGGAGGCGATCGAGCTTCCCGCTCCGGGCGTAGTAGCGCAGGGTCCGAGCGTCGCCGAACGAGAGCTTGCGCGCCTTGCTCGAGGCGAGCTGCAGCAAGCAGACCTCGTCGCGCTTCGCACCCTCCACCTCGGTGAGCGTCGGGTACCCGAGCGCCTGGTGGCGGGTGGGATCGATCGAGGGCACCAGCACGGCGTCGTTGTAGATGCGCCGCTCGGCAGCCGACAGCTTGGCCGCGGCGAGGAAGGGCCCGTCGGCGGGCGGCAGCGAGAGCGTCGGCGACCAGGCGATCGCACTCTCGGCCACCACGCCGACACCGTCCGGCCAAGGACGACGCGCGAGCGTCGTGAGCTTCGGCACGTGCACGACGCATCCCTCCTCGAGGTAGCTGCTCGAGGTGGGGGAGAGATCGGCGAAGAACAGGAGCAGTCCGGCCTTCGGGACCTCGGCGCCGAACGCCACGAGCTCCTCGCAGCGGAGCTGGGCCACGAACTCGAGCGGACGCGAGGCCTCGGGCCATCGTGCACCGGCGTCGAGGTCGGGCGCGCCGCCCACCCGCGACGCGCCGAGCGGCGGCGTGCCGTCCCAGGCAGAGAGCGTGAGCGAGATCGCGTCGCGGAGCAGCGGTGCGATCCTCGGCCATGCCACCAACCCTGCCTTCGCCGCGCGGCCGGCGACCTCGTCCCGCAACTTGGCGCGCGCCTTCGCGATGGCGGCCGGCGTCGGGGCTCGTGCTGGCTTCGCCAGCGCGTCCTTCGGCAGGGCGAGCTTCACGGTCTTGACCTTGACGGGCTTCGCGGGCGCCTCGACGGACGGCGCCGCCGGCGTCGCCCAGCCGACCGCGGTCTCGAGCCAACCCTCCGCGAGCTTGGCCGCCGCAAGCTTGTCGATGGCCTTCTGGATCTTGGCCTCGCCGACGAACTGCTTGTCCTTTCGCTCACCGAGGTCGTTGCCGCCCTGCCGCGGCGTGGCTCCCTCGAACGTCCACAGCATGCCGGATTGCGGCTCGTACGCGATCCAGCGCCCACCCCGTTCGAACTGCCGTCCCGCCATGGTCGACCATGGTGGCCAATTCGACGCCAGGCGTCCACGTCCACGCGCGGCGTGCCCGTCATCCCTACGGACGAGGCGATCGCCTGCGCATGGTGGACGTCGACGCCGAGGGAGCGGGTGGGGGTCTCCAAAAATCTGCAATCGAAAAACCCCCGCCGGCTCTAGCGGCGGCTCTGGATCATCTTCCAGCCGCTGCCGAGCGATCGCGAAAGCCGGCGTCCCCGTTGCCGTAGCGCTCGGTGGGCTCACCGCCCCCGCGCGGCCAGCCGCTCGCGCAGCAGGGCGCGCTCCGCGTCGTTCGTCGCGAGCGAGAGCGCCTTCTCGAGGTCGCGCCGCGGGTCCTTGCCGGCACGCTCCAGCAGATCGGCGCGCGTCGCGTAGAACAGGTGGTGGTCCGTGAGGTCCGCGGCCACGTCCTTCAGGACCGCGAGTCCCGCCGCCGGCCCGCGCTCCATCGCGACCGCGATCGCGCGGTTCATCTTCACGATCGGCGAAGGCGCCACCGCGACCAGCGCGTCGTACAGCGCAACGATCGCGCGCCAGTCCGTGCTCTCCCAGGTCGGCGCCGTCGCGTGGGCGCCTGCGAGCTCCGCCGAGAGGACATAGGGCCCGCGGCCCCCGAGCGACCGCGCGCGCGCCCGCGCCATCAGCCCTTCGCGGAGCAGCTCGCGGTCCCACTGCGACCGATCCTGCGCGGCGAGCAGCACGACGGAGCCGTCCGCGCGAACGCGGCTTCGGGCGCGCGCGGCGTTGAACGCAATGAGCGCGACGAGCCCGAACGCCTCTGGCTCGCTCGGCAGCAGATCGCAGACCAGCCGCGCGAGCCGCAGCGCCTCGGCCTGGAGATCGAGCCGCATCAGGGGGCCGATGCGACCGATGTGCCCCTCGTTGAACATCGCGTGGACGACCCCGAGCACCGCCGTCACCCGCGGCTCGAGCTCGCCCCGCTCCGGGTTCGTGTACCGCGCCTTCGTCCCCTCGAGCGTCTGCTTCGCGCGCAGGATCCGCTGCGACACCGTCGCCTCCGAGCACACGAACGCTCGCGCGATCTCGTCGGTCGTGAAGCCGCACACCACCTTGAGCGTCAGCGCGATCTGGTTGTCGACGGCGAGCGCGGGGTCGCAGCACGTGAAGACGAGCCGCAAGTAGTCGTCCGCCACGGTGTCCGTGTCGTCACGGGCCTCTGGCTCCTCGGTGAGGAGCGGCGCCTTGGCGCGGACGATCGCTTGGTGGCGGCGCGCGTCCCGCGCCTTGTTCTTCGCTGCGGTCACGAGCCACGCGCCCGGGTTCGCTGGGACCGCGTCGCGCCACGCCTCGAGCGCGCCGAGCACCGCCTCCTGCAGCGCCTCCTCGGCCGCATCGACGCTGCCGGAGAGGCGCAGGAGGGCCCCCAGGATCGGTCCCCGCTCGCGGGCGACCGTGGCCGCGAGCAGCGAGGCTACGTCCGCCATCGCTCGCGGATCTCGAGCGCGCCGTGCGCGACGAAGCGCGTCGCGGAGGCCCAGCGCACCGCGTCGTCGATGTGGAGCAGGCGCAGCAAGAACAGGCCACCGATGACCTCCTTGCTCTCGAGGAACGGCCCGTCGAAGGCGGCGCGCCGTTCGTCGCGCGTCGCGACGCGACGGCCCGTGCGGGGCGGCTGCAGGCGCACCCCTCCGAGGAGCGCCTCGCGCGGGAAGCGGTCCCTCGTCTCGGCGTCGATGCGATCCATGACCTCCACCCACCCCGCCTCCGTCGTCGCGCTGCCGAGCACCGCGCACGCGAAGATCTTCCCGGGCCGGTCGGTGCCGCTCGGGAGGGTGCCCTTCAGGACCGGTCGGACGTCGATCTGGTCGGTCGCGAGCGTCGGGCACGCGACGGCCACCTCCGCGGCCTCCTCGACGCTCGCCGCCTCGACCCACAGGTAGCCGCCCAGCGCGCGACCCTCCTCGACGAACGGCCCCGGTCGATCCTCGAGCGCGGCGCCGGTCTGTCGGACGCGTCGACCGTCCTTGCTCGGACGCAGCTGCCCGCTGGCCTTCAGCACGCCCTTGCGGCGGAGCTCACCCTCGAAGGTCGCGCGCGCCTCGAGGAGCTCCTCGACCGCCTGGGCCGGGAGCGCCTCGTGAGCGGCCTCGTCTTCGAGCACCATCAGCATGTACTCGGTCATCGATCCCCTCGGCACGCGGCGACCTCGGCGCGGGGCTCGCGCCGCACGCGCTTCGGGAGGCTGTCGGTGACGAAGTAGCTCCAGCCGCGCGAGCATGCAGCGTAGCACCCGAGGGTGGGCACGAGGCCCTCGTGCGTGAACCGGACCTCGGTGCGATCGCCGACCCGGCGGAGCTCGAACACGATCTGCGTGCCCTTCCACTCGTCCTCGTCCACGAACGACAGGTCGCTCTCGGTGACGCGCCAGACGACGCGCTGGCCCGGGACGAGCTCGGTGACCTCGTGGGTCGAGCGGTGCACGTCGCCGTGGCGGTAGGTGAAGGTGCCGCCGAGCACGTCGGTCGGCCCCTCGATCTCGCCGGTCCACCAGCTGCGGACGTCGTTGATCGCGGCGAACACCTCGTCGGGGGTCTGGTCGAAGGAGAGGGTGGCGGTGAAGTCGGACTGGCGCATGGGGATCCTCGCTTTCACCACCCCGACGATCGAGGGGCCACGGATCCGACACCCGCTCGCAACACCCGGAATCTACATGGATTTCCGCCGCGACTCGCCCTCGGCCCCGCACCACCGCGCGAGCGCGTCCCGCAGGCCCGCGTCGGTCCCGTCGCCCACCCACGCGACGTACCCGTCCGGTCGGATCAGCACCGCGCGCGGCGCCGCCACCACCCCCACCACCGGCAGCGTCCACGTCCCGTCGTACCGCGCGGCCAGCCGTCGCACGCGCGTCGCCCACCCGCCGAGCTCGAGATCACCTCCGAGATCGAGCAGCACCGGCTGCGCCGCGTGCAGCAGCGTGAAAACCCGCTGCGACCCACCCTCTGTCTCCACCTCGAGGTCCGGCATGCGACGCCCGAGCAGCGGGTGTCCCGCGCCGAGGTCGTAGTGCACGTCGAGCCCCGAGAGGAGCCCCGCGAACCGCCGACGGGGCTCGTCCAGCTGGAGGAGCTGCGCCATCGCGCCCTGCAGCGCCTTGGTCCGCGCATCGCCGCGGTGCAGCGCCATCGCGGCCATCGTGTTCTCGAGCACGCGCGCGCCGGCCGCGTGGCGCTCCGCGTGGTAGCTGTCGAGGAGGTCGTCCTCCGCCACGCCGTGGACCACCTGCGCGAGCTTCCACCCGAGGTTGACCGCGTCGTGCACCCCGAGGTTCAAGCCCTGCCCGCCGGCGGGGGCGTGCACGTGCGCCGCATCACCGGCCAGCAACACGCGCCCCTTGCGGTACGTCGCCGCCTGTCGCGTCGCGTCGGTGAACCGCGAGAGCCACGTCACGCCGTGCACGCCGAAGTCGGTCCCGTAGACGTGCACCAGCGCCTCGCGCAGCTCGTCCATCGTCGGCGCATCCCCGGTGCGGACATGCGGCTCCGTCGAGAGGATGCGCACGCGCTTCCCTTCGAGCTTGCTGACGCCGTGGATGCCGCGGTCGTCGCGGCGCACACCCCACGCCGGCTCGTCGGTCGTCTCGCCCTCGGCGATCAGGCAGCTCGTCGAGGCCTCCCACCCGGGGAACTCGATCCCGGCCTGCTTGCGCACCAGGCTGCGTCCGCCGTCGCACCCCACGAGCCAGCGCGCGCGCAGCGTGCGGCCGTCCGAGAGCGCCACGTCGACGCCCGTGGCGTCCTCGACGAAGCCTGTCACCTCGCACGCGCGGTGGGTCGGCACGCCGAGCTCCGCGACCCAATCGGCGAGGATCTGCTCGATGCGGTCCTGGAACAGCGCGAGCCCGTAGTTGTGGCGCGTGGGGAAGTCGCTGATGTCGAGCGGGATGAGCGCGAACCCCGCCACCTGCATCGCCTTCCCCTGGGAGAGGAAGCGCTCCGCGACCCCGCGCTGGTCGAGCAGCTCGATCGTGCGCGCGTGCAGGCCACCCGCGCGCGAGCCGGCGAGCGTCTGGTCGGGGCGCCGCTCGACAATGGCGACATCGACCCCCGCCAGCGCGAGCTCGGCGGCCAGCATCAGTCCCGTGGGACCTCCCCCTGCAATCACCACGGCGCGTTCGTTCATGGTCGTACACGGTACGGCATGAAATAGGGCTTGCCGCAAGCCCCACCCTCTGGCATACGTTGGAAATGGCAGGAGGCGCTGATCGCGCCCCGCCGAGCTCTCGCGGCAACGGCCATTGATCCGGCCGCGATCACGCCCTCATCGCGCGCTCGACGGCGGCCTGATCCTCGTCGGTGAGCCCCGCGGTGTTCTCGAAGAGCGCCTGCAGCCAGCTCTCGACCGGACGCCCGGCGCGGCGCTCCGCCCATGGCAGCGCGCAGCCGAGGTGCAGCACGCCGTTCGCCTCGAGCACCCCGAGCGCGCCCTCCTCCACCGGACCGCGGCACTGCAGACAGGTCCCCGCGTGCGTGGCGGCGATCCGGTCGGCCGTGGGCACGCCTTCGTGGCGCGCATCCTCCGCGGCCCATCGCGCGCGCCCGGCCTCCTGCACCGCGCGAGCGAGCTCGGCGGCCCGAGCCCGCAACGCGTCGCGATCGGACACCACGACGGTCCCGTCGAGCGCGCGGACCAGCCAGTGCGCGCGCTCCCGGGAACGCGCCGCGCAGTCGAGGTGCGTGTACACGAACCCCGACGTCCACCCGAGGCGCAGCCGCAGATCGCCCTTCGCGATCGCCGCCCCACACTCCCCACAGCGGCCTCGTCCCGACGGCGCGCGTTCGATCGTCTCGTAGCGGAGGGGGGCCGGCTTCGCGCGCGCCATGGGCGGGAAGATACCTGGCAACGGCGCGAAGGGCCCGGCGAACACTCTGGACGTCGACATCGGCACCCTCGATGATCGGTCGATGAAGAAGGGCGAGGTGTACGCCGTCGATCTGCGCGCGGTGTATCGCCCGGCGCACAAGGCGCTTCACGGCAAGTACGTCGTCGCGTGGTGCGATGGCACCACCAGCAACACCGACGGCTATGGTCGCAAGGTCTACCGCTTCGCGGTCGGCGACGCGCTGTTCGACACGCGGCCGACCCTCGCCCAGGTGCGAGCACGCAAGCCGAACGTGCTGGTCCGGACGCTCGACGACCCCAGGGGGCGCGCCGAGGTCCTGCGCATCTCGGAGGACGACGAGCTCGACCGCGGCGTGACGCTGCTCGGCGAGCTCACGACCCTGCCCGCGCTGACCCCCAAGCAGATCCGGCAGGGCGACGACGGCGAGTGGCTCCACGTCGGCCAGGCGTGGCACCTCCACCATCGACACGAACACGACGCCGCGGCGATGCAGCGTGCCCGCGACACCGAGGACGCGAAGCAGGCCACGGCGGCCGCGGCTCTGCGGGAGAAGCGCCGCGCCGGCGGTCTCGCGGGGATGGCGCGCCGGACGCTCGCGCGCGACCTCACGAGCCTGGTCTCGAAGGCTCGCGCCACAGGGCTGCGCGCGATCCTCGCGAGGGCGATCCGCGAGCAGCTGCGGCTCGCGCTCCCCCGCGAGAAGAAGAAGGCACTGCAGCACACCGTCGAGGCGCTCAACGCCTACGACGAGAAGCACGGCAACTTCGTCGAGACCCCCGAGCGCGAAGCCCTGATGACCTGCCTCGAGGACATCGCGGCCGCGAGCGGCCTCGGCGAGATGACGGAACAGTTGAACGAATGGCGCGACGGGTGACACCGTCGACGCCCCTCGGGCATCGCTACGCCCAGCTCACCTTGTACACGAACGCGTCGGCAGGCCGTGGGCTCGGGAGCTCCGTCGCCAGCACGCGGCGACAGAACAGCCCGAGGCCCGCCATCGCCATCCCGCGCCACGCGTTGCGGAAGTAGGGGATCGTCGCCAGCGAGACGCCGTAGTTCTCGACCCGTGCATCCTTCGGGCCCAGGCGGACGATGCGCGTGTCCGAGCCCAGGAAGATGCGCTCGCGCAGCTTGGGGTACATCCCGAGCGCGGTCCACGGCGTGGCGCCGCTGCCCTTCGCGAGCCGGAAGATCACCCCGAGCAGGCTCGCCTGCACGCGCTCGCCGACCGCGCCGCCGATGGCGACCTGCTCCGTCGCGGTGAGACCGATGCCCTCCACCGCGCGGTAGTGGGCGGCCGCGACGTCGATCGGCACCCACGAGCCTGCGACGATCGTCTGGACCGTGAGGTGCAGCTCCGGTGGGAGGTGCTGGAAGTAGGCCTCGGCGAGCCCGCGCTCGCGCAAGGAGAGCAGCGAGGCACTCACCAGCGTGGAGCGAATCGCCGTGCACACCGCCACCTCGGAGACGCTGCTCGCGCGCAGCGGGATGACGATCTCCTCGGTCGACGACACCTATCGAGCATACGCCCCGGCCTGCCTTCGACCAAGGGACGGGGCCGGCTATCGCGCAGCCCCGACGCGGTAGCGCACCCCTTCGACGATCGGCGCGAGCTCGGTCGCAAAATGGCTCGCGTCCACCGCTTGCTCGCGCAGCACCGGCTCGCCCTCCCCCCCCGCCCAGCAGCCGAACACCTCGACGCAACCGTGGGCCTGAGCGGCGACGACGAGGTCGCGGAGCCGCTCTCGCCCGCGCTGCTCCGCCTCGAACGTCGCGCGCTCGTCGGCGGCGAGCGCCGGGAGCAAGGGCGTGATCTCGTCGACGCGGGTGAAGCCCTGCCACGTGAGGTCGCTCGATTCGAAGCCGCACCCGCAGCCCTCGTGCGAGCCCACGTAGGCGACCTCGGGCAGCGTGAACCGCGCCCGCACGGGGGCGTCGTCGGCCACCCGCTCGAGACGGTGGTAGCCGAGGAGCGGGTCCGGCACCTTCGGGTCCAGGAGGCCGTGCTCCGGCAGCGGACGCACGGACCCGAGCCAGACCTGCAGGCACATGCTCGAGGTTACCGCGGGAGCAACTCGGCCGCCTCGACGACCGGTTCTGGGCGGACCTGGATGACGACCTTGCCGAGGGCGTGCCCCTCTTCGACATAGCGGATCGCGTCCGGCACCTGGCGCAGCGGGTAGCGCCGATCGATGACCGCCCGCAGCTTGCCGGACTCGAGGAGGCCGCCGACGTAGCGCAGATCCTCCTGCGTCGCGCGGGCAGGCGCAGAGCCGAGCTTCTTCCGACCCACGAGCGAGAGGAGCGGTCCGAGCAGCAAGGCTTCCCGGATCTGGGGCCATGCACCCCCCGCCGCGACGTACCGGCCCTCGGGCGCGAGGGCACGCCGGTACTCCCCGATCGGACGGTACCCGTTGACGGCGAAGATCACGTCGTAGCGAGTCGGGCCGGCGAGGAAGTCCTCCTGGGTGTAGTCGATCACGCGGTCGGCCCCGAGCGCCCGCGCGAGCTCGATCTTGCCGGTGCTGCACACCGCGGTGACCTTCGCCCCGAGCACCTTGGCGACCTGGACGGCGAAGGTGCCGAGACCGCCCGACGCACCGACCACGAGCACCTCTTCGCCGGGCACCACGTGGGCGTAGTCGCGGAGGCCCTGCAGGGCGCTGGTCGCGACCATGCCGGAGGCCGCCGCGGTCTCGAACGAGACGCCGACGGGCTTCTGGACCAGCGCTCGTTCGGTCGGGCACACATACTCCGCGAAGCCGCCGTAGCCGTGGAGGGCGAGGTCGCCGAACACCTCGTCCCCGACCCGCAGCTGGGTCGCGCGCGGGCCGACGGCCACGACGACCCCCGCGATGTCGCAGCCGAGAATCGTGTACTTCGGCCGCAACCAGCCCGAGTGCGCCCGCACGAGGAACGGCTTCGAGCGCAGCAACCTCCAGTCGGGCGCGTCGATCGACCCGGCGTGGATCTCCACGAGCACCTGATCGCCCTCGGGGCGTGGCCTCGGGACCTCCTCGAGCCGGAGCTCGTCCGGCGAACCGTAGCGGGAGTAGACGATGGCCTTCATGGGGCACCCCCGCGACCGTGAGGGCAAGCCTCGTTCCGCGCGCATGCGTGGGGTGGACTCCCGGGACGTCCTGCACGAGGTGCATGGGCACGCCGTGCTTGCGGCGGGGCCGGCGCAGGCGCGCCCTCGGCGACGGTGCCCTCGACTGGCACGACCGATGCGCGTCGCGGATCATGACCTCGGTCGAGCGTCGGACGCGACCTCCGCTCGAGCCCCCTCGAGGAGAGGACTGTAGCTGGCTCGAGGGTGACGGTGGCGTCCGACTCTTCGTCTCGATCCACAGACCCGACGCCGCGTGGGGCGTCGTCGACTTCGTGCTCGGCGCCGAGATCGGCACGGGCGAGCCCTACCCGCGATTCGTCGAGGCGCTGCGTGCCGCGGGGCTCGCGACCCTCGCCCTGCACCCGCGCGGGTGCGGCTTCTCGGACGGCCTCCGCGGAGACCTCCCCGATCGGCGGGCGCTGCTCGCGGACCACCGGCTCGCCCTCGACCACGCGCGCCGGACCTTGCCCGGCCTGCCGGTCTTCCTGTTCGGCCACAGCGCGGGCGGCGCCTACGCGCTCCACGTCGCGGCCCACGCCCACGCGGAGCTCGCCGGCCTGATCCTCGTCAACCCCGCCTACCGGTGGAACACGGCCGAGGGGCTCGGGCCCACCCTCCGCGACTACGTGACGTTCGCGTTCGACGCGGTGTTCCGACGGTCGGCGCTCACGGTGGACATGAATCGCGACCCGGGCGCGGTGAGGCACCGCGCCGATCGGGAGGAGGCGCTCGCGATGCAGCGTGACCCGCTCGTCGTGCGTCACTTCAGCCTGCGCGCGATGCTCGCCCAGCGGGCCGTCATGAACGCCTGCGCGAAGAACGCCGCCTCCGTCGACGCGCCGGTGCTGCTCGTGCAGGGCGCCGAAGATGCGCTGATCGACCCGCGCGGGCACGACGCGATCCTGGCGGCGGTCCGCGGCGCCGACAAGACGAGGCTCGTGGCACCCACCGGTGGGCACGGGGCGAGCGCGGTCGAGACGATGGTCGACGAGCTCGTGGCGTGGCTCGCGCGACACCGAGGATGAGAGGAGACCGCCCATGCAACCCACCGTTCTTCTCCTGGGCGCCACCGGCCGCACCGGCGGACGCGTCCTGCAGCAGCTGCTGTCGCGCGGCGTCCGCGTGCGGGCCATCGTGCGCGACCGCCACAGGCTCCCCGGCGAGACCGCGGCGAGCCCGGATCTGACCGTCGTCGAGGCCAGCCTCCTTTCGCTGGGCGACGACCCGCTGCGCGATCACCTGCGGGGCTGCGACGCCGTGATCTCCTGCCTCGGTCACGTCCTGAACGTCCGGGGCATCTTCGGGCCGCCGCGCGACCTCGTCACCGCCGCGACGACGCGTGTCTGCCGTGCCCTCGAGCGACTCGAGGGCCCGAACCCCGTGAAGTTCGTGCTCATGAGCAGCGTCTCGGTGCATCGGTCGCGCGCGCTCGATCCGCGGCGTGGCTCGTTCGAGCGGGCGTTCCTCGCCGTGCTGCGCGGCCTCGTCCCACCGGCGGCGGACAACCAGCGCGCCGCCGACTTCCTGGGGGAAGCCATCGGACCCGATCACGCCGCCGTGCGCTGGGTCGTCGTCCGACCCGACACCCTGCTCGACGGCGAACGGACGCCGTACACGCTCCACGAGGGGCTCGTGCACGGACTCTTCCGGCCCGGTACGACCCGCATGGCCAACGTGGCCCACTTCATGGGCGAGCTCGTGACCGACGAGCAGACGTGGGCCACATGGGCGTCGAAGCTGCCCGTGATCGTCGACGCCCGCGCGGTCTGAAGACGCTCCGGGGACCGCGATTTTTTGGGTTTGCACGAATGTAAAACCCGCGTTTTACATTCGCGCGGCGACAAGAATCGGCCTCAGCGCTTCGCCTTGGCGGGCTTCGCGGTCCTGGGCTTCGTGGCCTTTGCGGGCGCGGGCTTCGCGGCCTTGGCGGGCTTCGCAGCCTTGGCGGGCTTCGCGGCCTCGGCGGGCTTCGCGGCCTTGGCGGGCTTCGCGGCCTGGGCGGGCTTCGCGGCCTTGGCGGGCTTCGGCTTCTTGCCGGCGACGTTGTGCGCGACCGCGGCGCGGAACAGCGCGACGAGGGCGGTCTCGTCGAGCGCCTCGCCCTGCCGCACGTCGATCGCGCGCCGGACGTTCCCCTCGAGGCTCGAGTTGAAGAGGCCCTTCGGGTCCGCGAGCGCAGCGCCGTGGGCGAACGTCATCTTCACCGCGCTCTTGTAGGTCTCGCCCGTGCACACGATGCCGTCGTGCGACCAGACCGGCGTTCCCCACTTCCACTCCTCGAGGATCTGCGGGTCGGC
The DNA here is from genome assembly GCA_964624885.1 of uncultured Polyangiales bacterium. GTDB lineage: Bacteria > Myxococcota_A > Polyangia > Polyangiales > JADJMO01 > JADJMO01. Next base: position 4,210 of record CAZUZY010000061.1, on the reverse strand, counting down.
GCGCCGGATCAGTGCGCGGATCTCGGCGAGCTTCTCTCCACGCCAGTCGTCGAGGTCGGCGATCTTCTTGGTGATCAGCTGCGCTGCGGACTCGCCTTCGGAGACTTTCGCGGAACGCTTCATCGGTCCGCCCGTATACCACGCGCCCGCTCTTCCGGAGCGCGCCCCGTTCTGGGAGAATCGGGTGCCCGTGAGCCAGGACCCCGAGCTGCTGCGCCGTCTCCTCCGGGCCAAGGACCGCATGGACGCCGCGTCGCACGAGGAGTGGCCGGTCCGGCGCCTCGGGCGGGTGAGCGGCGTCTCCGAGGCCCACTTCGCGCGGTCGTTCAAGGAGGCCTTCGGCGTCCCACCGCACCGCTACCTGCTCACCCGGCGCATCGAGCGGGCCACGGCCCTGCTCCGGGAGACCGATCTGCCGATCACCGACGTTGCCTTCCAGACGGGCTGGAGCAGCCTCGGCACCTTCGGCCGCACGTTCCGCGACGTGACCGGCGAGAGCCCCGGCGAGCTCCGCGCGCGGGTGAAGGCCGCGCCCCCTGCGCTCCCGCACGTCCCGGTGTGCTTCGTCGCCGCCGCCCACCGGCCCGTCCTCACGATCGCAGTTTCGGAGAAGCGACGGCAAGAGGCGGGCGATACGGATCCGTGAACGGCGGCCGTCCATGGCCGCTCCAGCAGCAGAGCGGAGGTCTCATGAGCCAAGGTGTCGGGATGGTCGGTCTGTACGTTCGCGATCAGGACGAAGCGGTCGAGTTCTACGTCGGGAAGCTGGGCTTCGAGATCCACACCGACATGCGCAACGGCGACTATCGCTGGCTGACGGTGCAGCACCCCGACCAGCCGTCGTTCCAGCTCGGCCTGTTCAAGCCCGAGTCGCCGGCGCTCGACCCGAAGACCGCGCAGGCGCTGAAGGAGGTCGTCGCCAAGGGCGGGATGCCGCCGCTGGTGCTGAACGTCGACGACTGCCGCGCGGCGTACGAGCGCATGCGCGCGAAGGGCGTCGAGTTCACCCAGGAGCCCACCGAGCGCTACGGCAACGTGGACGCCGGCTTCCGCGACCCCTCGGGCAACGGCTGGAAGATGATCCAGAGCCGCCGCTAGAGCCGGAGGGGGTTTTTCGATTCCGGAGACCCCACCCCCCCCGGGGTCACTCCGCGTCGACGTCCACCAGGCGCAGGTCGATCTCCAGGGTCCCGCCGAGGATCTTCGCGTAAGGCCGCGTGAGCTCGATGGCCTCCTCGAAGCTCGCGAGCTCCATGATCGAGAACCCACCGAGCAGCTCCTTCGACTCGGTGAACGGGCCGTCGAACACGCGCAGATCGTGGTTCTGGAAGACGAGCCGCTTGGCCTGCGCGCTCGGCTTGAGCGCGAGGGTGTTGCCGAGCACACCCGCCTTCTTCATCTCGGTCCGGAGCCGGGTGAGCTCCGCCTTCACCTTGGGGCTCCGACCGCCGGCCTCGCTCGCGGCATCCGCCTTGTCGATCAGGAGGAGCTGCAGCGGGGCGTCGGGCGGCTCCGGCATCAGGCCGAGGTCCCACGGCTCGCTCAGCTTCCCGAGCTCGATCTCGCCGTCGCCGAGGATCTTCCCGTAGCGCTCCGCCCAGCCGATCGCCTCGTCGCGCGTCTTCACCTTGAGGACCAGCGTCGCGGTCGGCAGCTCGTGCTCGCCGCGATAGGGCCCGTGCTTCACGGTGCAGCGGCCGTCGCGGAACACGAGGCGCGTGCGGTGCTGGCTGCCGCGGAGGCCCGCGCCGTCGAGGAACCGGCCCGCCTTGGCGTGCTCGCCGATGAACGCGCCCATCTGCTCGATGATCTCCTTCGAGGGCAGCTCGCCGGCTTCGGTGTGCGGGTCGTTCTTGTGCATCATCATGAAACGCATGGGGGCTCCTTCGGGTCGGCACGCGCCGAGCGCCTTCGAAGAGGCGACGGACGGCTCGACCGGGGATCGACCGCGGCGGTCGATCTTTTTCCAAGTGGCCGAACTTACGCCAGATTGCCGGCCGCGAGCAGCGCCCGCGCGCTCTTCCGGGCGGCGCCGAGGACCGCCCGCCGCGGACCCTCGCCCTCGAGGCCCCGCGCCACCATCACCGCCCCGACGCACTGGGTCAGGATCGCCGAGGCCACCGCGCGGTCACCGATCTTCTGGGCCAGCACGTCGGTGACCGCGGTCAGCGCGCGCTCGAAGACCCCGCGTGTCTCGGCGGAGCCGCGGGCCACCTCGGCCGCCAGCGCGGGCAACACGCAGCCGACCTCGGGGTGTCGCACGTGGCCCATGCTGAGGTAGGCGTCGAGGGCGAAGAGGAGCTGGTCGTGGGTCTCGATGGCCTCGAAGCGCGCGCGGGTGGTCGCGAGCTCGGCCTCCACGATCGCGGCGAGGAGCTCGTCCTTGCCGGCGAAGTGCCGGTAGAAAGCGCCGCTGGTCATGCCGGCCTCGCGCGCGAGGTCGTCGACGCCGGTGCGGGCGAAGCCCTCACGCTTGGCGAGCGCCCCACCTTCACGGACGAGCTTGGCGCGCGTCTCGGCGGCTTGACCGGGCGGGTAGCGCATCGTGCCCGCGTAGGATAACGTTCGTTACCCAACCCGTCCAGCCCACCGTGGGAGAGGAGTCCCGATGCCCATCGAGCAGACCGCATGCATCCTCTGTTCGCGCAACTGCGGCCTCCGCGTGGAGACCGACGGGGCACAGATCAAGGGCGTCCGCGGCGACGACGCGCACCCGGTCTCGCGGGGCTACCTCTGCCAGAAGGCCGCGCGGCTCCCCTACTACCAGGAGCACGCCGATCGCCTCGACCACCCGCTGCGGCGCGAGCCCGACGGCAGCTTCGTGCGGGTGAGCTGGGACGAGGCCCTCGGCGACATCGCGCGGCGTCTCGTCGCGATCCGCGCGCGGCACGGCGGGCGCGCGTTCGCGTTCTACGGCGGCGGCGGCCAGGGCAACCACCTCGGCGGCGCCTACAGCCGACAGATCCTGAAGGCGATGAAGAGCCGCTTCGTCTACACCGCGCTCGCGCAGGAGAAGACCGGCGACTTCTGGGTCAACGGGCGCCTGTTCGGCGACCAGCGCTGCCACCTCACCGAGGACGTCGAGCACGCCGAGTTCGTGCTGTTCGTGGGCACCAACCCGTTCCAGGCGCACGGCATCCCGAGCGCGCGAGACACCCTGCGCGACCTGAAGAAGGACCCGGCGCGCACGATGGTGGTCGTCGATCCGCGCAAGACCGAGACCGCCCGCCTCGCCGACGTGCACCTGCAGGTGCGCCCCGGCACCGACGCGTTCCTCCTCGCCGCCATCCTCTCGACCATCGTGCGCGAGGGCCTGCACGACCGCGCGTTCCTCGCGGCGCGCTGCACCGGCTTCGCGGCCCTCGAGGCCGAGCTGCTCGCGGTCCCTGTGGAGGAGTTCGTGCGCCGCGCCGACGTGCCGCTCGCCGACGTGCAGCGCGTCGCCCGCGGGTTCGCCCGGGCCCGCTCGGCGTGCGTGCGCGTCGACCTCGGCATCCAGCAGAGCCTGCACAGCACGCTCAACTCGTACCTCGAGAAGCTGGTGTTCCTGCTCACCGGCCACTTCGGCAAGCGCGGTGGCAACAACTTCCACTCCTTCTTCCTGCCGATCCTCGGTCACACCGACGAGCGCGACGCGCGCCACGTGCGCACCGCGCGGCACGGGATGCACCCCATCGCGGGCATCTACCCGCCCAACATCCTGCCGAGCGAGATCGAGCACGAGGGCGAGGACCGCCTGCGGGCGATGATCGTCGACAGCGCGAACCCCGTGCTCACCGGCGCCGACACCGCGGGCTACGAGCGCGCGTTCGCCGCCCTCGAGCTCCTCGTGGTGGTCGACGTCGCGATGTCGGAGACGGCGCGCCTCGCCCACTACGTGCTGCCCGCGGCCTCGCAGTTCGAGAAGTGGGAGTGCACGGGCTTCAACCTCGACTTCCCCGACAACGGCTTCCACCTTCGTCATCCGCTGTTCCCCCCGCGGGGCGAGGCGCTGCCCGAGCCAGAGATCTACACGCGGCTCCTCGAGGCCATGGGCGAGATCCCGCGCGCGTTCCCGGTGCTCGAGCGCATCGCCGCCCACGAGCCGGCGACGACCGCGCCGTTCGCCTCGCTGGCGGCGCTCGGCGCGCTGCTCGCGACCAAGCCGAAGTGGGCGCCGTTCGCGGCGTCGATCGCCTACCGCACCCTCGGCCGCGCGCTGCGCACCCCG
>CAZUZY010000060.1:0-30600 GCA_964624885.1 uncultured Polyangiales bacterium | reverse complement strand
CGCAGCAGGCCTCACCGGACGAGCCGCACGGGGCGCAGCTGCCGCTCGCGCACACGAGGCCCGCGCCGCAGGCGTCCGCGCCGCAACAGGGCTTGCCAGCAGCGCCGCAGGTGGTCGCGGCGGCGCACGCTCCGCCGGTGCAGACGAGGGGCGCCGCGCAGGTCGAGCCGGCGCAGCACGGCTTGCCGTCCGAGCCGCACGCCGACGCGGCCACGCATTTTTCGGCCACGCAGACGTTGCCGCCGTCGCACTTGCTGCCCGCGCAGCACGCCGCGTCGAGCGCGCCACAGGTGGGCTGACAGCTTCCTGCGACGCAGGCGAGGCCCGCGAGGCAGATCGAGCTGAGGCAGCACTTGGCGCCGGGGGTGCCGCACGGACCCTCCGGGGTATCCGCGGCGTCGGCGTCGGCCGTGTCGGTGGTCGCGTCGGTCGCTCCACCATCGGCGCCTCCGCTGACGCAGGCGATCGACGACAGCGACAGCACGAAGCCGAGCAACGATCGCATCGGGGGGATTATATCGACAAAGCGGTCAGCGTAGGACCTGGCGGGCGATGACCGTGCGCTGGATCTCGCTCGTGCCCTCGTAGATCATCGACACGCGCACGTCGCGCAGGTGGCGCTCGGCGGCGAACTCGCGGGTGTAGCCGTAGCCACCGTGGATCTGCACCGCGCGGTTGCAGGCGCGCACCGCGGCCTCGCTGGAGTAGACCTTGGCCATCGACGCCTCGCGCGAGTGGGGCCGCGCGTGCTCCTTGAGCCAAGCCGCGCGGAGCGCCAGCATGCGGGCCGCCGAGAGCTCGGTGGTCGAGTCCGCGATCATCCACTGGATGGCCTGGAACTCGGCGATCGCCTTGCCGAACTGCTGACGGTCCTTGGCGTAGACGATGGCCTCGTCGAGCGCCGCGAGACCGATGCCGAGCGCCTGCGACGAGATGCCGATGCGGCCGCCGTCGAGCGCCATCATCGCGATCTTGAAGCCGCCGCCGAGCTCGCCGAGGAGCGCCGAGTCGGGGACCTCGCAGTGGTCGAAGGTGAGGGTCACCGTGTTCGAGCCGCGGAGCCCCATCTTGTCCTCGTGCTTGCCGACGAGGAGGCCCTTCTGATCCTTCTCGACGAGGAAGCACGAGATGCCCGCGGTGCCGGGGCCGCCGGTGCGCGCCCAGACGACGATCACGCCGGCGTGCGCGCCGCTCGTGATCCAGGCCTTCTGGCCGTCGAGCACCCAGCCGCCGTCGACCTTGCGCGCCGTCGTGCGCATGCCGCCCGGGTCGCTGCCGGCGCCCGGTTCCGAGAGCGCGAAGGCGCCCGCCGCCCACGTGCCGTCGGCGAGGCGCGGGCAGTGCCGCTCGGCCTGGGCCTTGGTGCCGAACTTGGCGATGACCTCGCCGACCATGTTGGTGACCGCCATGGTGACAGCGGTCGACGCGCAGGCGCGGGCGACCTCGGTCATGGCGAGGGAGTAGGCGACGACGCCCGCCTCCGACCCGCCGAGCGCGGCGGGGACGTTGACCGCCAGGAGCCCGAGCTCGCCGAGGCCCTTCAGGATCTCGAAGGGGAACCGCTCCTCGCGGTCGATGGCCGCGGCCTGCGGGAGGATCGTCTTCTGCGCGTAGTCGCGCGCGGTCTGTTGCACGAGGCGCTGACCGTCGTCGAGCTCGAAGTCCATCAGGGAAGCTCCGTGGTGACCTTGGTGGTCCAGCTGCTCTTGTTCACGTACTTCTGCGCCATCAGCACCTCGACGATGCAGTCGGCGGCGGCCTCGCCCTCGGCGTCGGACACCGAGAGGCCGACGCTGAGCGGCTTGCCACCCTTGGCGATGTAGAAGGTGGCGAGGAGCGTGCCCTTGGACGAGGCCTTGGCACGACAGGCGGCGATCTTCGCTTTGACGCCGTTGATCGCGGGCGACACCGCGGTGGTGGCGGCTGGATCGGCGGGCCGGTGGTCGTCGCCGTCGAGCTCCCAGCCGTAGGTGTGCGCGGCCTCGCCCTCGCGGGCGTCCATCGGCGGGCCGTAGTTCTGCTCGCGGATCGAGTCGAGGATGCAGCGCTCGACCGCGCGATCGCCGAGCGAGCTCTCCTTGACGAACGCCCACTTCACGGTGCCGTCCTTGCGGGTGCGCACGGTGAAGGTGAGCTTGCCCTCGAGCGTGGGGTTCTTGCCCGCGGCGGCGAGGTAGCAGTCGTTCCACTTGCCCTTGAGCGAGGTGACCTTCTGCTTCCACGTCGCGATGTCGATGGGGCCGAGGTCGTACTCCATCGCGGGGCCCTTCGGGGCCTCGGCGTGCTTCTCGGGCTTCTTCTCGACCTTGGTCGGGTCCTCGGGGGGAGGGCCGTCCTTGCCGCAGGCGACGAGCGAGAGGGCCGTGAGCGAGAGGGCGAGCGAGGCGAGACGGACGGCCTTGCTCATCTCAACCCTTGAGCGCGTTCGCGGCGATGACGATGCGCTGGATCTCGCTCGTGCCCTCGTAGATCTCGGTGATGCGCGCGTCGCGGTAGTGGCGCTCGACCGGGTACTCCTGGGAGTAGCCATAACCGCCGAAGATCTGGATGGCCTTGTGCGCCACGCGGGTCGCGGTCTCGCTCGCGAACAACTTGGCCTGCGCCGACTCGCTCGAGTGACGCACGCCGCGGTCCTTGAGCATGGCGGCGCGCCAGATGAGGAGGCGGGCCGCGTCGATCTCGGTGGCCATGTCGGCGAGCATGAACTGGATCGCCTGGTGCTGGGCGATCGGCACGCCGAACGACTTGCGCTCCTTGCTGTACTCGACGGCCTTCTCGAACGCCGCGCGCGCGATGCCGAGGGCCTGCGAGGCGATGCCGATGCGGCCGCCGTCGAGGGTGTTCATGGCGACCTTGAAGCCGTCGCCCACGTTGCCGAGGCGGTGCTCGTCGCTGAGCTCGACGTTCTCGAAGAACACCGTGCACGAGTGCGCGGCGTGGATGCCGAGCTTGTGGTCGGGCTTCTCGCGCGTGTACCCCGGGGTGCCGGCGTCGACCAGGAACGCGGTGTGCTTGATCTTGCCGCTGGCGGGCCGCTCGGTGACCGCGAACACGATGATGGTGTCGGCGTGGGGGCCGTTGGTGATCCAGTTCTTGCTGCCGTCGAGCACCCACTTGTCGCCGCGCTTGACGGCGTTGGTGTTCATGGTCTGCGCGTCGCTGCCGCTCATCGGCTCGGTGAGGCCGAAGCAGCCCAGCTTCTGGCCGGAGGCGTAGGGCGCGAGCCAGCGCTCCTTCTGCGCGGCGTTGCCGAACTTGTAGACCGGGTCGCAGTAGAGCGAGTTGTTGACGCTCATGATGACGCCGGTGGAGGCGCACGCGCGGCAGATCTCCTCCATGGCGAGCGCGTAGCAGAGGGTGTCGAGGCCCGCGCCGCCGTGCTCGTCGGGGATCGCGACGCCCATGAACCCGAGCTCGCCCATCCGCTTGACCAGGTCGCTCGGCCATTCGCTGTTGGCGTCGAGCTCCTTGGCGCGCGGCTCGACCTCCTTGGTCGCGAAGTCGCGCGCGGTGTCGCGGATCATCTTCTGCTCTTCGGTGAGGTCCAGATCCATGGGGCGCTGTCTAGCCAAGTGCGGGCGTGGGGGAAAGCCGCCCCGTGGCTGGCCGCTCCCGGGCGGCGCGGTAAGGTCGGCGGGTGCAGAAGGTGGTGGTGGCGCTCGCGGTCGGGGCGGTGACGTTCGGTCTCCGCGAGGCGCGCGCGGAGACCCCGTACGTGTTCGTCGTCCCGGGGTATCAGTACGCGAACACCGGGGGGATTGCGCCTTCACGTGCCCACGGGGTCGACCTGACGGTGCACGGCTTCCATCCCGATTGGCCGGTCGGCCTCGGGGTGTTCGGACAGCTCCACCGCGTGGACGGCGACCACAACCGCTACGCGGGCGGCGTGCAGGTCACGTTCGCGCTCGCGGGGCTGGAGCTCGGGTACGCCCACGTGGACGGAGGCAAGGGGCCCGCGGTCACCAACGAGGTGACCGGCGCGAGCACGACGACGTGGTCGCAGACGAGCGGGGTGCAGATCGCGCCGTTCCTGAGCCTCGGGTTCTTCGTGTTCGGGCTGCGGTGGACGCTGCCGGTGAAGCAGGGGCCGGCGCCCACGTGGGGCGCCGAGCGGGCGTGGACGTTCGCGGTGAAGCTCCCGCTGCAGCTCTCCGGCCGCAGCCTGTGGGACACGCTCGGGAAGGCCTGGAGCGCCTGGAAGTAGCGGGTCAGCGCCGCGCTGCGGACTCCTCGTCGAGGGCCGCGAGGGATTCGGCGATGGCGTCCTCGTCGTCGGCCATCGCGGCCTCGAGCGCCACGCGCAGCTTCGGCGTCGCGCTCGCACTGGCGACGGCCTCGACGCGGAGCCGGCGAGGCGCGTCGAGGTGTGGGCGCAGCGCCACCGCGGCGGCGGCGCGGATGACAGGGCTCGCGGTCACGTCCTCGACGGCGCGCAGCAGCACGTCGACGCCGAGGCCGACCTTGCGGAACGTCTCGTCGTGACCACCGAGCTCGCGCAGCGCCGCGATCCATGCTGGCACGGCCAGCTCGCCTCGCCCGAGCAGGCCGAGATCGGCGGGCGTTGCGCCGCGGTGGTGCAGGCGCTGGACCTCGGCGATGCGTTCGCGCAGAGCGGCAGCCTCCGGACAGAGCGACTCACCTTCCGCCGACGCGAAGACGATCTCGAGCGTGACGCCGTCCGACTTGCGGGTGACGAGCACCTTGCTCTCGTCCGGGGCGACTGCGGTCTGGACGTGAGCGACGTCGTCGAGCGGGACGAGCACGCTGCGAAGCCCTGTCCGGAGCAGGATCCCGTCGGTTCCCACGTCGGCGGTCGATCGTAGCAGCGCCGGCGCGCAGGCGAGGGCGAAGCCCACGAGGCCGGCCACACGGAGCACCGTCGAGGACAGCCCGGCGCCGAGGAAGAACCCGACGACCGACAACGCGGCCACCGCGAGGACATAGCCGGTCGGGTTCACCAACGAGGTCGAGCTCGGTCGAAACCGCATTGCGCGGTGGGCCACGTCGAAGCCGAGGATCTCGAGCGCTGCGGTGCCCTGCTCCGGGGTCTCGACGTCGAGGTCCAGGGGTGGGAGGTTGCGCCGTTCGAGGCGCAGCGCGGTGTACCCTGGGAGCGGCGTGACATAGGCGCGCTCGATCGCCGCGCGCTCGACGAGCCGCTCCCCCCCGAGGGACACGCCACCGGCGTCCACCACGAGCTCGGCGTCGGCGCCCCGTACACGGCGCTGTAGCGCCGCATAGGCGAAGACCGCAGCGATGAACAGACCGAGGACGCCAGCGATGGCGAGTGGTTCGGCGTGGGTCTGGACCTGCGTCGCAGCGACGACAGCGCCGATCGACGCGAGGGCAGCGGCGACGGATGCCCCAAGACGCCCACGCGGCCGCGTGATTCGCGCCGACCTCGTCAGGACCATTCGCTCCGGGGACACGACCCGAGCATATCCGGCGCCGCCACCGAGGCGATCCGCGAGGAGGGAGGGGTCAGGGGTGTTCGGTTCGCCCCGGCGAAGCTCAGCGTTCGGGTATCATCCGCGCACGTGGTCGTCACCTCACCCCCGCATCTGCTCGACGAGCTCCTTCGTCAGCTGCCGATCGCGGTCGCGGTGTTCGATCGCCACATGCGCTACCTCAGCCACTCGCCCAACTGGCTGGCCACGCACGGGGACCCGTCGGGCCGGGTGATCCTGGGTCTGTCGCACTACGAGGTGTTCCCCGAGATCCGCGAGGAGTGGCGGGCGATCCACGCCGAGTGCCTCGCCGGCGCGACGCGGTCGCGCGAGCTCGATCACTTCGATCGGACCGGCAGCGAGCGCCAGTACCTCCGCTGGCAGGTCGCGCCCTGGCGAGACGGCGACGGCTCCATCGGCGGGATCCTCGTCTACACGGCGAACATCACCGAGCAGGTCAAGACGCGGAAGCGCCTCGGCGAGCACGAGGCCGCGATCCGCGACCTCTTCGCCTCCTCGCCGCTCGGCTTGAACCTGTGTCGGATGGACGGGCTCTGGCTCACCTCCAACGAGGCCTTCTTGCGCATCATCGGCTACAGCGCCGAGGAGGCGGACGGCGGCCTCACCTACTGGCAGCTCACCCCGCGGAAATACGACGCCGACGAGGCGGTGCAGCTGGAGAAGCTCCGGGCGACCCGCCGGTACGGCCCCTACGAGAAGGAGTTCGTGCGCAAGGACGGCACGCTCGTGCCGGTGCGCCTCAACGGCTTCCTCGTCGAGCGCGACGGCGAGGATCTGATCTGGTCGGTCATCGAGGACATGACCGAGGAGCGCGCGCTCCAGCGCGACCTCGAGGAGCAGCGCCTCCAGGCGATCCAGACCTCCAAGCTGGCCACCCTCGGCGAGATGGCCGCGGGCTTCGCCCACGAGATCAACAACCCGCTCACGATCGTCGATCTCTACGCGGCGGGGCTGTCAGAGTCGATCGCCAACGGAGACGCGGCGGCGACGCGCGAGGCCATCGCGGGGATCCGCGAGGCCGCCCGACGCGCAGGCGAGATCGTGCGTGGCCTCGGGCGCTTCAGCCGCCGGAGTCAGGGGGAGCACGAGCTCTTGTCGGTCTCCAGCGTGGTCGCGGAGGCCACCACCCTGTGCCGTCCTCGGCTGGTCGGCCACGGGGTCGCGCTCGAGGTCGACGTCGTCCGCGACGCGCGCGTGCGGGGCAGTGCGCTCCAGCTGTCGCAGGTGCTGGTGAACCTCCTGAACAACGCGGTGGACGCCGCGCGCGACACCGCGGCGCCCTGGGTACGGGTGCGCATAGAGTCGGACGGGTCGTTCGTCCGCGTCGCCGTCGAGGATTCTGGCCCGCCGTTGCCCGCGGGCATCGAGGACCGGATGTTCGAAGCCTTCCACACCACCAAGAAGGTGGGGGAGGGGACCGGCCTCGGACTGAGCATCAGCCGGAGCATCGTGGAGGCGCACGACGGTACGCTCGAGTTCGAGCGCGACGCGCCGTGCACGCGGTTCGTCGTGCGCCTGCACGAGGCGACGTCCTGAGCGCGACCGATCACTCGCAGGGCAGGTCGGCCCGGATCGGCTTGGTCGTCAACACCGCGTCGCACAGCGACAGGCACTTCGCCGCGCCGTCGCACGTGGCCCACGCGCGGAACGTGTCGGGCCCGCACTTCGGCGCGGTCGGAAAGCGCCAGCACACGCCGTCGGTGCCATCGCACGAGCGGTAGAGGCAGCGGGTCCCGTCGGGGCAGGCCGTGGTCGCTCCACACACGACGGGCTTGCCCGGTGCGCCCATCGTGGGTCCACCGCACGCGCCGCTCACGCTCGTCTGGCCGAAGGAGGCGGCGTGGTCGTGGTTCCAGTACGTGATGCCGTCGCAGCCACACGCCTGATCGAAGAGGTCGAAGCCACCGCTCGGGCGTGGGCGACAGACGCCGGCGGTCTTGCAGTCCTTCGCGTCGCAGTAGCCGGAAGGCCCGCAGTCCTTCGCGGTCGGATGGCAGGGCGTCGGCGGCACGTCCGGCGCGGTGTCGGTGGTCGTCTCGGCGGCCGCGTCGACGGCTGCGTCGACGCCGGGGCCCGTGGTGGTCTCACCGCCACAACCCACCAGCAGGCACATCCCGGAGACGATCCGACCGCGCATCCTGGTCAACGTAGCAGCCCGCTTCGACTCCGCTGGCCTTCTGACTCGGCGCAACCGGCTCCTCGATGCACTCGGCCATGTCGGAGCGGTACGCTCGTCGGGTGCGACTCGGCATCGCGGTGGCCATCTCCCTCTTCGCCGCGACGGCGCACGCCGAGCCCGTGCGGTTGCAGGTCGAAGGGGACGCACGCCTCGAGATCTTCGACCCCGACAAGCCTGCGGTGCGGCGAACCTGCGTGGGCACGTGCACGGTGGACCTGCCGCGGCGCTTCTATCGCTTGCGCGTCGAGCCCCGACCAGGCACCTATCGCATCGACGAGGAGATCCAGATCGCCGGCCCGACCGCGGTGCAGATCGACCAGGGCCGCACGTTTCCCCGTCGCCTGCTCAGGGGCCTCGGCGGATTCGCGGCCGGCCTCGGCTTCACCGTGACGATGCTGACCGTGATGTACAGCGGCGACGACAGCCCCGCGTTCGCGATCGAGAACCGGCCGCTGGGCTATTCGGTCGGAGGGACGCTGCTCGTCGGTGGCCTCGTTGCTCTCGTCTGGTCGATGACCCTCGGCCCCTCGGTGACTTCGTCCATCACGCCGACGGTGTCCAGGTCCGGTGTGGCGTGGAGCCTCACGTTCTGACGGGGGGCTACCCACCCGGCAGCCAAGCGCGCAGGAACCAGAGACCGATGTGGTAGCCTGATGCAGTGTTGTTCCGCGGTCTGCCGGTCGTCGTCGATCGCCATCGGGTCGTCCTGACCACCGGGGAAGGTGGGCAGGCGACCGCGCGCTGGGATGGGCGCCGCCTCACCGAACGCACCGGGCTGCTCGACGACTGGGACGAGCTCGAGGCGCAGCTCGTGCGCGACGAGGCCGAGGCGCTCGCGGCGGCCGCCGTCGATTCCGTGGACGAGGCCGGCGTCGATCTCACGTTGATCGACTGGATGCTCGGCCTGTCGCCCACCGAGCGGCTACAGTTCCTCCGCCAGCACGCGGCGGCGCTCGCGCCCTTCGTCGACGCCGATGCAGCCGAGTGACACGCCGGCGCTGCTCGCGCTCCTCGGGCGACACGGCGTGGAGTTCATCGTCGTGGGTGTGACCGCGGCCGTGCTGCAGGGGGCGCCCGTCGTCACGTTCGATCTCGATATCGTCTATCGTCGGAGTCCGGAGAACGTCGCGCGCCTGCTCGAGGCGCTCGACGAGGTCGAGGCCTGCTTCCGCAACACGCCCGGGCGGCGCATCGCGCCGAACACGAGCCACCTGGAGTCCACCGGACACAAGCTGCTGCTGACCAAGCTCGGCCCGCTGGACGTCCTCGGGTCGCTCGACGAGGCGACGGGGTACGAACAGCTCCTGCCGCACTCGGTGGTGCTGCGCGTGGGGGAGCACGACGTGCGAGCGCTCGGCCTCGAGCGCCTCATCGAGGAGAAGCAGCGCGCGGGTCGTCCGAAGGACCTCGCCGCGCTCCCCGTGCTCCGCGCGACCCTGGCCCGCACCCGGCGGTCGTGAGGTCGGAAGCCGCCGCCGCCGACGTGCGTTCGGAGGTAGGGCTTGCCCTGCACCCCTCGAGTCTGCTGGAGATCGACCGATGCCCGCCGACCCGCCGCGCCCCCGCCGCCTCCGACGCCGCCTCCTCCAGGTCGTCCTCGGCACCCTCACCGGGCTGATCCTCGCCGAGGTCGGTTTCGATCGGCGCGACCACGGCGCGTTCCCGCACCTGCACCTCTACGAGGCCGATCCAGAGCTCGGCGTGCGGCTGCGCCCCAACGCCTCGCAGCGCCTCGCCCTGCGCAACGGGCCCGTCACCACCCTCACGACCAACGCCCTCGGCTTCCGCGGCAGCGATTGGCCACCTTCGGCCGTGGACGAGATGTTCGTGGTCGGCGACTCGCAGGTGTTCGGGCTCGGTGTCGAGCACGACCAGACGCTCGCCGCGCGGCTCGCGGCCCTCGACGAGGACCACCGCGCGGTGCTCAACGCGGGCGTCCCCACCTACGGGCCCCTCGAGTACGAGCGGGTGGCCCGGGAGCTCCTCGAGAAGCGGGTCCCCAAGGAGGCCAACGCCAAGCTCACGCGCCGCACGATGATCGTGGTGATCAACGTCGGCAACGATCTGCTCGAGGCCACCGCGCCCAACGCCACGCGCCACGCGGTCTGGGACGGGTGGGTCGTGCGCAAGGAGAACGCGCCGACCTCGCCGCCGCTCGCGTTCCCCGGTCGGCGCTGGCTCATGTCCGAGTCGCACGCGATGTACGCGCTGCGCTCGTTCGTCTTCCGGCGCCCCGCGCCCGCGGCGCCCGAGTCCGCGGTGCCGGACCTCTCGCTCCCGCTCGCCACCGCCGGCGCCGCCCACGACGACGCCGCCAAGCAGACGGCGCAGCTCGCGCAGGTGTGGATCGAGGAGCTCGAGAAGGCGGGCAAGGACCACGCGGCCGCGGAGGCCTCGCTGCAGGCGCTGGTCCGCAAGCTGCCACGGCTCTTGCCCGGGGACGCGTACGGCGCGGAGTACCGGCGCACCAAGGGCGATCCGGGCGACATCGTCGAGAACGGCAAGACGTTCTTCGAGGGGAACCCCGAGGGGCACGACACGGCCTACCTGGTGAAGGGCGCCGCGGTGCGCGCCCACGTCGAGGAGCTGATCGCGGAGGCCGCGAGCAAGGAGCTCACCGATCCGGACGCCAAGGCCGTCACCGAGACCTTCGCGACCCGCGCCAAGCTCGAGCAGCGCATCAACGAGCTGCGTCGCAAGGCCTTCGCCGCCGTCCAGGCCGCGTCGCCCCTCGAGGCGAGCCTGCGCCGCCTCAAGGAGCTGTGCGACAAGAACCTCGCTCGCCTCGTGGTCGTCGTGCTCCCGGTCGACGTGCAGGTGTTCCCCGAGGCGTGGAAGAAATACGGGCGCCCGCCGCTCGACATGAAGCCGACGCGCGTGCTCAACCAGGACCTGGTCGCTTCGGCCCAACGGCTCGGCCTCGACGTGCTCGACGGCTATGCGCCGCTGCTCGCGGCTGGCCCGTCGGTGTTCCTCGCCGACGATCCGCACCTCTCGCCCCACGGCCACGAGATCCTGGCCAAGGCTCTGCTCGAGACGCTGCGCGCGACGCCCGCGCCGCTCGAGGCGCCCAAGGTCGAGGTGCCGTTCGGTCAGACCTGGATCCCCTCGCCGGCCCAGTGGCAGCTCGCGCCCGTGATCGGGGTCAACAAGGACGTGTTCATCAGCTCGTCGCCGGTTTCCCTGGCCAGCGGCGCCAACGACGCCGCCGAGCGGTCGGCCCGGTGGAACGGCGAGCCCCCCGCCGGGTGTCAGGCCAAGCGGATCGCGGAGTGGTTCCGCGTGGTGTGCAGCCAGGTCGGCGCCACCCCGGCGCCACGCGCGGTGCGGGTCCGGGAGCGCTCGGCCGAGGTGCTCGAGGGGGACGTCTCGACGGTCGTCACGCCCCACGCCGCGGTGGTGCTCGCGCCGCTCCCCCACCGCAAGTCACGGGTGGTCGTCGACTTCCTGTTCGCCGACGGGGTCCGCTCCCTGATCGTGGAGTTCCCCGAGTTCGGCGCGGGCAAGAACGTGACGGCGACCTACGAGTGGTCGCTGCGCTTCGAGGCGCTCCGACCGCCGTGCGACGCGAAGAAGGCCCCCGGGTGCCTCGAGGTGCCGATCGTGGAGAACCCGCTCGTCGATCGCGTGTGCCGCTGCCAGGCCGAGGTGCACGCGGACGCCAAGTGCGAGCAGGTGATCGGCGCCCCTTCGCAGTCCTGCGAGACCACCTACCCGACGTCTTGCCCACGCCTCCTCGAGTGCATCCGGGGTCAGCCCACTTCGCTGCCGACGTGCCCGAACGGAGGGGCCCCGATCGGCGCGGCGATGCGCTGCAAGGGCGACTGACGCGGGAACCGGGCGCCCTTCGCGGTGTCGCATCCCCGATGCGCTCCGACCGTCTGCTCCGCGCGCTGGTGCTCGCGCTGTCGATCGCCGTCCTCCTGCGACTGCGCGCGTGCGGCCTGGCGAGCCCGCGCGCGGCCCCGCTGACGAGCGTCGCGCAGGTCCCGACCGCGCGCCCCCTCGACCCAGCGCGCCGCGCCGATCTCGGGCGGTTCGTGGAGCGCGCCGCCGCCCACCTGCGGACCCCGGGCGCCGCGGTGGCGGTGATCGTCGGCGGCCAGGTGGTCTACGAGCAGGTCCTCGGTCGGACCGAGCTGCGCGCCGACGCGCCCGCGATCGGCCCGACGACCCTGTTCATGATCGGCTCGCTGACCAAGCCCATGACGACGCTGGCCGAGGCGTCGCTCGTCGACGCCGGGGTGCTGCGCTGGGACTCGAAGCTCACCGAGCTCTTGCCCACGTTCGCCGTCGGCGACCCCGAGCTGACCCGCGCGCTGCTCCTCTGGCACAGCGCGTGCGCGTGCTCTGGCATGCCGCGACAGGATCTCGAGAACCTCTTCGAGTTCGCCGGCGTGACGCCCGAGCGAAGGCTGGCCTCGATGCGCGCGATGAAGCCGACCGCACCGCTCGGCGCCACCTACCAGTACTCGAACCTCATGGTCGCCGCGGGCGGGTTCGCCGCCGCGCACGCGGCGTACCCGGACCGCTCGCTCGGCGACGCGTACGACACCCTGATGAAGACGCGGGTCTTCGAGCCCATCGGCATGGTCGACAGCACGCTGGCCTTCGAGGTCGCCGCGCAGCGCGCCCACGCGGTGCCGCACGGGCTCGCCCTCGACGGGAGCCTGCGCCCGATCTCCGTCGAAGCCGAGAAGAACGTGCTGCCGATCCGGCCCGCCGGTGGTGTGTGGTCGAGCCTGCGCGACCTCGAGCGCTACGCGATGACGGAGCTCGGGCGCGGCGTGTCCGCGGAGGGACGGCGGGTGGCCTCGGAGGCGAGCATGCGCGCGCGGTGGACGTCGCGCATCCTTGACCCGGACGGCATCGGGTACGGCCTGGGCATCGACGTGGGCACCTACGCCGGGCAGCCGATGCTGGCCCACGACGGCGGGGCCCTCGGCTTCGGCTCGTCGATGCTGCTGCTGCCCGAAGCCAGCGTCGGGATCGTCGTGCTCGCGAACGCCCGCACGGGGGGTGACTACGAGCAGCTGCCCTTCCACACGGTGGTGAAGCGCAAGGTGTTCGAGGCGCTGTTCGATCCGCCCGAGTTCTCGGCCGAGGCTCGCCTCGGCGCGCTGGTCGCGGCGCGGGCGGCGTTCGACGCTCGACGCAACGCCGGGCTCGAGCTCGCCCCGGACCGCGCCTGGCTCCTCGGCCTCGCGGGCGACTACGCGCACCCGTCGCTCGGCCCGCTGTCGATCCACGAGGTCGGCGGGGCCTTCGTGGTCGACGTGGGTGAGTGGCAGAGCACGTTCGGGCGGAGGGTCGGAGGTGGGAAGGTGCACCTGGT
The DNA here is from genome assembly GCA_964624885.1 of uncultured Polyangiales bacterium. Taxonomy (GTDB): domain Bacteria; phylum Myxococcota_A; class Polyangia; order Polyangiales; family JADJMO01; genus JADJMO01. Next base: position 17,618 of record CAZUZY010000060.1, on the reverse strand, counting down.
GTTCCTCGACCCACCGTTCGCCGGCGCGGAGCTCCGCGTGGAGACGACGGGCCAACGGCCGCGGCTGGTCGTCGAGACGCGAGAGCCGTACGTGTTCGAGCCGCGGTGAGGCGAACGGAGCCAGGCGTCCATCACGGACGCTGCTCGAGGGGCACACCCGCTCGCTCTGCCCACGCGGCGAGCGCCCCGTCGGGCGGCGGCGCGCCCACGAGCGTCAGGGACGCGATCCGTTCGCGGGGAACAGCGTCCAGCATCTCCACGATGCCCGGGATGGCCGAGGCCGACGGTGCCCCTCGGACCTCCAGCGCGAAGGCGTCTCCACCGTCGGCGGCGCGGCGGAACAGCAGCTCGACGTCCTTCGCCAGACCCAGCGCGAGCTCTTGCACGGGCAGATCGAAGCGCAGCGCCGCCGCCGTGGTCCGATCTGCCGAGTGGCAGTGGAACCCCACCTTCGCGAGCCGCCGCGCGAGCTCCACCGGCACGGCTTCGCCGATCCCGCGGCTGTCGCGGTCGATCCACAGATCGACCGAGCGCAGCGAGGGCAGCACGCCGTTCGCCATGAGCTCGGCGAGCTGCTCGAGGGGACCCTGCGCGCGGGAGCTGTAGTCCAGGAAGTGGATGTGCTCGATCCGTCGAGGGAGGCCGCAGGCCGCCATCGTCCGCACCGTCGCGTAGGAGGCGTAGTGCAGGCGCCGCAGGCCGCGGGCCCAGGGGCCACGGAACAGCACCGCGTACTCGTCGTTGTTCATCGTGAAGTTGTTCACGGCCATCGTGAGCTCGACGAACGTCGACCACGCGTCGACCTCGGGGAAGGCCGTCTGGGCGTTGTTGCGCATGGCGCCGCGCGCAGGGAATCCGCGCTCGAAGACGAGCCCGTCGACCATGATCCAGTCGGCCAGGGGGCCGAGCAGGCGGGCGCGCTGCTTCTTGGCGAAGGCGTTCATGCGCCCGCGGTCCTTGGGCCGGAGCTCGCCGCGCGTCGCCGCGATCTGGAGCGCGATGAACTCACCCCGGGGGTCACCCGAGAGCTGGAGCTGGTCCGCCAGCACGAGCCGCGGGGCGTCGTCGTCGGGGGCGGCGAAGACCGCGGCCTCGAGCGTGGCGAGGTCGCTCGTCACGGCGGCCTGGCGCTGCTCGTCCGCCGTGAGCCGCTCCGCGAGCGCAGCCACGAGCGTGGACTCCTCGCCGGGGTCGAGCACCGCCGGAGCCTGCGCCTCGAGCTCGGTGGCGAGCGCGAGGATGCGGGTCACGAGCGTGGCCCGCTCCTCCTCCGTCGCGTACGGCAGCTGCCAGTGGAGCTGGTGCTCGACCAGAGCCCGCAGCGGGGCCGAGAGCCTCGGATCCGCGTGGGTCGGGAGCACGTCGAGCACGGCGTGCCAGAACTCGTGATAGCTGGAGCGATACCGGATCAGGTGGCGGAACCCGCGCAGTGTCTCGAGGAGGAGGGTCGCCATGCGAGGGTCGGGCGGCCGGTGCGCCATGGCTCGCACGCGGAGCACGCCCTCCATCGACAGCTCCCCCTCGACGAGGGAAGCGATCTGTCCAGGCAGGTCGATCGGCTTGGCCAAGGCCTCCCGTACGAGGAAGCGCTCCCGCGCGTTGCGGCCCTTGATCGCGGCGCTCGCCGGCAGCCGCGCCGACACGCGGTCGACGAGGCTCGCGATCTCCGGCGCCCGCCGCGCGCTCCACGCCTGCAGGAGGAGCCCGAGGGCCGCCTCCGTTTCTCGAAGCTCGAGGGCGCTGCGCGCTTCGTGCAGGAGTGCCGAGAGCCCCACCCGGCGTCGGTAGCGGACCGGAGGTGGGGCGTCTCGTGGTGAAGGCGCTCAGTGGCGCGCCCGTTCGAGCAGGTCGAAGGCGCGGGCCAGATCCGCCGAGCCATGCGCGAGGAACGCCGCCTCGAGGCGGGTCTGCGTCTCCGGCTCGAGCAGGAACGCGCACACCGCCTCGGCGAGCTCGTACCGCGCGCGGAACACCGGCGGCAGCTTGCTCGGAGTGCTCGGCCAGAACAGCTCGGCACCGTGGTCGAGCACGAAGCTGGAGAGGCAGGCCATCGACGCCAGGGAGCCTTCTCCGCGCCATGCCGCGAGCCGCTGGGTGGGATCGTAGGGGGTGATGTCGAGATCGAGGGCGAGCATCGTCTCGAGCAGCGGATCTCTCGGCAGCGGGTGTTCACCCTCGAGGACTCGCGCAAAGAGCGCACGCAGGAACGCCTCGACGGCGGCCCGTTCCTCCGCGGGCCAGCGCGGGAACCTCGCGTAGGCGAGCTTGTCGCGCAACAGCCAAGCGTCGGTGCTGCCCGCGTGCAACTCGAGGAGGCGCGGCACGAAGTGCTTGAAGTCCTCCTCGGTCCCGCAAGTGGTCATCGCCTTGAACAGATAGCGATCGAGCTCCGATCCCAGCTGTCGCAAGGGCGCGCGTCGCAGCACCAGGGTCTCGTCCGACGACACGCAGTGCGAGCAGCCTTCGAGCTGGGCGGCCGTGTAGGGCGCGAACGTCGCGTACAGGGTCTCGAGCGCGGCACCCACCGGCGTCATCGTACGGACACTGTACCAACGACTCGCGCCGCCCCCGCGCCCATGCGGGCAGACTGCGGCGCCACTGCATCGAACCGAAAGGCCGGCAGCGCGACGAATGGTTGTGCCCTCGGCGGACATGTCCGGGCCGGTCGAGTCGACCTACGATGCCTCCATGGTCCACTCGCCCACGGGGATCTTCGAGCCGTGACGCGCCCTCCCTCCGCGGCGCTTCGCTTCGGCCTCGGCGTCGCGGCCACGGTGTTCGGCGCAGCGACACTGGTCGAGGGCGGCCACGTCCTCTTCGGCGGGCCGGCCGCCCGGGCCGCCGCCGGGCACGTCGTGCCCTTCGTCCTCGCCTTCAACTTCGGCGCGGGCTTCGCCTACGTGCTGACCGGCGTGGCGACCGTGCTCGGCCGGACCTGGGCCACCTGGATCGCGCGGGCCCTCGCGCTCGCGACCCTCGGCGTGTTCGTGGCCCTCGGGGTGCACGTGGCCGGCGGTGGGGCCTTCGAGCGACGCACCGTGATCGCCATGACCCTCCGGACCGCGTTCTGGGTCGCAGCGTCGTTGCTCCTGCCCAGGGCGCTCGGCGATCGGCGCTAGACAGAGCTCGGCGCGAGCGAAGCCGGCCGCGCGTGCTCCTCCGGATCTCGGTACGGTGCAGGCATGCGCGCGACGGTGCTCGTGTCCCTGCTCCTCTTCGGCTGCGCGAGTGGCCACCGTCCCCGCGCGCTCGAGCCGGTCGCGGACGACAGCGAGGACAGCTGTCCGAAGCCGGGCAAGCACGACCCTCGGACCGCGTCGGAGGCCTGCGAGAAGGGCAGCTTCGACGCGTGCGAGCGCGAGTGCGCGCAGCACCACGCCGACGCGTGCTTCGTGCGGGGGCTGCTCGCCGAGCGGGCCGACGAGCCCACCTCCGCGAGCTGGTTCCGCCGGGCGTGCACGGCCGGGTCGGCCATCGGCTGCACCAACTTCGCGGCGACCGGGTTCACCGCGAAGATGCCGCTCGAGGGCGCCTGCATGCTCTCGCTGTTCGAGGCGGCCTGCGCCGAGGAGGAGCCGTTCGCCTGCGGGATGGTCGGCCGCATGTACGCGGAGGGCCGCGGCGTCGCCGTCGACCCCGCGCGCGCCAAGAAGCTGCTCGATCAGGCGTGCACGAAGTTCGGCGGGTTCCCCTGCCACTTCCTCGGGCTCTACCTGGCCGACGGCAAGCTCGGCGCGGCCGACTCCGCGGCGGCGAGGGTCGCGCTCGAGCGCGGGTGCAAGACCGGCTACAAGCCGGCGTGCGTGAGCCTCGACCAGCTCGAGGCGAAGGACACGGGCACCTACTGATCGCGCCTGCTCCGATGCGGCGGCGCCTCGAGACCTCCGGTCAGGGCGGCGCCGAGCAGCTGGTCGGTGGAGCGAGCGGGTTCGCGTAGTCCACCGCCGAGACCTCGGGTGCGTAGGCCAGGTCGGCGTAGGTCGGCGGCGCGGTGTCGCAGTTGGCGACCTGGACCTGGGTGGGCGGGCAGTTCCCCCACGTGTCCCCGTCGGCCTGGTGGCTCCCCGTCTTGCGCGACCTGCAGAAGAAGATGCCCGCCTTGCCGTTCTTGCCCGAGGCGCTGCCGAACTGGTTGCCCCCGGCGGCGGTCGGAGTGCCGAGGTCGATGGAGGTGGCGCTGTCGAACGACACGACCAGGCCGAAGCTGGTGTTCTTCAGCAGGATCGACTTGCGCAGCGTGACCTGCCAGCCCTTGGCCACGAACACGCCGGCGCTCCGGTTCCCGCTGGCGTTCAGCTGGCTCAGCGTCTGGGTGCCGCCGCCACCACCGGCGTCGAACACGACGCCCGCGTTGTTGCCGCTCGCGCTGACGCCGCCGTCGACGGAGAGACCGGTGCCGGCGAGGACATGGATCCCCGACCCTTGCACGAACGTGGCGCCGATGTAGTAGCCGCCCTTGTTGTTGTCGAACGTGATGTTGGTCCCGCTGACGTCCACGCGGCCGGCCCGCACCATCACGCCCGACCACGCGTTGGCGTCCACGTGGGAGTCTGCCTGGACCCGCAGGCCCGACGCGAACACCACGATCCCGTCCTTGGTCATGTTGCGGACGGTCGTCGCGCGGATCGACGGCTGGGTCCCGGGGAGGGCGGTCGTGACGATGCCGTTGGCGACGGTGCCGCCCTCGATGGTCAACCCGTCGAGCATCGAGCCCGCGTCCATCTGGAACGTGCACGAGTCTCCCGTGGCCGCGCCGCACCCGAGCGTGCCCTTGCCCGCGACCTTCACGATCCCGGAGCCGTCGGAGCGATAGATCTCCCGTGGGCGCACGCGGATCGGCACCGTCTCGGAATACGAGCCCGTGTGCACGTAGACGACGCGGTCGACGGGACCGAGGGGGATCGCGGCCGCCTCTGCGAGGGTGCGCACCGGACACCCCACGGCCCCCGTACCGCCCGCCGCCGCGGCGGCGTCGACGTAGATCGCGGTGGAGGTCGGGGTGACGCCGGCGCAGGTCGGTCCGCCGTCGAGGCCGATGGGCACGTCGACCACGCTGTCCGTGGCGCTGTCGCCCACCGGCGCGTCGGTGCTGCCGTCGATCGCGACGCCCGTGTCGCCCGGGGCCGTGCCGGTGTCGCCCTCCTTGGCGCCGCCGACCGAGAAGTCACTGCTCGAGCAGGCGACCCACAAGGGGAACCCGGCGATCAACCATCGGCGCATGCGTCCTCCGCGAAGAAAGGGAAGTGGCTCGAACCAAGCGTACGACCCCAGGCTATCAGCCTCGGAGACGCGCGCACGCGCGGGCAGACGTTGGCGGGCGGGTGCGAGATGTGGGCCCGCGAGGACCGAGCGTCAGGGCGCCGGACGGCAGGCGCCGAGGACGGTCTCGGCCGCGGGCTCGGCTCCGAGGGCGTACACGCTGTCGCCGCGCACCTCGACCGCGATCCACCCCGCCTCGACGCCGCGCGCGCCGAACAGCTCCGCCCGGTCGGCCACACGCCACACGACGACGTCGCGCCAGTGGTGGACCTCCTCGTCGAGCCCGGGTCCAAAGCTCGCGTTCTCGACCGTGGTCGACTTGCGCATCCACGCGAGCCGGGTGAACGCGTCGTCGAACGTGCAGACGTCGGAAGCCTCGCGTCCGCGAGGGATCTCGAGGACGAGCGGCAGGCCGATCGCACGAAGGTCGTCGACGTGGGCGTACGCCGACTCCAGGTCGCGCACGGTCAGGACGAGTCCGATGTCCCACCACGCGAAGAGGCGTGCCCACGGCGCGTGTCGGGCGCGCCACGCCCGCGCGACCGCTTCGAGCCGGGCGACGACGGCGGAGTCGCCGCAGCGCAGGCGAAGCGACAGCGCGAGGTACTCACCCAGCGGATGGCGCTCGGCCGCGAGCGCATCGGCGACCGCCCGCCAGCGTGTGTCGTCGTGGCGCGCCTCCCGCGCGTGGGCGACGAGTCGCGCCGAGGCTTCGGAGAGCGGGCGGATGCGGGTCACGGCGCCTCGACCTCCGAGTTCGCGAAGAACAGATCGAGGCAGACGGCCAGCTCCGAGGGCTCACCCTCGAGGCGGAGGCCTGGCTTCCCGTCGAGCAGATCCTCCGCGTACGCGAGAGAGCGGCCGGGCCGCAGACCGATGCCGCGCAGGGTGCGACGGACCAGGGTCTCCCGCGGCATGCCCTGGCACTCGTCGTGCTCGTACACAATCTCGGCGACGAACCCGAGGGACGGCGTGCCGTAGTACGTCTCCTGCCGAGAGGTGAAGAACGCGGGGTGCTCGCCCGGACCGGTCTGCTCGGTGGTGCGCGACTGCGTCAGGTCGATCGCGCGCACCGCCGGATCGAGCTCGCAGAGCGCTGCGCGCACGAAGGCCTGCACGGCCTCGCTGGACCGCGGCGGGTCGACAGGCAGCTCGAGGGTCTCCACCGTCCGACGAGGGTAGGCCTGGCGAGCCGCGCTGCCGAGTGTCCCCACCCTGGCCGACAGGACCGCGGCCGGCTGGACTACCTTGTGACGGTGCACCTCTCGCTGAAGCCCACCTCCGTCCCGGCCCGCACCACCGTCACGGTGCTCGCGGTGGCCCTCGCGCCTGGTCTCTACACCGGCTTCCTCGCCTCGCAGCGAGACGGCTCGTTCGCCTGGGGCTTTCTCGCAGCCTTCTCGCTGATCGCGTCCGCCGCGTTCGCGATCCTCTACCTGCCCGTCTTCGCGCGAGCCCTGCGCAACGAGATCGTCGTGGACGAAGGCGGCGTGCGCTGCGTGGTCGGCGGCCAGCAGCAGTACTTCGGGTTCGACGTGCTCGGCATCCCCACCGTGAACGAGCGGGATGGCCTCGCGGGTGAGGGCCACCTCGTGCTCGCGGCCGCGGACGGGCCGGCTTACGCCTCCTTCCCGCTGCTCGGCCCACGCGCGCTCGAGAACGCGCGCCTCCTCGCGGCTGCCATCGCCGAGGGCGTGAGGCGCACCCGGAGAAGGACGGAGGGGCTCGCCGTGCTCGCGCGAGGCCACCGGGATCTCGAGGCGTGGCGCGCGGACCTGGACGCGGCCGTGTGCCAGGGTGACGAGCGGTCGGTGTACCGGGGCGGCCTCGATCTGGAGGCGCTCCATCGGCGCCTGGCCGACGTGGCCGCGCCGATCGCCGAGCGCGCGGCCGCCGCGTATGCGCTCCTGTCCCAGGGCGAGGAGCACGTCGAGAAGGTCCGCCTGGCCCTCCCCGACGCGCCACCACTCGTCACGGCCATGGTTCGCATCGCGCCCGGCGGCCGCGCGCTCGTCAGCGACGCCGACGTCGAGGCCGCGCTGGACTACCTCGACGACGCCGATCGACAGGCGGTCGAGAGGGCGCTCCAGTGACGCGCTGGCCCGGGTGAGCCGAATCCGGGGGTTCGCGCCACCGAGGGGCATGCGCACCCCCTCGCTCGTGCTCTGTCTCGCCCTCGGTTGCTCGGCCGGTCGTGGCGACCAGCCGATCCCCGCCGCGAGCGACAGCGGCGCCCCCGGTGAGGCCGCCGTCGACGCCGCGCCCGCCGAGGACGCGCCCGGCTTCTCGCCCGACACCGCCCCGAAGGACGACATGGACGGCGACGGCTACGGCGTGGGCGAGGACTGCGACGACGGCAACCCCGCCATCAACCCGGGCGCGATCGAGGTGGCCGGGGACGGCGTGGACAACGACTGCAACGGCAAGGTCGACGAGCCGCTCGACGGGTGCGACGAGGGCCTCGCGCTCGAGACCAAGGACCCGACCGATCTGGCGCGTGCGCTCGGTCTGTGTGCGACCACCACCGCGGACGCCAAGGGCAAGGACCGCAAGTGGGGACTGGTCTCGGCCCGGCTCACGACCACCGACGGCAAGGCCACGCCGCTCGCGCGGCAGTACGGGGTGCAGGAGCAGTGGGGCCCGAACGTCGGCCCCCGCGCGGGTCGCAGCCTCGCGGTGCTGTCGTCCGGCGTCGCGCGCACGCCGGGCCAGCCCGGGTACGCGGCGCTGCCGAAGGGCACCGATTCGACGACCAACCAGAGCGCTCCCCCCGCGGGCTGGCCCAGGAACACCAAGGGCTGCCCGGTCACCAAGATGCCCTATGCGTACGACTCGGTGGTGCTCGAGCTCGTGATCCGCGCGCCCACCAACGCGAAAGCGTTCTCGTTCGACTTCGACTTCTACTCGTCGGAGTACGTCGAGTACGTCTGCCAGCCCTACAACGACACGTTCGTCGCGCTGCTGGACAGCAAGGTGGGCCTCGATCCAGCGCGCGCGGGCAACGTCTCGTTCGACGCCGCCGGAGACCCCGTCAACGTCAACAGCGGGTTCTTCGAGGCTTGCCTGCCGGACAGCTGGCTCGGGCGCTCGTTCACCTGCCCGCGCGGCACCAAGGAGCTCGAGGGCACGGGCTTCGACGCCGTCGGCAAGACGCTCGTGGACCCGGCGCGCAACGGGGCGACAGGGTGGCTGCGCACGAAGCAGGCGATCGTGCCGGGCGAGACCCTGACGTTGCGCTTTGCGATCTGGAACACCGGCGACCACTGGCTGCCGTCGACGGTGCTGCTCGACCGCTTCGAGTGGAGCGCCGATCCGACCACCGCGACGGTGACCGAGCGCCCCAAGTGAGCGCTCCCGGCGTGCTATGCCGTCCGCATGCGCGCCCTGGTCCTCCTCACCCTCGGTCTCCTCGCCTGCGGCAGCGAGACGCCGCCGGCCTCGACCGCAGACACCGGCCTCGCCGACACACCTGGCGACGGTGGGGACGACGGCAGCGTCGACTCGGCCGACGGTCGCCCCGCGGCCTGCACGGCCCTCGACGGCGAGCTCCAGGCGGCCCTCGACACCGCGCGCGGCAAGACCCCGAACGCGACCCTCGCCGTACAGGACGAGGCGTGCGGCCTCCGCGCGTTCGTCAGTGGCGACCCCGCGAACGCGACCCTCACCACGCTGTGGCGCATGGGCAGCGTGACCAAGACGTTCGTGTCGGCGGTGATCCTCGGCCTCGTCAAGGAGGGCAAGGTCGCGCTCACCGACCCGCTCTCCAAGTGGGTCGAGGCGGTGCCCAAGACCGACGGCGTCACCGTCCGCATGCTCATGAACCACACGAGCGGCATCTTCAACTACACCGAAGACCCGGCGTTCTTCGCCGACCGGCTCAAGAAGTGGACCCCGCGCGAGATGGTCGACCTGGCCACCAAGACGGACCCGTACTTCGCGCCGGGTGCCGATTTCCACTACTCGAACACCAACTACGTCCTCCTAGGGATGATCGCCGAGAAGGCGGGCGGCAAGAAGATCAGCGCGCTGATCCGCGAGCGCGCCCTCGACCCCGCAGGGCTCGGCGCCACCTTCTTCGACGGCGAGGAGAGTCTGGTCGGCACGATGACCAAGGGGTTCACCGGGACCAAGGACGTCACCTTCGTCAGCGACATGTCCGGCCCGTGGGCCGCGGGGGCCATGGTCGCGCCCGCGATCGACCTCGCGCGGTGGGCCTCGACCCTCTACGGCACGACCAAGATCCTCGACGCCGACCAGAGGAAGACGCTGCTCGCCGATCCAGCCTCGAGCGGCAGCTACGGGCTCGGGGTCGTGATCCTCAAGCCCGCGGTCACCGTCGGCGGCGGTCAGGCGCTCGGCCACGACGGCGCGATCGACGGCTTCGCGACGCAGATGTTCTGGTTCGAGGGGAAGAAGACCGCGGTGGCCTCGATCGTCAACAAGACGGGCGGCGACGCGAACGCGGTCACGCTGGCGGCGATCAAGATCCTCTTCCGCTGACCTCCACGCCCTCGCCGCGGGCGAGTACGCTGGCCGGGTGGGGAAGCCGAGTGATGCGGAGCGCCTCGCGGCGGCCTTCGCTGCCGCGCGGGGAAGCGGAGGCCTGATGCTTGCCGAGCAGCGCTTCCGCGAGTTGCCGGCGGAGCTCGCGACCCTGACCGAGGTCACGTCGTTGACCCTCGTGGACCTCCCGGAGCTCGAGCGCGCCGAAGGCCTCGAGAAGCTCGTCGGGCTCGAGACGCTGGCGCTGCGCCTCGTCGCGCCGGCCGCGCTCCCCGACCTGTTCGAGCGCGTCGCCCAGCTGCCGGGGCTCACGCAGCTGGTCGTCGACGCCGAGACCGCCGCGCACCTGCCCGCGGCCTTCGACCGGCTGCACGGGTTGCTCGCGCTCGAGCTGCGCGGGGCCGCGAAGGTGGCGCTCGGGCCGCTGTTCGCCCGGCTCGGCGCGCTCGAAGGCCTGCGGGTTCTCTCGTTGCACGGGGACCGCGCCGACGGGGTCGTGACCCTGCCACCGACGACGGCCGCTCTCGTCCGGCTGCGCGAGCTGCGCATCGAGGCGCCGTGCCCCGTGCTGGCCGAGCCCGTGACCAGCCTCGCGGCACTCGAGACCCTCGCCGTCGCTCCGCCCATCCTGCAGCGCCACGCCATCAAGGTGCTCCCTGCGGCGCTCGGCCGGCTCTCCGCGCTCCGCGCCCTGCGCCTGCGCGGGCACCGCGTCGCGGCGCTCCCGGATTCGCTGTGCGATCTGGCCGAGCTGCAGGTGCTCGACCTCTGCGGCTGCCTCTTCGACCGGCTGCCGGCCCGCTTCGCGGCCCTCTCGAACCTCGAGCACCTCGACCTCTCGTTGTGCAAGAACCTGACGGCGCTGCCGGAGGACATCGGCGAGCTCGCCCGGCTGCGTTCGCTGCTCGCAGGGGACACCGCGATCACCAAGCTGCCCACGAGCTTCGCCCGGCTTCGCCTCTCGACCGTGGAGCTGCCGGGCGACCTCGCCGCGGCCGTCTCGCTCACGCCTCCCGAGACCCTCTACGTCGAGGAGCTCACCCTCGATCGGCCGCACGATCGAGCGCTCCCCGACGACCTCGGCGACCCGCGCACACTCGAGATCGTGATGCCCCGGCTGTCGATGCCGGCGGTCGCCTTCGGCGCGCTGCGGCGGCTCGAGTCGTTGAGCATCGCACCCGCACCGGCCTTCGACCTCGAGGACGCGCTCCGCCGGCTCGCCAGCGCCCCGAACCTGAAACGCCTGTACCTCCACGACTGGAAACACCTCACCACCCTGCCCGCCACGATCGGGGGCCTCCTCCACCTCCAGACGCTGGAGCTGCGCGGGAGCGGCCTCACGACGCTGCCCGCCGCGATCGGGGCGCTCGGCGCCCTCCTCAGGCTCGACCTCTCCGGGAGCCCGTTGCGGTCGCTGCCCGAGGAGTGTCGGGGGATGACGGCGCTCGAGGAGCTCGAGCTCCGAGACATCGACCCTCTGCCGGAGGGGCTCCGCCACCTCGCGGCCCTCCAGAAGCTCGTGCTCTCCCGGGTGACCGCACCATCGCTGCCCGCCGAGCTCGCGGCCCTCACCCAGCTCTCGACCCTCTCGCTCGTCTGCTGTCGCACCTCGGACTTCGGCGTGCTCGGTGAGCTCGCGGCGCTACGAAAGCTCGAGACGATGTGGCACGAGGGCGCCTTCGATCCCGTCGCGCTGTTCCGGGCGCTCGCCCGGACCAAGATCGAGGTCCTGTCGTTCCGCGACGCTCGCCACCTCGGCGAGCTCCCTCCCGAGCTCGGCGAGCTCCGGACCCTGCGCTCCATCGACGTCTTGTCCACCGACGTGCGTCGGTTCCCTCCGGAGACCGCCCGGCTCACCGAGCTGCGCACAGTCCTGTTCCAGGACTTCCGGATCAAGCCGGCGGAGCTCAAGAAGGTCCTCCCCGCGGGGCGCTGGCGCAAGGAGACCGGTGGCCGGGGTAGCAGCGTCTACCGCCGTCTCGACTGATGGCCTGCCGACTCGACCACGCTGCTCGTGACATGAGCGACGATCTCCTCGACCGCCCGGTCCGCGGCCGAGCAGGGGACGTTGAAGAAGCCGTGGGGGGCCCCTTCGTACACCACGAGGCGGGTCGGGAGCCCGAGCGACGCGCGGTGGGCGGCGAGGCGGCGCGCCTGCGCGACCGGGACCAGGCCGTCGTCGTCGCCATGGAGCAGCAGCGTCGGCATCTCCGGCGGCTCGGCGTGGCGGGGCGAGCGCGCGGCCCAGCGGCGCGGGTCGGGCGTGCGGAACAGGAGGCTCGGCAGCAGGCGGGCGAGGGGGCCCTCGAGGTGGTCGAGCTCGTAGAGTCCGAAGCAGGAGACGACGCGGTGCACCGGCTCGTGCGCGGCCGCGAGGAGGGCGAGCGTTCCCCCCGCCGAGAGGCCGACGAGCGACACGTGGGCCTCGTCGAGCCCGAGGGCACCGGCGCGTCCGCGGAAGAATGCGACCGCGGCGCGTACGTCGTCGACGGCCTCGTCGAGCCGGCCACCGCGGAAGATCAGGCGGTAGTCGATCGAGCAGACGGCGACGCCGGCGGCGACCAGGCGGGTCGCGAGGAACCGCATCGGCTTCATCGCGCGCGAGCCGAGCACGAAGCCGCCGCCGTGCACGAGGACCACCGAGGCGCCGCGCGGAGCGTCGGGCAGGTACACGTCGGCGAGCGGTGGCACGCCTCGGCCGACGCGCCCGCGGAAGGAAACGGTCTCGGTCGGAACCGCCGCCGAGAAGTGGCTCGGGAGGACGATGCTCCCGAGTGCCTCGACGACAGCGCGGGCCCGGAGCCCCTGGCGTTGCATCCAGGCAGGCTAGCGCTTCGAGCGGCGGCGACGGGCGACGACCAGCGCCGCGAGCGCGAGTGCGACGCCAGCGCCGGGCCCCGTCGGGTGTCGCATCGCGCAGCCGCCGCTGTCGTCGACCGGCGCGGCCGGCTCGCAGCGCCCCTCCGAGCACGCCGCGCCGGGCTGGCAGTCGTTGGCGGAGCCGCAGGTCTTGATGCAGGCCCCCGAGCCCGGATCGCAGAGGTAGGGTGCACAGTCCGACGTCGCGCCCGTCTTGGGGTCGGTCGAGCTCTTGCGATCGTCGCTGCACTTGCCCACCGCGGGCTCGCACTTGCCGCTCGCCCCGCAGTAGTAGCCCGCCGTGCAGTGCTCCTTGCTGGTGCAGGCGGTCCGGCAGCGGTCGCCGTCGCACGCATAGCCCGCGCAGGAGCTGGTCTTCGGCGCGCCACAGCCGCCGCTACCGTCGCAGCTGGCGACGCTGAGCGTGCCGCTCTCGCACGCGCGCGCGCACTCCTTCTCCAGCCCGTTGGCGAACGAGGCGCACTTGTTGCGATCCTTGCTCCCGTCGCAGGTCAGCGCCTTGCAGACGTCGGCACCGCCGCTCGAGCAGGCGGTCCTGGTCCCGTGAGGAGCGCCGGTGACGCCGACGCACTTGCCCTCGGCCCCTCCCACGTCGCACGCTTCGCACTGTCCCGTGCACACGGACTCGCAGCAGACTCCGTCGACGCAGAAGCCCGTCGCGCACTCCGTGGCCGACGTGCACGTCTGACCCTGCTTCTTGACGCACAAGCCGGCCGCGTCGGTTCCGCCGAGCCCGCAAGCGCTGCCGGTGGGGCAGCTGTCCACCGCGCAGCAGACGCTGTCGCCGGGCTTGGTGCTGGCCACGCACTTGCCGCTCTTGCACTCGCTCGGATCGGAGCAGAGCGTGCCGAGCCCGCCCTCGGTGACGCACTTGCCTTCCTTGCACGCATACCCGCTGGCACAGTCGGCCTTCGTCGCGCAGCTGGCCTTGCACGTGCTCGCGTCGCAGGTGAACGGGATGCAGCTCGTGGCGCTGGGCGTCTTGCACGCGCCGAGGCCATCGCAGTACGAGATGTCCGTGCGGCTCGTGCCCGAACAGAGGGCCGGCGCGCACGGCGTGGAGGTGCCGGGGGGCGTCGCGCAGCCCACAGCGTTGGTGCCGTCGCACTTGGCTTGGCAAGGCCCGGTGCCCTTGCAGGCCGTGCGGGCACCGTGGGGATCACCGCTCACGGGGCTACAAGTGCCCACCTTGCCGCCCAGATCACAGGCTTCGCACTGTCCAGTGCAGGCCTTGTCGCAGCAGACGCCGTCCACGCACTGACCAGACCCGCACGCCGTCCCGGCCGTGCAGGACGCTCCGAGGGGCAGCGCGCAGACCCCCGTGCCGCTCGCGTTGCACACCTGCCCCGACGGGCAGCTGGCCGTGGTGCAGCACACGCCGTCGATGCAGTTCCCGCTCTTGCACTCGGCCTTGGTCGCGCAGGCCGTGCCCGCGGCGCCGGTGCTGCGACACGTGCCGCTCGTCGTGTCGCAGAAATAGCCGGCCGCGCAGTCGCTCGGGCCCGTGCAGCTCGGGAGGCACGCCGTCGCTCCGCACACCACCCCGACGCAGGGGGTCTTGGCGCCCGCGACGCACACGCCGGTGCCGTCACAGTAGCTCGTGTCGGCCGCGACGCCGGCCGTGCAGGTGGCGGCGGCGCACACGGTCGTCTTCGGCGGGGGTGCACCACACGTCACGCGGGTCGTTCCGTCGCAGCTCGCCTGGCACGCGCCCGAACCGGTGCACGCGGTACGGCCGCCGACGGGCTTGCCGCCCGAGGGGATGGGTGAACAGAGCCCGAGGCGTCCGGAGACGTTGCAGGCCTCGCACTGGTTGCTGCAAGGCCCGTCGCAGCAGACGCCGTCGACACAGTTGCCGGTGCCACACAGCGATGCCGTGACGCTCGTACATGCGGTCCCGAGGGGCAGCCGACACTCGCCGACCACCCCGGGGACGTTGCACTTGAGGGGCGCCGCGCAGCTCGGGGACGCGCAGCACACGTTGTCGACGCACTTGAACCCGCTCGAGCAGTCGACGTCGAGCGTGCAGGCGCCGCCTTTCCCTCCGGTCGGCACGCAGGCGCCGCCCGTGCAGGTGTTGCCGGTCGCGCAGTCGGCGAACGTGGTGCAGCTCGTCTTGCAGGCGGTGCCCGCAGCGTTGCACGTGTAGGCGCCACAGGTGACGGGGGACGGCGAGAAGCAGGTCCCTGCCCCGTCGCACTTCGGTTGGCTCGTGAACCCCGTGGCGTCGCACTTGGGTGTGAGGCACGTCTTGGTCGAGGCGGGGGCGGTGCACTCGGCGGTCGTCGTGCCGTTGCACTGGTAGCCGCACTCACCGCCCACGGGTGAGTTCAGACACGTGCCGTGTCCGGCTGCCGGCGTCGCGCCCGCAGGCTGGGGCTTGCACGTGCCCACGAAGGAGGGGACCTTGCAGTACTCGCACTTGCCCGTGCACGCCGCGTCGCAGCAGACACCGTCGGCGCAGAACCCGGACTTGCAGTCGCCGAAGCCCGCGCAAGCGACCCCGTTGCTCGCCTGGGCGAACACCTCCTCGGCCGCGGGGTAGCCACCCAACGCGTCGACCCTGCCACCCGCGACGAGCACCCTCCCGTCAGGGAGGGGGACGGCCTGACCTTCGCGACGGGCGAACGAGAGTGGACTCGAGCTCTGTCGTGGCCCCACCGTGTCGACGATCAGGCTGGTCGCGTTGGCCGCGTAGCCAGCGCCGCCGCCGATCACCAGGGTCCGGTTGCCAGAAGCGGTGGCGATGCGCGCTCCGGCGGTCCCCTGGAGCGCGCTCGTCGGGCCCATGCCCACGATCGGGGACACGGCGAAGCTGGCAGCGAACAGGTCGACCTGATCGAGGCCGGGCCCACCCCCGCCGAAGACGTGGACCACGCCGTCCTGGAAGATCTGCGCGATCGTGGCGTTGTTGCGCGCGACCGACAGGCCCGTCGGCAGGCTCGTGTAGCTGACCGCCGTGCCGGCGACGGCGCCACAGTCCACGTTGCGCATGGCCGCGCCGCCATCCGAGCTCCTCCCACCGAACACGCAGAAGTTCAGCTTCACGCCGGTACAGGTCCCGGTGCAGCTCGAACCGACGGCGGCGAGGGCCCCACCGCCACGCGCGACCGGCAGGGAGGTCATGGTCGACCAGGTGCCGCTGACCCAGCGCTCGACGGTCGCGACCGAGCTGCCGTCGGACAGGAAGCCTCCCGCGACGAACGCTGCGTTCGTCGTGCCCACGCGCATCGCGCTGGCGGCGGGCTCCGCGCGCGCGACGCTCATCGACGTCGCCGCCGCCCAGCCGGCGGTCGTCCACGTGCAGGCCGTCGCGGTCGTGGTGTAGGCCGTGTCGACGTAGCCACCTGCGACGAGCACGCCCCGGTTCGCGACGTCGACGGCGGCGTGCAGCGATCGGGCGCCACACGAGGGTGCCCCCGCGTTGATCCACACGTTGGTGACGGGATTGAACCACTCCGCGTTCGGCGCGAGGAAAACGGTGCTCGCCACTTTGTAGGTGCCGCCGGTGACCAGGGCGCACCCCGTGGCGCAGCCCGCCGCGGCGTCGGTGTTCAGGGTCAACCGGTGCTCGATCCGGGGCCTCGCCAGCACGGCGGTGGTGGTCCACGCCGGGTCCACCCACAGCGGATACGTGAGCCCCTCGTCGTCGAAGGTCGCCACGACCTCGCAGGTGTCCCGCCCGGGGGCCACGACGGGCCGCAGGTGCGGCGCGGCCACCGCATCGTCGTAGGCACACCCGACGACGCCGAGGGAGCCGACGCGGGCGCGTCCCCGCCCGTCGACGGCGGTCGGCGCCGTGGTCCGGAGCAAGGGGGTACCTTCGGCGTCGAGCAGCTCGAGGACGCCACCGACGAGGCGAAGGCCGGCCACCCCCTCCATGGTGAGCGCGTAGCGGAGTGTGCGAGAGGATCTCGGGGCGAGGAGGTGGACGTACTCCTCGGTGCCCGTCGGTCGCGCGACGTGGACGAGGTCCGCGCCGTCGAGCGCCGCCGGGTAGTGCACACCAGACGCGGAGGCGATGCCGGCGACCTTCGCGGCCCCGAGCAGCCGGATCCGGGCGCGCGCGCCTCGGAACGCGAGCGAGACGACGCCGTCGGCCGTTCGTGGCAACAGCACCTCCGCCCGGGCCGCGGACAGGCCCGTGTCGCGCACGATCGGGCGGAAGGAGGCGTCACCCTGCGTGAAGCCTGGCACGGATCGCGCACCGTCGGCGTCGAGGTCCGGGAGCGCGAGGCCGTGGCGCTCGAGGTCGGGGAACGGGCTCTCGACCGCCTGGACCGCGCTCGCGGCGCCCGCGTCCTGTTCGCTCGGCGCGGTCCCGCTGCAGGCGACGAGGACGGTGAGGAGGACGCACGAGACGACCAAGGTGCGTTGGGCGGCCATGACGCTGAGCTTCCTTCGAGGAAGGCCCTGGGCGACATGGTCAATTCCCTTGGTCCGCCCCACCACGCCTCGCGAAGGCGGTGCCGAACCAGCGAACGAGCTCGGCGCGCGAGCGCAGGCCGGTTTTCGCCTTGGCGGACGACAGGTAGTGACTCACGACGTTCTCCGACAACCCCAGTTCGTAGGCGGTCGCCTTCACCGTCCGTCCGAGCGCCGCGTGGGTGAGCATCTGTCGCTCGCGACGGTTGAGCGCGAGGGCCTCGGCGGCGGCGGGCTCGTTCTCGTGCGCCACGAGGAAGCGACGACCATCGTGCTCGATGCGTTCGACCAACGACCACCGACCCGCGACGAGCCCTCGCCACAGCTCGAGCGCCTCGTCGGGCGCCCTGCGCCGCAGCGGGCCCCGCGCGCGCTCCATCGCTCGCACGGCCGAGACGAGCGCCTCTCGCGCGCTGGCCCCACGAGCGTCGCCCTCCGCGTGCAGGACCTCCGCCGAGGGAGAGAGGACCGCGCTCGGCTCCCGCGTCGCCGAGAGCTCGGCGCGCAAGCGACGCCCGCTCACGACGTGGGCGACCAGCCGACGGGCGACC
>CAZUZY010000059.1:0-30614 GCA_964624885.1 uncultured Polyangiales bacterium | reverse complement strand
GCCGAACACCGCGGCGATCGCGAGCGCCGCGCCCACGAACCAGGGCCACCGCACGGGGCTCGTGGGGACCCCGCCGCCCAGGGTGGCCGAGCGAGGCTCGAGGGTGGCGCTTCCCGCGAGGGTCGCGTCGTGCGCGAGGGTCGTGTTGCCCGCGAGCGCGCGCTGCGTCTCGGCGACCGCCGGGTCGACGGGCGCGAGCAGGGTCTGGTCGAGCGCCTCGGACGTCACGATCGTCACGAAAGGAGCCAGCGCCTCGCGCAGCGAGCGCGCGTCCTTCCAGCGCTGGTCCCGGTCCGACGCCATCGCCCGCGCGACCACCTCGCCGAGCGCGCGCGGCACCTCGGGTCGGAAGCTCTCGAGCGGCGTCGTCTTGCCTTCGTGGATGAGCACCACGAGGTGCGCCATCGAGCTCGCCTCGAAGGGACGGCGCCCCGCGAGGGCCTCGTAGAGGATGACCCCGAGCGCGTAGACGTCGGCGCGGGCGTCGAGGTCGGTGACGCCACGCGCCTGCTCGGGTGGCATGTAGAACGGGGTGCCGAGCACGAGGCCCTCGCTGGTCCGCGCGGACGGCCCCGCGTCGGCCTCCGCGAACCGCGAGATGCCGAAGTCGAGCACCTTCGCGAAGGCGGCGCCTCCTTCGCCCCGCGGAGTGCCGGCGGCCGGCGCGCAGAGGAAGATGTTGTCGGGCTTGAGATCGCGGTGGACGATCCCCTTCTCGTGGGCGACGGCCATGGCGGCGCACACCTGCCGCACGACCCCGACGGCCTCGGCCACCTCGAGCGGACCGCGGGCGAGGCGATCGGCGAGCGACTCGCCGTCGAGCAGCTCCATGAGCACGTAGGGTTCGCCCGACTCGAACTCACCCGCGTCGAACGTCTCGACGATGTGGGGGTTGCCGAGCGTGCCGGCGACGCTCGCCTCGCGGAGGAACCGGCGCACGAGGTCGGGGTGCTCCTCGCGCACCGCGGGGTGGAGGAGCTTGAGCGCGCGGTGGTGCTTGGTGATCTCGTGCTGCACCTCGTACACCGCGCCCATGCCGCCGCGGCCGAGCGTGCGCACGATGCGCAGCTTGCCACCGACGACGGTCCCCTCGGTCAGCGCTGGCGGCGGTCCGGCCACCCGCCGATGCTAGCGCGACCGCCCGACCTCCGCCCCCCGCCCCGCTTCGACGGCGGCAGCCGCGCAAGCACCGGTCCCAGGGTGAGCGAACGCGCCTGCCGCCGCGAAGCGCGGGCGGGGAGAGAAGTCAGAACCCCGCGCCGGCGTCGGCCGTCCAGGCGTCGACGATCGGCCCGGCGTCGGTGGAGACGCACGGCGGGGTGAGGCAGGCGAGCCGACCGTCGTCGGCGCAGAAGCAGCTGGTCGTGCAGGTGGTGTCGGGACCGGCGAGGTAGGTGCACGAGACGGGCGGCGTGCACTTCTCGCCGCCCACCGGCTTCTTGGCCGGGCAGCCCGGCGTGCAGCCGGGATCCTTGATCGCCCACGTGCCGGTCGCCTCGCAGTAGCCGTAGGCCACGTTGCCACACCCGTTGTCCCAGGAGCAGTCGCTCCCGCCGCTCGTGCAGGGGGCCCCGAAGGTCGGCATCTTCTTCGGGCACGCGGTCGGGCAAGGGCTGGTCTTCTGGTACCAGACGCCCCCGCTGCAGACCGCGTAGTCGACGAGCCCGCACGCGTTGGGATAGGCGCACGCGCGGGGCGCGCCGCAGTACGTGCCCGCCGGCGGCATGACGCCCGGGCAAGGCGGAGGCGGAGGCGGCGCCGTATCCCAGATCGGACCCGTGTCCCAGCTCGGACCCGTGTCCCACGGGGGAACGGCGGTGTCCCAGCCCGGCCCCGTGTCCCACGGCGGCACGGCGGTGTCCCACGGCGGCACGGCGGTGTCCCACGGCGGCACGGCGGTGTCCCACCAGGGACCCGAGTCCCAGACACCCGTGTCCGGGGGAGGCGCCGTCGTATCCCACTCTGGCACATCGGAGCCGGTGTCCACCCCGCCGTCGTCGACCCCGAGATCGACGCGCGCGCCGCACGCAATCAGCAGGAAAGGCAGGGCGAGAGGGAGGATTCGGGAGGTGCGCATGCCCACTCTTGGGCAAACGCCGGGCCACCCGTCACGCCATCACGGCGCGACGATGGCTCCCTGCTGCACCCACGCCCCGAGCGTCGCCCGCTCGGCCTCGGTGATCTGGGTCTTGTTGGCGAGCGGCATCGTCTTCTGGATCCACACGCGCTCGCGGATGCGCGTCGCCGCCGCCTGGGCACGCAGCGGCGTGTCGAGCATCATCCCGCCCGGCGGGACCTTCCACACGTCGTCGGTGGGCGCCTGCGCGTGGCAGGGCACGCAGCGGCGGTCGAGGATCGCCTTGGCCTCGGCCCAGCCCACCTTTGCCGTCGGGACCACCACCGTCGGCTCGGGGGCGCGCGGGCGCGTGAGCACGAACAGCGCCGTCACCGAAGCCAGCACGGTGCCGGTGGCCATCGGGAACCACGCTCGGTACCAGAAACGGATGTTCATGAAGTGGCGCACGAGGGCGCCACCGAGGGTGAGCACCGCGAGCACCACCCACGCGAGCCGCTGCCCGTAGGTGCTCGGGAAGTGGTTGCTGATCATGATGAACAGCAACGGGAAGGTCATGTAGTTGTTGTGGATCGAGCGCTGCTTCGCGCGCTTGCCGATCTCCGGGTCCGCGGCGCGCCCCTCTTGCAGCGCGTTCACGAGCTCGCGCTGCGAGGGGACGATCACCATCCACACGTTGCCGGTCATGATGGTGCCGAGCACCACCCCGACGTGGATGTACGCCGCGCGCCCCGAGAGCAGCTGCGAGAGCCCGAACGCCATGCCGAAGAGGAACGCGAAGCCGGCCAGGCCGAACGCCGCCGGCGCCTTGGCGAGCGTCCGACACAGCACGTCGTAGACCACCCACGCGCCGACGATGGTGCCGACGCCGATGCCGATCGCCTGCGGCACGCCGAGCGCGCGCACCGAGGGGTCGACGAGCAGGCCGCCGCCGCCCGCGTAGTAGACCACCACGAGCAGGCTGATCCCGCTCGCCCAGGTGGTGAAGTTCTGCCACTTGAACCAGTGCAGGCGCGCGGGCAGCTGGCCGGGCGCGAGCTGCTTCTTGACCACGTCGTAGAAGCCACCGCTGTGCACCATCCAGATGCGGCCCTCGAAGCCGGGCGGCGCGCCCTCCTCGGGCTCGAGGTTGCGGTCGAGCCAGTTGAACAGCATCGAGTTGCCGACCCACATGATCCCGGCGATCAGGTGGACCCAGCGGAGGAGGAGATCGAGGAGCTCGCGGAGGTGGGCGGACACGGAACCGGCCAGCCTAGACGGGTGCGCGCGAGAACCCAACCCGGGTCCATGGGCGAACGACCGATCTTCTCTTACGCTGCGGGGCATGCGCTGGTGGTCCGCGGCCCTCGCCGTCCTCGCGACGACGCTCCCCGGCGGGGCGCGCGGCGAGACGGCCCTGCCGGCCAAGCCACCGCTCGAGAAGGGCACCGTCGTGGACGTGGGCGCGGGCGCCGCGCTGCTCGTACCTCAGCCGTCCGGGATGGTCCGGTTCCCGGCGGGCGTCTTCACCATGGGGAGCGACGCCGACCTCTACTGGGCCAAGGCCCAGTGTCAGGCCGAGCCGCTCGGGTTCCTGTGCGAGCCCGAGGAGTGCCGCGCCGGCAAGGCCGACAAGAAGAGCGCGTGCATCTCCAACGTGTTCCTCCACGAGACGCCGGCCCGGGAGGTCACCCTGCAGGCGTTCGATCTCGACCGCACCGAGGTCACCGTGGCCGCCTACCGGCGCTGCGTCTCCGCGGGCGGGTGCACCCCACCCGCGTTCGTCCCGGGCGACGCGCGCTTCGACCGCGACGATCTCCCGGTCACCCACGTGAGCTGGAACGACGCCGTCCGCTACTGCGCGTTCCGCGCCGCCCGCCTGCCCACCGAGGCCGAGTGGGAGCGCGCCGCGCGCGGCCTGACCGGACGGCGGTACCCCTGGGGCCAGCTGCCGAACCCCAAGATCGCGAACCACGGCAGCCTCGACTACGGCAGCCTGTTCCTCAAGTCGCTCGACGAGTGGATCTCCGGCATCCCCGACCCGATCGACGGCGCGATGTGGCTCGCGCCGGTGGGCAGCTACCCGGAGGGCACCACGCCCGAGGGTCTCCACGACCTCGCCGGCAACGCCGCCGAGTGGGTCGCCGACTGGTGGGAGGACGTCTACGGCCTCTCGGCGATGAAGAAGCCCGACGGCGAGCTGGTCATCGACCCCAAGTCCCCCCTGTTGCCGCGCAAGGTCAAGGATCCGCAGGGCCCGCCCACGGGTGTCTTCCGGGTGATCCGCGGCGGCAGCTACCGACAGCCGATGGTCTCGCTCCGCGGCGCGGCCCGCGCGCGACTGCCCCCCTCGGCGCGCGAGGCCGACCTCGGCTTCCGCTGCGCCCGTGATGTCTGATCGGCGTGTCCCTTTCGAGAAGGCGGTTTCGAGGAGGCGCCGCGCCGCCCGACCGTCTACAAGGACCCAGGCACGCTCCGCGGGTTGCTTGACCAGTGGATCCGCGCTGTGAAACGCTGACGCTGGAATCCTACGATGGCGAACGACCAAAGATACCGAGTCATCGACCGCCTCGAATCGGGCGGCATGGCCGAAGTGTTCCGCGCCGAGTCGATCGGCCTGCAGGGCTTCAAGAAGCAGGTCGCCATCAAGCGCGTCCTCCCTCACCTCGCGGCGAAGGAGACGTTCATCAAGATGTTCCTCGACGAGGCGAGGCTCTCGGCCCGCCTCTCGCACAGCAACTGCGTGCAGGTGTTCGACATCGGCGTCGGCGACGGCACCTACTTCATCGTCATGGAGTTTGTCGACGGCGCGAACCTCCGCGGCATCATCGACACCCTCAAGGCCTCGGGCCGCCCGTTCCCCGCCGAAGAGGCGGTCTTCATCGCCATCGAGCTGTGCAAGGGCCTCCAGTACGCCCACTACGTCGTCGACGAGAACGGCGTCCCGCTCAACATCGTCCACCGCGACATGTCCCCGCCCAACGTGCTCGTCACCAAGCACGGCGAGTGCAAGATCGTGGACTTCGGCCTCGCCAAGGCGAACACGCAGCTCGAGAAGAGCGAGCCCGGCATCATCAAGGGCAAGTTCAGCTACCTCGCCCCCGAGGCCGCGCGCGGCCAGGAGGTCGACGCCCGCGCCGACATCTTCGCCGTCGGCATCATGCTCTGGGAGCTGCTCGCGGGGCGCCGCCTGTTCCTCGGCAAGACCGACCTCGAGACCGTGCAGATGGTCCAGCGCGCGATCGTGCCGCCGATCACCCGGCTGCGCCCCGACGTCGCGCCCGAGCTCGAGCCGATCCTGGCGCGCGCGCTCGCCGCCGATCCGCAGCAGCGTTACTCCACCTCGCGCGAGTTCGGCGCCGACCTCAACGCCTTCCTCTACCGCTACGGCCAGCACCCCGTCTCCGATTTCGAGATCAGCGATCTCGTGTTCTCGGCGATGGAGCAGAAGCGCCGCGAGCGCGAGGCGGCGCGCGGGAGCGGCGTCGAGCAGTTCCTGCAGTGGGCCGAGCAGGCGGTGTTCCAGTTCCAGTCCCTCGAGACCGGCGAGCAGGTCGCGGCGCGTCCGCTCGACGTGGGCTCGCTCGGGATCGGTCCCGCCATCGGCGGCGATCGGCCTCTCGAGCTCGGCGGGTCGCTGCGGGGCGCTTCGCGCGGCGTGCACACGATCTCGGGCGACCTCTCGGCGCTGGAAGACGACGAACCCCCACCCGAACCAGGGCCGAGCTCCGGGACGGGCGCAGGGGCCGAGCCGCTCCTGATGCCGGCCGCGCGAAACCCCACGCCGGCCCCCGCGAGCGGCGGCCATGGTGGCGCAGACCTCGCCCCACCCCACGCGCAACCGCAAGCCAGCACTGCGCTGGCCGAGCCCGAGCCCCCGAGTGGCTCGGGCATCGGGACCAAGATCGCCGTGCTCGTCGTCGTGCTCGCCGGCATCGTCGGCGGGCTCTACGCCGCCGGCATTCTCAAGAAGTGAGCGCCTGACGCAACTCTTCGCGGGGTCGTGCCGACCGCTCCTCATGAGCGAGCTCCCGGCCATCGTCACCAAGGGTCCGACCCCGATCGACGTCACCCCGGCCCCGAAGGCGCCCGCCGCCAGCGGCGCGAGCTTCGGCGAGGTGGTCCGCGCCCTCGGCAAGGAGATCCAGCGCGGCGAGGCCATCGTCGATCGCGCCTCGCACGCCGGTGGCAAGGACCTGTCCTCGGGCGACCTCCTCGCGCTGCAGGCCGGCGTGTATCGCTACGTGGAGGTGGTCGATCTGACCTCCAAGCTCGTCGATCGCGCCACCCAGGCGGTGAAGCAGGTCACCCAGGGCCAGGGCTAGGGGGCCAGGGCTAGGACTGGATCCAGCGGCGATCCGGCACTAGGGTCGCGCCGTGTCCTCGCGGCTAGGATTCTTCGCGCTCGTCGCGCTCACGGGCGGGCTCATGGCCGCGGCGCTGTGGCAGATCTTCGGCGTGGCCCCGACCGAAGCGGTCATGGGGATCGTCCAGAAGATCTTCTACTTCCACGTCCCGAGCGCCTACTGCATGTATCTCGGCGCCACGGTCTGCTTCGTGGGCAGCGCCTGGTACATCGGCACCGGCAACGACAAGGGCGACGCCATCGCGCAGGCGGGCGCCGAGCTCGCGGTGGCCTTCGGCTGGATCGTGATCGTCACGGGCCCGCTGTGGGCGCGCAAGGCGTGGGGCACCTACTGGACCTGGGACCCGCGGCTCACCACCACCCTGCTCGCGCTCCTGATCTACGTCGCCTACCTCGTGCTGCGCGCCTTCGGCGGCAACGGCGAGGCCGAGAAGAAGTTCGCCGCCGTGCTCGGCATCCTCGGCGTGGCCGACCTGCCGATCATCCACTTCTCCGTCCGCAAGTGGTCGGGCCAGCACCCGACCGTCATCACCAAGGGCGGCGGAGGCCTCGATCCCCGCATGTACCCGGCGCTCTGGCTGTCGTTCGCGGCCTTCACGGCGCTCACCATCCTCCTCGTGTGGGTGCGCGTGCGGGGCGAGCTGATCGCCCGGCGCGTCGCGGCCGCCGAGGAGAACGCCATCGAGCGAGGCCTCCTCGCCGGAGACGACGCATGAGCTCTCAGAACCCCTCCAGCGCCAGCGCGCCTGCTGCCTCCACCCCCGCGCCCGTGCCGGTCGCCTCCACCACCGACGACCGCGGCGGCGCCTTCCGCGCGGTCGACGGCGCGGGCGAGAGCGTCAGCGGCGGCAACCTCCTCATCGCCGCCTACGGCGTCGTGTGGTTCATCGTGCTCGCCCTCGTGGTGCGCACGTTCAGCCGGCAGAGCCAGACCGCGGAGGGGCTCGCCAAGCTCGAGGAACAGATCAAGAAGGCCGCGAAGCCGTGAACCTGTCCATCACGCCCGAGCACGTGATCTTCATCCCCGGCATCCTGATCGTCGGGCTCACCATCGGCTACACCATGGGCCTGCGCGCGGCGCGCGCCGAGATCCAGAGGAAGCGCGCGCGCCTCAAGGAGTAGCCGTGCCGCTGCCGCCGATCCCCCCCGGGTGGGCGGACGCGCTCGCCGGGGCCGTCGCCGATTCGTCGTACGCCGAGCTCTCGCGCTTCCTCGACGAGGAGCGGGGGGGCGCGGTGCCGGTGTATCCGCCGGAGGACCAGGTGTTCGCCGCGCTGAAGGCGACGCCGCTCGCCAAGGTCAAGCTCGTGATCGTGGGGCAGGATCCCTATCACCAGCCCGGGCAGGCCCACGGCCTCTGCTTCTCGGTGCCGCCTGGCGTGAAGAAGCCGCCCTCGCTCCGCAACCTGCTCCGCGAGCTCGAGGCCGATCTCGGCGTGGCCTCGCCCGAGCACGGCGACCTCACGGTGTGGGCCGAGCGGGGGGTGCTGCTGCTCAACACGGTGCTCACCGTGCGCGACTCCACGCCGGGCGCGCACGCCGGCAAGGGCTGGGAGGCGTTCACCGACGCGGTGCTCAGCGCCGTCGTCGCGCGCCGCACGCCCGCGGTGTTCCTGTTGCTCGGTGGGTTCGCCAAGAAGAAGGCCGAGCTCGTCACGCCCAAGCGGCACCGCGTGATCGAGGCAGCGCACCCCTCGCCGCTGTCGGCGCGGCACTTCCTCGGGAGCCGGCCGTTCTCGCGGGTCGAGGCGGCGCTCGCGCAGCTCGGCCGGCCGCGGCTCGATTTCCGGTTTCCCGACGGCCCCCAGCGCGACGATTGAGCAAGTCTGTTAGCGTGCGGTGGATGCGGCTCTCTCTCCGATTCGCCCCCCTCCTCGCGGTGCTCGTCGGCTGTGGCAGCGACCCCGCGCCGACCGACAGCGCGCCGCCCTACCCCACCGACTCGGCGAAGCTGCGGCCCTGGCTCGACGCGGGCAGCTACCAGAGCTGGCCCCACGAGTCGGTCGTGCACCTCGGCGACGGGCCCCACAACTTCAACGTGAAGACCTATCTCTCGCCCGAGCTCGACGCCTCGCTCAAGGCGAAGAACAAGGAGCACCCGCGCGGCGCGACCATGGTCAAGGAGATCTACGGCAGCGGCACGACCACCATCGTCGGGTTCGCCTACGCGACGAAGCTCGCGGCCACGAGCAACGGCGGCGACAACTGGTACTGGTACGAGATCCAGGACAAGAGCGCGGGCACGGTGAAGGGCGACGGCAAGGGCGTCACGACGTGCAAGGCGTGTCACGCCGGCGGTGTCGACTTCGTGCAGTCGCAGTACCCGCTGCGCTAGGCGCGATGCTGGACGCCACTCGACTCCGCTGCGCGCGCGGTGTACTGCCGCGTCATGCTCGATTTCCGCCTGACCGAAGAGCAAGAACAACTCGTCGCTGCCGCCCGTCGCTTCGCGAAGGAGCGCATCATCCCGGTCGCCGCCGAGGCCGATCGCAAGGCGGAGTTCCCCGCCGGGCTGTTCGAGGCGGCGTGGGAGAACGGGCTCGTCAACATCACCGTCCCGCCGGAGTACGGCGGCCTCGGGCTCGGCGAGCTCGAGAGCACGATGATCACGGAAGAGCTCGCTTACGGGTGCACCGGCATCCAGACCAGCATCACCGCCAACACCCTCGCGGCGACCCCGATCATCCTCGGCGGCAACGACGAGCAGAAGAAGAAGTACCTCGGCTGGCTCACCAGCGAGCCGATCTGCTCCGCCTACGCGACCAGCGAGCCCAACGCGGGCAGCGACGTGGCCGGCATGCAGTGCAAGTTCACCAAGGTCGGCGACGACTACGTGCTCAACGGCAGCAAGGCGTGGATCACCAACGCCTCGCGCGCCAAGTGGTTCGTGATCTTCGCCACCGAGGATCCGGCGGCGCGCCACAAGGGCATCGCGGCGTTCATCGTCGAGCGCGACTGGGCCGGCTTCCAGGTGGCCAAGCACGAGGACAAGCTCGGCCAGCGCGCGAGCGACACCTGCGTCATCACCCTCGAGGACGTGAAGGTCCCCAAGGCCAACCTGCTCGCCCCCGCCGGCGCCGGGTTCAAGCTCGCCATGGAGACCTTCAACACCACCCGCCCGGACATCGGCGCGGGCGCGGTCGGCCTCATGCGGCGCGCGCTCGACGAGTGCGTCGCCTATGCGAAGGAGCGCAAGACCTTCGGCGTGCCGATCGGCCAGCACCAGATGGTACAGGCCATGCTCGCCGAGATGGCCATCCGCATCGAGGCGACGCAGCTCCTGGTCCGCAAGGCGGCGTGGGCGCTCGACACCAAGCAGCGCAGCCCGCTCGTCAGCTCGTGCGCCAAGGCCTACGGCGCCGACAGCGCCATGGCCACCGCGATCGACGCCGTGCAGGTGTTCGGCGGCAACGGGTACACCAAGGAGTACCCGGTCGAGAAGCTGATGCGCGACGCGAAGGTCCTCCAGATCTACGAGGGCACCTCGCAGGTGCAGCGCCTCGTCATCGCCAAGACCCTCCTCGGCGGCTGATCCGCGGGCGAGCCGGCTCGACCGTTCCGCCCCGGCTCTCCAGTTCCCCCCTTGCGCGCGCGCGGACGTCCAGCCTTGACGGCTGCGACGTTCGTGCGACGCTTGCCCGAGATCACGTGAGCGACGACCCGAACCCCTCCGAAAAGCTGCCCCTCGAGCGCCTGGTCGAGCTGCTCCCCGACGACGGAGAGCACGACGCCCGCTGGGGCGCGCGGCGGCAGGGCGAGCGCATCCCGTTCGCCAAGCCCATCGCGATCAGCAAGGTCGAGGAGGCCAACGGGCGCATCTCCGAGATCGAGCTCGAGGCCGAGTTCGAGGGCTGGGCGCTCAACGTCTGCCACGGCGGCATGCGCATCATCACCGAGGAGCCGCTCAAGGTCGGCGACGAGATCCAGCTCGAGGTGGTGAGCGCGGGTCGCACGTATCTCGGCAAGGCGCGCGTGCAGTGGATCCGCGAGCAGGCCGACGGCGTCGTCGCGGGCCTCTCGTTCCACGACGCGATGACCCGTCGGCAGAGCACGCGCCCGCCCGCCGCCTGATCGGGGGCCAGAGGCTCGGGCCGAATGCTCGGGGGGATGGCGGCACCCATGGGTGTCGTGGCCGAGGCCCTGCTCCCCCGCACCCCGCTGGTCTTCGCGCTGATCGCGCTGGTCGGCTGTCGCGCGCCCGCGCGTCCACCGGCTCTGCCGCCCGCCGCGCCGAGCGAGAGCCCGCACGTGCTGGTGCTCGGTCACGTGAAGATCCCGGGGCCGCTCCTGTTCCGCCCCGGCCTCGAGCTGCGCGAGGCCATCCGCAGCTGCGGGGGGTTCACGCCCCTCGCCTACCGGCGCGCGGTCGTCGTCACCCGCGACACGGTCGACGGCCGACGCGTGCGCGTGCGGGTCTCGGCCGACGACGAGGCCGAGCCGGTGTGGCTCGCCCGCGGCGACCTCGTGCTCGTGACCGCGCGCGACGGGTACTAGCGGTCCCGCCGAGCCGCTAGACTGCCGCCGACATGCGCGAGCTGATCGAGAAGGCCTCCGTCCTGCACGAGGCCCTGCCTTACATCCGGCGCTTCCACGGCAAGACCTTCGTCATCAAGTACGGCGGCCACGCCATGATCGACGAGAAGCTGCGCGACGGCTTCGCGAAGGACGTGGCGCTGCTCAAGTACGTGGGCATCCACCCGGTCGTCGTCCACGGCGGCGGACCGCAGATCGACCAGATGCTCGCCACCATGGGCGTGGTGTCGGAGCGCATCGACGGCCTGCGCGTCACCGACGACCGCACGATGGAGGTGGTCGAGATGGTCCTCGCCGGCCGCCTCAACAAGGAGATCGTCTCGCTGATCTGCGGGCACGGCGGCCGCGCCGTCGGCCTCTCCGGCAAGGACGACGGCTTCCTCCGCGCGCGCAAGGTGGACCGCATGCGCACCAAGAAGGGCGTCGAGGTCGACCCGGGCCGCGTCGGCGAGGTGCACGGCGTCGATCCGACCGTCGTCCACCAGCTCATGAGCGGCGGGTTCATCCCGGTGATCGCGCCCATCGCGGTCGACGATCGCGGCGCCTCGCTCAACGTGAACGCCGACACGGTGGCCGGCTCGGTCGCCGCGGCGCTCGGCGCCGAGAAGCTCGTGCTGATGACCGACATCGAGGGGGTCAAGGGCAGCGAGGGCGAGCTGATCCCCTCGCTCAGCGCCACGTCGATCGCCGCGCTCCGGAAGAGCGGCGTCATCGCGGGCGGCATGATCCCCAAGGTGGAGTGCGCCCTCGCCGCCATCCGCGGTGGTGTGCGCAAGGTGCACGTGGTCGACGGGCGCGTCGAGCACGCCATGCTGCTCGAGATCTTCACCGATCGCGGCATCGGCACCGAGATCGTGGCCTAGGAGCCTGGTCGGTCGCCCGGGGAGGCGATGCGGCTTCGCTCCCCTTCGTCAGCAAGGCAGCGGCGAGCAGCGCAGGAGGCCCGTGGCCTTCTCGCAGGCGCAGGCTCGCGCGCACGCCACCACGCAGCGGGCGAGCGGCGGCACGACGATGCCGCAGGGCAGGCCCTCGTCGCAGCTGCTGGCGGCGAACCGGTCGTCGCACTTGGAGATCGGCTCGAAGGCGAACTTCCGCGACTCGTTGTAGCGACACCACGCGGAGCGAACGCAGGTCGAAGACGAGGCGGCGTAGTAGTGGCAGTAGTGGGTGTAGTCGCCGCAGGGGTCCCCAGGGTTCGGGGGCGCCGAGGGGCAGAGCCCGAGCCCCGGGCCCTCGATGGGGATGGTGTCGCCGTCCTCCCCACCGCCCTCGAGCTCGCTCGACCCCTCGTCGCCGACGAGCCCGCCGTCGCCGCTGCGATCCTCGTGCAGCCCCGTGCGGGCCCCGCAGCCGACGAGAGCCGAGGTGGACAGCGCGAGCGCGACGAGCCAGCAGGCGTGCATGCCCGTACATTGGGCCGAGACGCCCGATCCGTCACCCTAGAAGCGCGCCTGGAGCATGTAGGACATCACGTGCGTCTTCTTGTTGGCCGCGCTCGCGCCCGGCTTGTGCACGTCGTCCGCCACGTGGGTGTACTCGGTCATCCACGAGAGGGCGCGCCCGAAACGCACCACGAACACGGCGCCGAGTGCGGTGCGGGCGTTGTCGTCCACGCTCGTGTCGGGGGTGTAGCGGTCCCACCGCAATCCGAGGGTGAAGTGCCGCCCCAGCTCCTGCTCCACGCGCACGAAGGCGGACCGCTGCGAGATGTCGGCGACCTCCCCCTTGCCGGTGGGCACGACCGGGAACGCGAAGGAGTAGCGGAGCCCGTGGTCCATGTTCTTGCCGAGGATCAGCTCGGCGAACAGCCGCGTCTCGCCGAGCGTGGGCACGAGCCGGTGGTGCACCGCCACCTCCACGTCCACCGCCCGCTTCGGGAAGCCCGCGAAACGCTGGGTGGTGGCGTCGATCGCGATGCCGCGCCCCACGTACCCCGAGACCCCGAGGTCGAATGGGCCGAAGTCCCAGCGCACCCGCGCCGCGAGGTCCTTGTGTGCGTTGAGGTCGGGGAGCCGCACGAAGGCCTTCTCGCCCTCGGTCTGCCCGTTGACGAGCGCGGCCTGCACCACGAGGCGCTTGTCGAGCAGCGTGGCCATCGCGCGCGCGCCGAGATCGAACTCGGCCGGCACCATGTTCTGGATGCCGCCGCTGCGCTCGACGAACGGCCGGTCGGCGTCGGATTGCAGGACCTCGTACCCGAACGGCACCTTGAAGATGCCAGCGCCGCACTCGAGCTTGCCGAGGTCGCCGAGCGACACCACGCCGATGGCCTCGACGTTGCGAGCCATGGTACCCGCCTCGCTGGTCTGACCGCCCACCGGGAACGGGTCGATCTCGTAGACGAACCGCGCGTACGGCGCGGGGGTCGCCTCCACCTTGAGCCGCGCACGGCGCACGCGGAAGAAGGTCTGGTTGGTGGTGGTGCCGTCGGTCTTCACGCCGAGCGTCTGCGCGCCGAAGCCGTCGGGGAGGACCCCGTCCTTCGCGTTGGGTGACGAGGCGTCGTCGAAGTACTGCATCAGCAGCTGGGACTGCACGAAGCCCCCGATCTTGACGATGGGTGGCTCTTCGGCCCGGGCGGGCAGAGCCATGGCAAGGGTGGCGGCGCAGACGCAGGCAGCGAGCGGGCGGGACATCGTGGCCAGCGTGGTAACGCGACCGTGGCGCGGATGGGTCACGGTTCGGTGACGTCGGTGGCGAATCGGTGACGAAACCGTCGCTCACCGGCAACTTCTGTGGCGGACGTGTACCGGCTCCGCGAAGTCGGTGAAGATCCGGTCACTTCCCGACGAGCGTGGTCTCGGTCTCGATCTTCGCCTTGCCGAGCCCGGTGAGCTTGACGCCCTTCGGCACCTTGCGCCGGAGCTCCACGTTGCGATCGGCCGGGCGCCCGGCCCCCGAAGGGCTCCACCCGCTGTTGACGTCGACCAGCGAGTAGGTGCGGAACCGGGCCTCGAGGCAGGACTGGGCGGCGTAGTCGATGGTGGTGGTGTAGATGCTGAGGGAGTCGTCGCCCGGCACCCACACGATCTCGATCGCGCGGGCCTGCGAGGGCCAGTCGGCGATCGCGTCGGTCATGATCTCGTAGTACCCGGGAGCCTCGGCCGACGGGCCCTTGATGGCCGAGACGCGGTGGGCGTGCTCGTGGCCGGCGAGCCAGAGGATGACGTTGGGGTGCGCGGCCACGGCCTTCTCGACCTGCTCGCGGGTGAGGTACGCCGGGTCGGGCTTGGTGTCGTCGCCCTTGCCCGCGTCGATGGTGGTGGTCGGGTGGTGCGACGAGAGGATGACCAGGAAGCCGTCCTTCTCGGCGGCGGCGAGCGTGGGCTCGAGGAACTCGTTCATGGTCTTGACCAGCACCGAGCCGCTCGAGCCCCCCGACGGGTCGGTGGTGTCGAGCGACACGAGGCGCAGCGGGACGCCCGGCACGGGCTCGACGACGTAGCTCGTACCCGCCTTGCCCTTGGTGAAGCCGTGGCCGATCGGCCCGGGCGTCGCCGCCGTGTCGAACAGGCCGGCCACGATCTCGGCGCTGGTCAGCTGCTTGCGGCGCGGGTCGGCCGGCACCTCTTCCCGCGTGATCGGGGCGCCCTTCTTGCGGTAGTCGCGGGTGCCGCTCTTGGGCGTGGTTCCGAGGGCCAGCTCCGCGGAGTAGGCGCTCGGCACCGAGTTGCCCTGCACCTCGTTGTCGTGGTTGCCGAACACGAAGTACCAGGGGGCCGGGGCCGGCACCGGATCGAACGGATCCTTCCAGTCGTTGTCCGGACCGACGACCGGATCGTCGTCGTGGCCGCTGTCGAGCTCGAGGCCCTTCTTGCCGTCCATCAGCTGCACGAACCACGCGTGCTCGTTCTGCTGGGCGTTGTCGGCGCAGTCCCCCGTGATCAGCTCGAAGTCGAACGGCCGGGTCTTGGTGACGGCGGCGAGCGTGCGGTGCATCGCGCTCGTGACCCGCGCCACGCCGGCCTCCTGCGGCCGCCCCGCGCCCGAGGTGATGGGGTTGTCGAGCACCATGAGCCGGTTCGGCGACTCGTCGTCGACCAGCTGGGTGTCGGAGACGTGCAGCACGAACGCGACGCTGCGCCGGTCGGCCGCCGCGCTGCTCGAGCCCGCGCCCGGCAGCAGGGTGTCGTCGACCAGGCCCGGCTCCGCGGGCCCCGCCTCCCACTCGCCGAGGCCGGCCGCGAGATAGTCGGGGAGCCCGGGCGGGCCGTCGGGCGAGACGCCGGTGGGCGCCTGGGGTCGCTTCTTGGAGACGATGGTCGCGACGCGCGTGGAAGGGACCACGCCGAGCAGCGGCGCGGTCGAGCTGCAAGGATCGTCGTGTTCGACCGGCGGCGCGGTGTCCTCGGCGCCGTCGGGGGTGCCCGAGTCGGCCACCGGGGGGGCCGTGTCGTCGGGGCTCGAGCAAGCGGCCAAGAGGACAGAGGCGAAGAGCAGCCGACGAAGCATGGTCACGGAGTCTACACACGACCGTCGCTTCGTCGACCCATGGGGGCGTGCTAGGTGGGGTCGATGCGCCGGTCGCTGGTCACGCTCGCCCTCTTCGCGCTCTCCTCCGGCTGCCACCGCGCCGAACCGTCCACGACCACCACCGCGCCCTCGGGCTCGTACACCCTGCCGAGCGTGCCGCCCGGGCACCACGTGGTGCGCTACGCCTCCCGCGGGGTCGTCAAGGGCATCGGCGAGGGCAAGAAGTCGGTCAAGATCGACCACGAGGACATCCCGAACTTCATGAAGGCCATGACGATGTCGTTCCCGGTGACCGACCCGCGCCTCCTCGACGGCATCGCGGTCGGGGACAAGGTGAGCTTCTCGTTCGGCTACGACGAGGACGACACCCGCACCTGGATCGAGTCGATCAAGCGCGACTGAGCCTCAGGGAGCGCCGAGCAGCGCGGGCGAGAGCCGACCGCTCTCCACGACCACCTCGTCGCCCACGCGCAGGGTCTGGCCGCGGCCGGTGAGGCGGAAACCGTGGTCGAGGTCGAACGGCGCGAGCGTGGCCTCGGAGTCGGAGAAGCCTAGGAACACCCGCAGGCCGGGCAGGAGCCCGTCGTGGGCGAGGTTGCCGATCTCGAGCCGCGCGAGCGGGTTGGTGGGGATGGAGACGAAGCCGACACGGGGCGCGTGCACGTGCGACGCCCGGTAGGCCTCGAAGGCGAGGAGGAGCTCCTCGTCGTCCGAGCTCGCGCCCGTGGCGCGGCCCCTTCGAAGGTGACTCGCAGGGGCTTGCGGCGGAGGCTCGCCCCGAGGCGGCTCGCGGTGGAACCGTGCGCGATGCGATCGGCGACGAGCGTGCCGTGGACCTCGAGCGGGTGGGCGTAGACGAACCCCGCGGGCAGGTTGTCCCACTTGCCGGGCTCCGGGCACCCGTGGTCGGCGACGAGCGGGTACGGCGCGCCGAGCTTCACCGTGAGGTCGGTGCCGGCCTCGCTGGTGACGTGCACCGTGGCGCCGGCGCCGAGGCGCTCGACGAGGCGGGCGTTGATGGCGCCGAGGGTGTCCGGGTCGGCGCGCACCGAGCTGCCGAGCGCGCGTGGATCGACGTTGGGCATGTGGACGTGGCGCGTGCGCAGCTCGCCGGCGGCGCGCACCACGGCCACCGACACCACCTGCGGCAACCCCCCTCGGGCGAGGAGCACGCTCGCCGTGGCCCCCGAGAGGAGCCCGCGCAAGGTGGTGCGCAGGCGCGCGGCGCTGGTCTCGTGGACGAGCGGGGTGAGATCGTGCACCTCGACCTGCACGCCGGCCCGCGCCGCCGCGGCCCGCACGAGCCCCTCGACGACGGCCGAGTCGTGGTGCAGCACGTCGACCCGGTCCCCGGGGAGGAGCCGCAGCGCGCGGCGCACGAGGACATCCGCGCCCCGCGCCGCCTCGCTGCTCGGAGGCTCCACGCGCGTGCTCATCCCTCGGCGCCGTCGTCGGAGCGGCGGAGCGCCGCGACCGTGGGCACCTCGCTGCGGGGGCGCTCGTCGGCCTCGACCACGAGCACTTCGGCGTCGGGCGCCGCAGCATAGAGACGCTCGACGAGATCGGCGCGCGCGCGCAGGACCGCGCGCTGGTTCAGGTAGCCCTTGTCGGTGATCTCACCGTCGTCGATCGCCGGCGGTGAGGTCGCGAAGATCGCGCGGACGATCCGCGAGCTCGAGCCCGGGTTGTCGCGGTTGTGGGCCTGCAGGCGCGCGCGCACGCGCTCCTCGAGGCCCACCGGATCGGCGCCCGGCGAGGCGAACAACACGAGCCCCACGCTCGCGCGATCGTGACCGGCGACGGCGGCGTCTAGCACGTCGGGCGAGCACGCCGAGACCACGCGCAGCCGGAGCTCACCCACCGCCACCCAGGTGCCGGAGCTCAGCTTGAAGTTCTCCGCCGTGCGGCCGTCGAACACCACGCCGCGCGCGGGATCGCTCGGGTCCTCGAGGCGCCCGGCGTCGCCGGTGCGCAAGAACCCGTGCTCGTCGACCGGCAACGGGCGGATGCCGCCGCCGGCCTCCCAGTAGCCGGGGGTGACGTTGGGACCCCGCACGCGCATCTCGAGCTTGTCGCCCTCGGGCACGAGGGCGAGCTCGCAGCCGGGCGCCGGCAGGCCGATGACGCCTGCGCGAGGGATCGGGAAGTGCACCGAGGTGACCAGCGGCGCGGTCTCGGTGGAGCCCCAGGCCGAGACGAACGGAACCCCGCCCTTGCGGAACCTGTGGGCCACGCGCTCGAGGCGCTCCCAGAGCGACTGCGGCAGCGCCGCCGCCGCGTAGAACACGAGGTCGAGCTTGGCGAAGAAGCGCTCGGCGAGCGCGTCGTCTCGCTCGAGGTGAGGGAGCAGCACGTCGAAGCCGCGCGGGACGTTGAAGTAGAGGGTCGGCGACACCGCGCGCAGGCGCGCCACGGTCTGCTCGATGCGCCCTGGCAGCGGGCGGCCCGGGTCGACGTGCAGCGTGCCACCGTTGCGTAGCACCATGAAGAAGTTGTGGTTGCCGCCGAAGGTGTGGCTCCACGGCAGCCAGTCCACGACCACCGGCGGACGCGCGCCGAGCAGGGGCCACACCGTGGCGATGGCCTCCTGGTTGGAGCAGAGCATGCGCTGGGTGTTGACGACCCCCTTGGGGGCGCCGGTCGAGCCGGAGGTGAACAGCACCTTGGCCACCGTGTCCGGGCCCACCGCCGCGAAGGCCTGGTCGACCTCGTCACCCACCGACCGTGTGCGCAGGGCGTCGAGGTCCTCGTCACCGGCCACCACGCGCGCCTCGGGGGCCACCTCGGCGACCGCCGCGAGCGCCCGGGCGAACGGGCCGCGGCTCGCGACGAACACGACGCTCGGCTGCAGGACGGCGGCGATCGCACGGAGCCGCGCGTGGTCCTGGGAGACGAGGGAGTAGGCCGTCGAGATGGGGGCCGCCGGCACGCCGACGTGCATGGCCGCGAGCTGCACGAGCGCGTGGTCGACGCCGTTGTCGGAGAGCAGCATGACCGGGCGGGTCGGGGTCGCGCCGAGCGCGAGCAGCCCGGCCGCGATGCCCCGCACCGCCTCGAGGGCGGCGCCGTAGTCGACGATGCGCACGCCGTCGCGAGACATCTCCGTGAGGAACGTGCTGGTCGGCGCGCGGTGGGCCCACCGCTCGAGCCACTCGCCGACGCAGCGCGCGGGCGTCGGCAGCGCGGTC
This sequence comes from uncultured Polyangiales bacterium, assembly GCA_964624885.1. Taxonomy (GTDB): domain Bacteria; phylum Myxococcota_A; class Polyangia; order Polyangiales; family JADJMO01; genus JADJMO01. The sequence continues at coordinate 12,001 of CAZUZY010000059.1, read as the reverse complement.
GGCGAGCGGAGGACGAGGCGTCCGTGTTCGGTGCGGGTCTCGACGGCGGCCGGGGCGAACTGCATGGGCGGGGAGCGTAACCGAGCTCGACGGCGACGCGTGGATCAGAAGCTCATGGCCGCCCGCCCGACTTCCTTGTCGAGGAGGCCGGCGGCGACCAGCTGCTTGAGGTGCATCTCGAAGGTCTGCATGCCGTAGGGGTGGACGCCCTTCTCCATGCACTCCTTGAGGGAGGGGTTGTTGTCGGGGCGCTTGATCGACTCCCGCACGGTGCCGGAGCACACCAGCACCTCGGCGGCGAGCGCGAGGCCCTGCCCGTCGCGGCGCGGCAAGAGGCGCTGGGCGACGATCCCCTGCAGGTTGTCGCCGATGCGCTCCCGCAGCTCCTTCTGGTCGGCGTTGGGCGCGAGGGCGAGCATGCGGCCGACCGTGCGCGCCACGTCGGGGGTGTGCAGCGTGGAGAGCACGAGGTGCCCGGTCTCCGACGCCTTGAGCGCGATGTCCATGGTCTCCTCGTCGCGGATCTCGCCGACCAGGATGACGTCGGGGTCCTGGCGCAGGGCGGAGCGCAACGCCGGCGCGAAGCCCCCGGTGTCGATGCCCACCTCGCGCTGCGAGACGCTCGACATCAAGTCCTCGTGCAGGAACTCGATGGGATCCTCGATGGTCACGATGTGCAGCGCGCGGGTGCGGTTCATCTCGCCGATCATCGCCGCGAGGGTGGACGACTTGCCGTTGCCCGCCGCGCCGACCACCAGCACGAGGCCGCGGTCCTTCTCGCAGAAGCTCCGACACGCCGCGGGCGCCCCGAGCGCCTCGAAGCCGGGCACCACCTGGGGGATGGCGCGCATGACGATGGCGAGGCTGCCGCGCTGCCGGTAGACGTTGACGCGGAACCGCCCCGCGCCCCGCAGCGAGTAGCTCGTGTCGTGCTCCTTCAGCTGCGCGAGGTCGCGCTTGACCGCCGGGTCCTTGATCACGTGGCGCGCCATCGCCTCCGTGTCCTCCGGCTTGAGCTTGTCGGTCTTGAAGTAGACCATGTCGCCCCGGATGCGCGCCCCCGGCGGCTGGCCGACCTTCAAGTGCACGTCGCTCGCGCTCGCCGCCACCGCCTTCACCAGGATCTGCTGGAAGAACTCCTCCGAGTCGTAGGGGCTTTGCATCGCCGGCCATGATAGACCCGGCCGGCGCCTCCGTGACCGACAAGACACGCCGCATCACCCATGGGCCGCTGGCCTTCGAGCTGTTCCGCTTCGGCGCGCCGCTCGCCATCGGCATGGCGCTGCAGGTCACCTTCAACCTGGTCGACGCCTACCTCATCGCACGTCTCCCCGAGGGTGTGGCGGGCCCGTCCATCGGCGCGGTCGGCATCTGCGATCAGCTGGCGGCGGTCGGCACGATCCTGAGCTACGGCCTCTCGACCGCCACGGCCGCGCTGGTCGCCCAGCGCAAGGGGGCCGGCGACGAGGACGGGGCGCGCAAGGTCGCGTGGCAGTCGCTGCTGCTCACCGGCCTCCTCTCCCTGATCTTCGGCTTCGTCGGCCTCGCGCTCGCGGGCCCCATCGTGCGCGATCTCGTCGGCGCCAAGGGCGAGGTGGCGCGCCTCGCGGTCTCCTACCTGCGCATCATCGTCGGCGGGTCGTTCTCGATCTTCTTCCTGCTGCAGCTCACCTCGATCATGCGGGCGCTCGGGTCGGCCAAGACGCCGATGACCATCCTGGTGCTCGGCAACGTGCTCAACCTCGTGCTGGCCGTCCTCCTGGTCTACGGCGAGGGCCCGCGTCCCGCGGTGTTCGGGTTCCTCGGCCCCCTCGCCCACCTCGTGCACGCCCCCCGCCTCGAGCTCGCCGGCGCCGCGTGGGCCACCATCATCGCCCGCGGCGTGGTGCTGGTCCCCGCGGTGCTCGTGCTCGTTCGACGCCGCGCGATCGCCGTCGACGATCGCCGCCCCGACCCGACCGAGCTGCGCCGCATCTGGGACCTCGGCTGGCCGTCCTCCACGCAGTTCGTCGTGCGCATGCTGGCGTTCGTCGCCACCACGGCGCTGATCGCACACGCGTTCACCACCGCCAGCGACCAGACGGCGACCACGGCCTACGGGGTGATCTTCCGCGTGGAGTCGATGGCGCTGTTCGTATCGATGGGCTGGGGGTCGGCCGCCCAGACCTTCACGGGCACCTGCCACGGCGCGGGGCTCGACGCGCGTGGCAAGCGAGCCGGGCTCGTCGCAGCCGCGTACGACGCGCTCGCGATGGCGCTGCTCGCGTGGGCCGCCGTGCGCTGGGCGGTGCCGATCCTCGGGTTCTTCGACCCGACCCCGGCGGTGATCGCGATCGGCCGCGAGTACCTGGGCATCGTCGCGTGGAGCTACGTCGGCTACGGCGCCGCGATCGTGCTCGGGAACGCCTACGCCGGGTTCGGCGCCACGCGCGTCACGCTCCGGCTCGACCTCCTCGTGGTGCTCGGGCTGCAGATCCCGCTGATGGTCGGCGCGGTGAAGCTGCACGGGCAGCGGCACGGCCTGTTCGCGGCGATCGCGGTCGCCTACCTGGCGAGCGCGGCGCTCTACGTCGCGACCTACGTGCGCCACCGGCCCGCCGTGGCAGAGCCCCCGCGCTAGCCAAGGTTCCCGCCCGACGCGCGTCGGAGCCCACGTGAAGGCATGGTGGTCGGCGTTCGCGCTGCTCGCCTGCGGCTGCGCCCGTGCCTCGATCGTCGATCGCGTCGCCGACGCGCGTCGCGATCTCGGCGCGTCGACGGAGGTCGCGGTGGTGGCCGGGGTGTTCGTGGTCGCGCACGCGGGTGGCCACGGCGCGCACGTGGAGGAGGACCGCGCGCTCCTCTCCCGGGCGTACGGCGCGCTGCAGCGCGACGGGTTCCGCACCGCGCCCGATCGCACGGTCGCCGTGTACCTGTTCTCGTCCTGGCTCCCGTACGACGAGTTCTGCGCGGTCCGCTGGGGCGCGCGGTGCGCGTCACCCTACGGGTTCTACGCGCGCGGCGAGCGGCTGATCGTGATCGACATGGCGCTCGGCGACGGCACGCTCACCCACGAGCTCGTGCACCCGCTCGTCGAGGCTGACTTTCCCGGCGCGCCGACCTGGCTCGACGAAGGGCTCGCCTCGCTGTTCGAGGCGCCGACTTTCGACGCGGCGGGACGGATCCACGGGCGCACCAACTGGCGCCTGCGCCGGCTGCTCGCCGCGATCGGCGACGACCACACGCGGCCCCTCGTGCGCATCGATCGGCTGTTCGGCATGCCGGACGGCGAGTTCCGCGCGGGTGAGGAGGTGTCGAACTACGCGCTCGCGCGCTACCTGTGCCAGTGGCTCGACGAACGCGGGCAGCTCTGGCCGTTCTACCGGGCGTTCCGCGACGGGCGCGTGACCGACCCCGACGGGCGCGCGGCGTTCCGCGCCGCGACCGGGCAGACCCCGGGGGATGCGCAGGCCGAGTGGAAAGCGTGGGTCGAGTCGTTGCCGCCTCCGTGAGTCACTTCCCCAGGTACACGAGCTCCGCCTTGCCGAAGACGATCGAGTCGTTGCCCGTGTCCTCGACGCGCACCCAGCCCGTGCAGCCGAGGTCGTGCGCGCCGAGGTCCACCTTCACGAACTCGGTGCCCTTGCGCTGGTCGACCTTCACGACGACCTCGGGCCCCGTCGCCGGGTGCACGGTGTACACCGCCGCGTACGGCGCGCGGTTGTCGCTCTGCCGGTAGTAGACGCCGATCTGGTAGCGACCTGCGCCGAGCTTGCGAAGCGGCGGCGCGTAGTCGACCCACTGGGGACCGGTGGGTGACGGCTCGCCCGCCTCCTGGTGCTTGGATGTGAACCAGTAGTTCTCGAGGAAATAGTGCGCGCGGGCAACGTTGTTGCGCCGGAAATAGGGCGAGTCACCGGCCTTGCCATCGTTGGCATCGACCTTCGGCAGGGTGGTGGCCTCGTCGCCGGTGTGGGCGTCGACGTCGAGGGTCCAGGTCTCGCCGATCGCGAGCGATCCCTTGGTCGGACACCCCGCGTCCGGCGCCCCCGTGTCAGCGTCGCTCTCGCCCCCTGTGTCGAGGGCGACGTCCACCTCGGCCGGCAGAGTGTCGGCCGCGTTCGTGTCGACGGCTGCCTCGACGACCGCGTCGGACGTGTCCGCAGCGTCGGTCGCGACGTCGTCCTCTCCTGCGACGCTCCCCGTCGCCGTGCATCCGGAGGCGAGGAGCACACCGGCGAGGAAGGCGCGCATGCGACCATCCTCGCTCGGGGCCGCGCCTCCGCGCAACGGGCGACACCTCGATCCGCATCGCGGCCCATTGCGCCGTGGGTGGCACACCGCGCCCGCGAACTGCTCGGAGATTTCGCTGGCACGAGAGCTGCTGGGCCCGGGGCATGCTCTCCCTCGCGCGCCTCTCCGTGCTCGGTTTCCTCGCCCTGCCCCTTGCCGCGTGTGGCGGCAAGTTCGAGCTCGCCTCCGACGACGGAGGGGTCGATGGAGGCGCCGATACCGCCGTGGGCGACGTCGGCACCGACACTGGCCCGTCGTGCACGCCGACCGAGTGCGGGCCTGCCCCCGGCGCGCCGTCCGTGAAGTGCTGGGATGGCAGCATGGCTGGCATGGTGTGCGGCCGCACGTCGGCGGGCACCTGCGGGTGGACCTACCGGGCTTGCCCCCCCGAGAAGACCTGCAATGGCACCGCCGGCGAGTGCGGCGCCGGGTACTGCAAGCGCGCGACCGGTGCGTGCACCAGCGTCGGCAAGTGCGCCGCCCGGCCCGAGGGCTGCGACTTCCTCTACGCCCCCGTGTGCGGCTGCGACGGCAAGACCCAGAGCAACGCGTGCGTCGCGGGGATGGCCGGGATCAACGTGGCCTACGAGGGCGAGTGCAAGACCGGCACGTCGTGCTGGTCCAACGCCGAGTGTGCGCCGACCCAGTACTGCCAGAAGGCCGATGGCACCTGCGATTCGACCGGGCCGAAGGGCGCGTGCGCCGCGCGGCCCACCGCCTGCCCCGACAAGTATGATCCCGTCTGTGGCTGCGACGGCAAGAGCTATGGCAACCCGTGCGACGCGGCCGCGGTCGGGGTCAACGTCGCGAGCAAGGGAGCTTGCCCGGTGCCGCCGCCGGACAAGGTCTGCGGCGGGCTCGTCGGCGCGGTCTGCGGTGCGACCGAGTGGTGCGACTACCCGACCTCCGAGATGTGCGGCGCGTTCGACGGCACGGGCGTCTGCAAGGCGCGCCCGATCGGTTGCTCGAAGGAGCTCGCCCCCGTGTGCGGCTGCGACGGCAAGACCTACGACAACGCGTGCCTCGCGCACGCCGCGGGCATCGACGATCGGAGCGCCGGCGCCTGCAAGTGAGTGCTAGCGTGCCGCGCCGTGCCGCTGCCGGTGTTCGAGTGCTGCTGCGTCGTCGTCATCGTGGTCGCGCTCGCCGTCATGGCGCGGGCGCGCCGCGCGGTGCTCGGCGAATACGCGGTCCTCGCGCTGGCCGGGTGGCTCGGCGAGCAGAGCTGCGTCGCGTGGTACCGGTTCTACGCGTACGCCCCGGGCTGGCACCTGCGGCTCGGGCACGTGCCGGTGCTGGTGCCGCTCATCTGGCCCCTGGTGATCCTCTCCGCGCGGGACGTCGTCCGCGCTTGTTTTCCCGAGGCGCGCTGGCCCGCGGTGCTCGTCGGCCTCGTGGTCGTCTTCGACGCTTCGCTGGTCGAGGTGGTGGCCGTGCGCGCGGGCCTCTGGGGCTGGGCTGAGCCCGGGCACCTCGGCGTGCCGATCCTCGGCGTCCTCGGCTGGGGCTACTTCGCCTTCGGCGCGAGCCTGCGGCCGCGGGGGCTCCTGCAGCTCGTGCTCGGCCTGCTCGTCGCGCACGCCCTGATCCTCGCGAGCTGGTGGGGGCTGTTCCGCTGGACGCTGCGCGGCGAGCTCGGAGGGTCCGGCTTCGCTCCCTGGACGCTCCTGTCGATCGTCGGCGCGATCGCTGTCGTCGCTGCGCGGCGCCGCGGGCACGGTCTCGGCCTCGACGTCGCGGGGCCCCGGGTGCTCGCGGCGGGCCTCTTCGTGGCGCTCCTGCTCACCACCGCGCCGCGCGACCCGAAGCTGCTCCTGCACACGGCGCTCGTGGCGGTGCCCTACCTGCTCGCCACCTCGTTCAGGGTCAGGGCAGCGCCTTCGTGCACTCCGCGTACGAGCTGACCGCGGCGAACCGCACGTAGTCGAACGTGCCCTTCACGTCGTGGGGAGGCTCCCAGGTGCCGACCAGCAGGCCCACCTGCACCGCAGTCGCCATCGGCACCGTGAACCGCAGCGGCCCTCCGCTGGCCGAGACGCCCGGCGTCGCGACCCCGGCGCCGTTGCCGTTGACGCGCGTCGTCGAGGTGACGAACGCCTCCTCCACCAGCGCCGGCTCCGACGGATGGCGATGGAAGAAATGGAACGTGCCTCCGACCCGGCAGATCCGCAGCTGCACCGTCAGCGAGCCGCCGGGCGTGTCGTTGAGGTAGAGCGTGGAGAGCGAAGCGCCAGTCGTGGCCGGCCTCGTCCACTTGGCCTCACGGGCCAGGCGTCCGTCCTGGTGGCCGACGTTGTACATGAGCCAGCGCGCGTTGCCGGGGTAGCTCGTCGCCGGGTCGCGCACGAAGAGCCCCGCCTGGTTGAAGTTGCCGGACGGCGCCGCCGAGGATCCGATGCGCGTGACGACGACCGCGGTCTCCACGACGAAGTCGGTCGGCACGCTCTTGTAGAGCAGCGGGCCGTAGTCGTCGGAGTACCACGTGGTGTGCAGCGCGAGCGTGGGCGCGAGCGTCAGCGCGCCCGGCGTCGTCGCGCCGATGTCGAGGATCGAGTGTCGCGACGGATACAGGTCACCGAACGAAGACAGCGTGGCGGCAGAGCCGAACTCGTCGTTCAACGCGGCAAGGCCACCCGTGTCACCCGTGTCACCCGTGTCGCCCGTGTCGCCCGGGGCGTCCACGGCCGTCCCCGTGTCGGTCGTCGTGCCCGTGTCGGTCGTCGTTCCCGTTTCCGGCGAGGCGCCCGTGTCGGTCGAGGCGCCCGTGTCACCCAGGAGCGCCGTGTCGACGTCGACGACGGTGTCCTCGGTGGCATCTCCCGCAGCGTCGGTGACCTCGGCGGGATCGCCTCCACCACTGCAGGCGACCCCATGGCAGGCGACCAGCAGACCCATCGCGATCCAGCGCCGCATCGGCTCGAGTCTCGCAGAGTTCTCGACGGCCGCAACGTCAGAGGAACACGTTCGCTGGCAGCCCCGCCCGCAGCCAAAGCGCCGTCCCGAGCAGGAACAGCACCAGCTGCGCCGTCCCGAGGTGGGTGAGCAGGATGCAGTCCCCGGTCGTGATGCCGCGGGCCACGCGCGGCCGGTAGAAGAACCGCTGCGCGATCGGCGCGAACAGCATGAGGAGCTCGCGCGCCCCGAGCGCCCGGGTCGCGAAGCCCACGACGAGCACGCAGCACGAACCCACGAGCAGCGCGTCGATGATCTGCTGGGCGCGGGCCGGGCCGTGGACGACCGGGTAGGTCGGCACGCCCTCGGCGCGGTCACCCTCGAGGTCGCGCAGGTCGTAGAGGATCTCGTAGGTGAGCTCGAACGGCACGAAGAACAGCGCGAGCACGAGGACCGTCGAGAAGGGCACGATCCGCGTGCCCGCGACCACCAGCGGGTACACGAAGCACGTGAGCACGAACAGCACCGAGCTCCCGAAGTTCTTGAAGAAGTACATCTCCTTGAACCGCGACAGCCCCCGCGGGGACGGCACGATCTTGTAGTTGTAGCCGAGCCCGATGACCTGGACGGCGACGCGGTACGGGGTGAGCGCGGGCCACACGAGGTGCACCGCCACGAACGACCCGAGCATCAGCGCCCACGCGCCGACGGTGAACGCGCGGGCGTTCCGCGCCACGCGCTCGGTGCCGGGGATGCCGTTCTCGAGGTCCTCGGCGAGGTCGGTCACCCGGTTCATCAGGTTGATGAGGAACCAGTCGAGGCCGACCACCAGCGTGAGCGCGAACAGGTACTTGCCGGTCGTGATCCAGCCGAACACCAGGGCCGCCGTCATGGCGACGAGCATGATGTGATAGCGGGCGATCGCGGCCCATTCGCGCAGGGCGTCCAACGGGGCGGGACGCTAGCCCGAAGCGCTCGGGGCGCCAGCGCCACCGGGCGAGGGGCTGCTGTCGCTGCTGGAGCTGAACGCAGCGGGGCACTTGGCCTGCAGCGCCTTGCACTTCGGGCTCTCCTCCGGCGCCGTGGCCGGGCTCTTCGCGCCGACGCCGCCCGCCTTCAGGGTGGAGCACGGGTCGTAGGTGCCGAGGGTGGCGAGCTGGCCGCGCATGTCCTCGAGGCAGCCGTTCATGTCGCCGACCGTCGTGCCGGTGCCCTTGCACTTCTGCAGGTCGGTGTAGGCCGACTTGCACGAGCTCGTCTCCTTGGTGGGCGTGGTGGTGGTGGGCTTCGCGAGGCAGTCGTCGAAGGCCTTCTTGCACGCGGCGGCCGCCTCGGCGTCGGTCTTGGTCGCGGTGGCGGCGAGCGGCGCCATGGCCGCGCACCCGAAGCGCTTGCCGTCGAACGAGTCGGTCACCTTCTTGGTGTAGGCGTTGACGTCGCCGCAGTACTGCTCCGCCTCCGTGGCCGACAGGCTGTCCAGGGTCCGCGCCGGATCGAAGGACGAGACTTGCTCGCTGTCGACGACCTTGCTCGAGCAGCCAGCGACGACGGAGAGGGTGAGGAAGAGGGCAGACGCGCGCATGTCGGGTTCTCCTGCGAAGGGATGCGCTCGCCACAGCAGGAGTCGTGCCGGGCGATTTCCCACGGCGTTCGCGGATCTTCGGCGGTTCGCCGTGATCGGGTGTTGGCTGTGCTCCCACGGCACACGATGGCCGGTGGCCGCCGTTCGTGGTGAGCTGGCCGGACCGTGGGGTTCCTGGAGCTCGTCTTGGCCGTCGTCGGCGGCTGCCTCCTCGTCGCCCTCGTGGCCGCACCCCTCGTGGCGCGCCGTCGCCGCCGCGCGCAGCACGCCCGCGGCACGGCGCTGGCGGCGCGCATCGGCATTCCTCGCGCCGACCGCCGCACCGACGACTTCCGCGCCGAAGGCACCGTGAAGGGCGTGCCGATCGTGCTCCGGCTGGACGTCTTCCAGGAGCCGAGCTCGTCCTCGAGCACGGACCGCGTGCGGGTCTCGACGAAGGGCACGGAGCGGCGAGGACTGGCGACGATCGCCGAGCACGACCTCCCTCCGGGGTACGAGCTGCGGTCGCACCCGAGGCTCGCGCCACGCACCATCGCCACGCTGCCCGGGGCCGCGGAGGTCGACTGGCTGCGCCCGGAGGTCGTGGAGGCGATCGCGGCCCTCCCGAGCTACGCGCGCGTGGAGTCGTACGATAGGACCCTCGAGGTGCTGTTCCTGGACGGCCCCGCGCTGCCCCCCGTGGATCTCGCGGTCCGCGTGCTCGTGCGCGTGGTCCGCGGGCCCGAGTACCGGGGGTGAGTGGCCAGCGCCGCGTGACTCGGATACGACCCGGCCGCCATGTCCGACGAGACCGCCGCCGAACCCACCGAAGTCGCCGCGCCCGCCGCTCTCGGCCCCGTGCCCGGCCTCACGACCCGCTCTATCGCGACCGGGTTCGCGCTCGCCATCGTCCTCTGCTTCATGAACTCCTACCTGACCCTCTCGTTCGGGGTCATCGAGGAGGGGCCGACGATCGCGGCGCTGTTCTTCTTCGCCATCTTCTTCGTCTCCAAGCTGCCTATCACCACCACCGAGATGGTCATCGTCGCCAGCATGGGCTCGGCGGGCGGCAGCCTCGGGTTCATCAGCAACTTCTTCGCCGCCAAGGCGATGACGGGGCGCCCGTACACGTTGTTCGAGATGACCGTCTTCGGGGTCATCTCGAGCCTCGTCGGCCTGGTGATGGTCATCCCGCTCCGCCAGCTGCTGGTCATCCGCGAGCAGCTGCCCTGGCCAGGCGCCAAGGCGACCGCCGGGGTGATCAAGGCACTGGTCGAGGAGGGCGACCCGCGCCAGCCGAAGATCCTGCTGGTCACGACCGTCGTCGCGATGGCGGTGGTCATCCTGAACAAGGACGGCGGCTACGGCAAGCTGCCCGACGAGACCGCGATCCCGGTGCTGGCCGCGTTCGGCGGCGCCATCGCCTGGTCGCCGTTCGCGACGGCGGGCTCGTACCTGATGGGCATGCGCACCTGCGTCGGCTTCCTCGTGGGCGCCTGCGTCCTCATGGTCATGGCGAAGCTCGGGTGGACCCCGGATCCGAAGGCGCCCCACAAGTTCTTCTGGCCGGGCCTCGGGTTCCTGGTGGGCGCGGGCATCCTCGGCATCGTGCTCAACTGGCGCGCATTCGCCGACGCGTTCAAGTCCATCGCCTCGCTCGGCAAGGGCTCGGGCGAGGTCGACGAGGACGCGGTGCTCACCTCGCGTCAGTTCGGCGCGTTCGCCGCGATCTCGTTCGTCATCTGCGCCGTGGTGCTCAAGGTGTTCTTCGGGGTGTCGATCCTGCTGTCGATCGTCCTCATCGCGGTCGGCGGGTTCCTCCAGAACATCATCGCCACCCGCGCCGCCGCGCTCACCGCGTTCAACCCGGCCCGCGTCATGGGCATCCTCATCCAGGGCGTGACCGCGGCCTTCGGTGGGCGCAGCGCGGCCATCAACCTGGCGGGCGCTGGCTTCGTGGCCGGCTCGGGCGCGCAGGCCGGCACGCTCACCAACGACTTCGCCTACGGCCGCTGGTTCCGCGTGCCGTCGCGCTGGCAGTTCTGGCTGCAGGTGGTCACGGTGCTCCCCTGCTCGCTCGTCGCCGCCTTCGCCTTCCAGAAGATCGCCGAGCGGCACCCGATGACGCTGGACTCCAAGCTCCCCGCGCCGGTCGCCAAGATGTGGGCCGCCTCGGCGCAGATCTTCGACGGCTCGCAGCCCCTGCCCCCGGGCGCGCTCAAGGCGCTGGTGATCGGCGCGGCGGTCGGCGTCGCCTACGTGCTCGTCGAGCGCATCAAGGGCCTCGAGAAATACCTCCCGGAGAGCACCGGTGTGGGCCTCGGACTCGTGCTGTCGGTGAGCTATGGCCTCACGTTCTTCGTCGGCGGGTTCATCATGTGGATCGTCCTCGCCAAGCGCTTCGCGGTGCGCGAGGTGACCCTGACCACGATCGCGATCGGGTGCATCGTCGCCGAGGGCATCGGCGGCGTGGCGAAGCCGCTGCTCACCATCGCGGGGCTCAACCCGCAGTAGCGCCGTCGCCGATCCTCGCCGCGATCTCCACCCGAGAGGTCACGCCGAGCTTGCGCAGGATCGCAGCGACCTGGTTGGCGATGGTTCGTACCGATCGCGCGCGGAGCCGTGCGATCTCGGCGTTGCTGCGGCCGAGCGCCACGAGCCGCGCGACGGTGAGCTCGGCGTCGGTGAGCCCGGCCGGGGCGGCGAGGCTGGGCGACTCGGGGACGATCCAGAGGCGCGCGCGCCCGATGTCGAACTTCATCACCGCAGCGTACCGCCTCCTCTGGAAGGGGAGGTCGAGGGAATGGCATGCTGGGGCGATGGGAGTGGACACGCTGTCGGTGGTCGAGGCGGCCTACTCGCTCGACGTGGACGACCGAGGTTGGCTCGAGGGCCTGGTCGCCGCGGCGGGTCCCTTGGTCGACCGCGGACTCGGGACCTACGGCTACACACTCGAGCTCGGCCGCACCACGCTGACCGACGTGGTCGAGCGCGACACCCCGCCGCAGTTCCACGAGTCGCTGCTCGCGATGCATCGCGAGGCGAGCTCCGCCGAGCTCGGGACGAGCTACTCGCCGCCCCAGGCGATCATCACCCTCTCCACGCAGTTCGGTGACGCCTATGCGACGACGCCGCTGATCCGTCGGTGGGTGATCGAGAGGGGATTCGGAGACGGGGTCGGTCTGCAAGCCTACGGCAGCGACGGCAAGGTCACCGTGCTCGGGGCCCCCTGGCCGGTCGCCGGTCCGCCGCCGCGCGCCGCCGCCCGGGTCGCCC
>CAZUZY010000058.1:0-30652 GCA_964624885.1 uncultured Polyangiales bacterium | reverse complement strand
GCGCCTGGTCGGTGCGCAGGCCTCGGTGGCCGGCGCGGCCGGTGGGCTCGAGGTGGCGGGCGCCCGCGTCGAGGCGGCAGAGACCGGCCCCGAGCAGCTCGCGGTGGTGAAGGCCCAGGTGGAGCTCGGCAAGGCGCGCGTGCTGCAGGCCGAGGCCAACCTCGCCCTGGCCCAGCTCGACCTCTCGTACACGAAGATCGTGGCCCCGGCGCGCGGTGTGGTGTCGCGACGCTCGGTCGAGGTCGGCCAGATGGTCGACCCCTCGCGCCCGCTGCTCGCGATCGTGCCCAAGGACGATCTCTGGGTGGTCGCGAACTTCAAGGAAGACCAGATCGCGCACATGAAGCCAGGGCAGCGCGTCGAGGTGAAGGTCGACACCTACGGCCGCGCGTTCACCGGCCAGGTCGACAGCCTCGCGGCGGCGAGCGGCGCGCGCTTCTCGCTGCTTCCGCCCGACAACGCCTCCGGCAACTTCACCAAGGTCGTGCAGCGGGTGCCGGTGCTCGTGCGGTTCACCCTGCCGAAGGACATGGAGCTCCGCCCCGGCATGAGCACCACCGTCGTCGTCCACCTCAAGTGAATGCACGCAGGCCAAGAGAACCCGCCATGGCCACCGAGGAACAAACGCTGATCACCGGCCCCAAGGTCGGGATCACCATCGCCGCGATGGCGGCCGCGCTGATGGCGGTGCTCGACATCTCCATCGTCAACGTCGCGCTGTCCGACATCCGCGCGAGCTTCGGCACGCCGCTCGACCAGATCGCCTGGGTCTCCACCGGCTACATGATGGCCAACGTCGTGGTCATCCCCATGACCGGCTGGCTGCAGCGCCGCTTCGGCTACAAGCGCTATTTCACCGCCTCGATCCTCATGTTCACCGCGGCGAGCGCGCTCTGTGGCCTCGCCTGGAACCTCCCCTCGCTCGTGCTGTTCCGCATGCTGCAGGGCCTCGGTGGCGGCGCGATCATCCCGACCGCGCAGTCGATCCTGTTCGCCCGCTACCCGCGCAAGGAGCACGGCATCGCCGGCGCGCTGTTCGGCCTCGGCGCCATCACCGGCCCGCTGCTCGGCCCGACCGTCGGCGGCTACCTCATCGACCTGTTCTCCTGGCACTGGATCTTCCTCATCAACGTGCCCATCGGCCTGTTCGCCGCCTGGTTCGCCTACCGCAACATCGAGGAGCCCAGCTACGTGCGCCCCCACGAGCCGATCGACACCTACGGCATCGCGCTCCTCGCCGTCGGCATGGCCTCGCTCCAGTACGTGCTCGAGGAGGGCAACCGCAACGACTGGTTCCAGAGCTTCGAGATCGTCGTGCTCACCGCCGTGGCCGTCGTGTCGCTCGTGACCTTCGTGGTCCGGCAGCTCGAGACCCCCTACCCGGTCGTCGATCTGCGCATCTTCAAGAACGTCGCCTACAGCGCCGCGACCGGCATCAACTTCCTCGTCGGCGTGGCGCTGTTCTCCGCCACCTATCTGTTCTCGCTGTTCTGCGGCGCCGTGGTGCACTACTCGGCCAAGGACATCGGCCACGTGTTCCTGGTGGCCGGCCTCGTCCAGATCGTGTGCATGCCGCTCGTCGGCCGCTTCGGCCACAAGGTCGACGGGCGCGTGCTCCTGTTCTTCGGCGTGCTGGTGGTCGCGTTCAGCCTCTACCTCACCACCCAGTACACCCGCGCCGTCGGCTTCTGGGATCTGACCCGACCGCGCATGGTCCTCGGCGCCGGGCTCTCGCTCATCTTCATCCCGCTGTCGATCCTCGCGCTCTCCGACCTCGATCCCAAGCTGCGCGGCAACGCGACGGGCCTCTTCAACCTCACCCGTGAGCTCGGCGGTTCGATCGGCACCGCCTGGATGGGCATGCTGGTCACCGACGGCACCCGCATCCACGCGGCCCACCTCGCCGAGCACGTCACGCCCTACGACCCGAGCACCCAGCAGCAGGTCGCCCTGCTCGCCAACACCGTGGGCGCCGGCACGGTCGACCCGACGAGGACCGCCCACGGAATCCTCCAGCTCCGGGTGGTCAACGAGGCGATGGTCCGGGCCTTCACCGACGCCTTCGCCATGGTCAGCGTCCTCATCGCCGGCTCGGCCCTGCTCGTGTTCTTGCTACGGAAACCGGAGGGTCCGGTGGAAATCGCCGGTGCGCACTAGGCGCGCCGTCCGGTCCGCCCCAAACAGCCTTGCGTCCTGTCTCCGCCTTCGGCATCTCATCGCCCGTCGAAAGGAAGGCCATGTCCCGCCTCGCGCTCCTCCCCCTCGCAACGACCCTCGTTTTCGTCGGGCTCGCCCAGGCCCAGACGCCGAAGGAGCCCAAGGATCCCAAGGCCAAGCCCGCCGTGAGCGCCTCGGCCTCGGCTTCGGGCCCGACCCCCACCGGTCCCTCCGCGAACGACACGCCCGTCCCGCTGCCCCAGATCCCGCTCGGCAGTGGCCCGCCGCTCACCGCCGACGAGGCCGCCAAGCGCGCCGTCGCCACCAGCAAGCAGGCCAAGGTCGACGAGGCGAAGATCAAGGCCGCCGCCGCCGCCGTCGATCAAGCGTTCGTGGGCTATTTCCCGCGGCTCACGTTCCAGGCGAGCTACACGCGCCTGTCCCCGGTCGACCCGATCAACCTCGGCAGCGACCAGGCCTACAGCGTGGCCGTGGTGAAGACCCCGGGGGTCAACCCCGGCGCGCCCCTGCCCACCGGCTCGATCCTCGTCGCCGCCCCGTCCATCTCGTTCCCCGTCCTGCTCAACCAGTACTCGCTCAGCGCCACCCTGGTGGTGCCGATCAGCGACTACGTGTTCCGCATCTACGACAACCACAAGTCGGCCCTCGCCTCGCAGGAGGCGGCCAAGTGGACGTCGAAGGTCAACGAGATCGGCACCGCGGCCGACGCGCGGGTCGCGTTCTACAACGTGCTCCGCGCGCGGGGCACCGTGGTCATCGCCAAGTCCGCGGTGGCGCAGGCCGAGTCGCACCTCAAGGACCTCAAGGTCCGCCTCGAGCTCAAGGCGGTCACCACCGCCGACGTCTCGCAGGTCGAGGCCAGCCGCGCGGGCGCCGAGCTCGCGGTGATCAAGTCCGAGAACCTGGTCACCCTCACCGAGACCAACCTCCGCATGCTCATGCACGCCCCCGACGACGAGGCCTTCTCGCTCGGCGAGGATCTGATGGTCGAGATCCCCAAGTTCACGGGCGATCTCAAGACCCTCAAGGCCGACGCGGCCAACCGGCGCCCCGAGCTCAAGGCCATCGACGCGCAGATCGCGGCCATCGAGTCCACGAGCAAGGTCGTGTCGGCGGGCCTCTACCCGCGCCTCGACGGCGTGGCGCAGCTGCTCACCGCGAACCCGAACCAGCGCGTGTTCCCTTCGCAGGACAAGTTCATGACCACCTGGAGCCTCGGCCTCCAGCTCACCTGGTCACCGAACGACACCCTCGTCGCGAGCGAGCAGAAGAAGACCATCTCCGCCTCGACCGAGCAGCTCAAGGCCACCCGGGAGCAGGTCGCCGACGCGCTGATCCTCGACGTGACCAACGCCTTCGTGAAGGTGCGTGAGGCCGACGCCTCGGTCGTCTCCACGCTGGCCGAGCTCCGCGCCGCCGAGGACGCGCTCCGGGTCCGCAAGGAGCAGTTCCAGCTCGGCGGCATCACCAGCACCATCCTCACCGACGCCGAGGCCGACGTGACCCGCACGCGCCTCAACCACCTGAACGCGCGCGTCGAGCTGCGGATCGCACGCGCCCAGCTCAAGAAGGCGACGGGGGAGCTGTAGACAGGGTGAGCTGTAAACAGGGCGAGCTGTAAGCAGGGCTGTAAGCGGGCCCTTCGTGCGACGTTGTCGGGCATGACCCCGCGCGATCGCATCCTCGCCCGGCGGGCGGCCTTCGTCGCGGCCGCCGTCGGCACCCTCACGAGCGAGGCACGGGCCGAGTGCCCTGACCCGCCGCCCGAAGGGGAGTGCCCGCCGGAGCCGTACGTCGCGCCCTGCCTCTCGGCGCCGAACAAGGAGCCACCGCCGCCGGTCGAGCCCCCTCCGCAGGTCTGCCTCTCCGTTCGCGAGTCGCCGCCGCCGAACCACGATGGGATCGACCTCGGCCTCGCGCTGCCCGCGACGCCCACCCTGTTCTTCCCCATCGGCAGCCGCGGCGACGACCCGACCACGGTGCGCACGACGAAGCTCGCCGCGCCGCTCGCCCTCTTCGTCGCGCGTGACCTCGGCCCGGGCGCGCTGCGCTTCGGCCTGCGCACGGGGATCGCCGCCCCGACGGCGGACGTGCTCGTCCCGCTGGGCGGCTTCCTCGGCTACGCGCTCGACCATCGCCCCTCGGGGTGGAGCCGCGACCACCGCTTCGTGTTCGGCCTCGAGATCGGCGCCGGCGCCTACCTCGGAGAGGCGTCGCGACCGTACCTCGAGGTCGCCGTGGTGCCGCTCGCCTTCGTCTTCGCCGGCGATTACCGCTACAGCGCCCGTCGGCAGCGGTCGTTCTACGCCTTCGAGCTCCGCGGCGCGCTGCTCGTGCTCGACACCGGGCCCGCCGAGACGCGCTCGTTCGGCCCCAGCGCCTTCACGCTGGGCGTGAACTTCGTCTTCGGCTTCCAGATCCAGAAGCCGACGCCGAAGGCCGAGCCGTCGTCGAGCTGATCACCCGATGACCAGCGTCTCCTCCGCGCTCGCGGCACGGCGCGGACCGACCACGTCGTAGTCGGCGGCGAACTCGGGGCGCACCTCGGAGGTCGCGGCGTCGACCATCCACGGCGGCGCGGCGCGGCGCGGCACGCGCACCTTCTGGCCCTCGGCGATGCGCACCTCGGTGTCGAACACGCGGTCCCAGAGGTACGACGTGACGCCGTGGTTCTCGCGCGGGCTCTTGTGGTGGTGGTGCAGGTGGTGGCGCCGCACCCAGCGGCTGAACGTGCCGGTCGGCGGATGGGTGTGGATCCGGCGGTGGATGATCTCGTACGCGGCGTAGGTCGCGCCGAAGCCGAGCGCGAACGAGAGCGCGCGCCGCGGCCCGACCACGAGCGAGCCGAGGGTGGTGACCACGCCGGTGACCGCCACCGCCGCGACGACCTTCTTGGAGGTGGGCGCGAAGTACTGCGGGTCGGTGTGGTGGGCGAGGTGCTCCTCGTTGAACAGCGCCATGAGCCCCGTGGGGGTGAGCGAGCGCAGGCCGCGCACGGGCTTGCGCTTCGGGCCGTGGCCGACGAAGCGGTGGAGGGCGTATTCGCTCGCGCTCCAGGCGAGCGCACCGAGGGCGAAGGGCAGCGGGGCGATCATGCGGTTTCTCCGGCAGGGGGCAGGCGGTCGAGCGCGCGAGAGGCGCGAGAGAGCAAGTTCGGGGTGGCGCCGAAGCCGCGGAGGAGCGCGGTCACGGAGCCGTCGGCCAGCGCCGCCGCGGTGGGCGCGTGGGGCGCGACGCGGCGCAGCTTCTCGAGCTGGGTGAGGCCGTGGAGGGTCGCCCAGAGGGTGAGCGTCCGGCCGAGCGCGTCGCCCGGCTCGAGCGCGGTCGCCTCGGCGGCGCGCGCGAACAGGCGCGCCATCTCGACCAGCAGCTCGGTGACGAGCGGCGCGGTGCGGGCGGCCTCCTCGTCGGCGATGAGCACGCGCGGGTCGCCGATGAGCAGCGCGAGCAAGCGAAACGCCTCGGGCCGCGCGCGGGGCAGATCCATGTACGTGCGCGCCGCGTGGAGGAGCGCGGCGAGGGTGGCGACCTCGGGGGCGACCCGCCCGACGACGCCCGGGACCCGCCCGAGCTCCGCCGACAGGTGCGCGTGCACGTCGCCGACCGCGCGCCGCTGCAGCGCGGCGAGCAGCGCGTCCTTGGAGGGGAAGTAGCGGTAGAGGGCCGTCGTCACGATGCCGAGGCGGTGGGCCACGGCCTGCAGCGTGAGCGCCTCGAGCCCGCCCTCGGCGAGGAGCGCCATGGCCGCGTCGAGCACGGCGCTGGTCTTGTCCTCGCGGCGGCGGGCGTGCGGGACGAAGGCGGCCTGTTTGTGAATCACGTTCACAACATGAACCACGTTCACACTTCTGTCAAGGGCACCCGGAGGCGCGCGGGGGCGGCCGCCCGTGGAGGCGGCCGATGTTCACTTGATCGGCACCCCGGCGTCCTTCGGGATCATGGGGGAGAGGCAGATGGCGGGGACCGGACCCGCGTCGTGCGGCGCGCCCATGGTGAGGCACGGCGCGGCGGTGATCCCGCCGTCGACCGGGACGATCTCCAGGCACGGCGCCGGCGCCACGTCGGGCTCGACGCGTGCGTCCGACTTCGACGCCTTGTCACCCTCGACCGGAGCCACGATCTCGGGCCCTTCCTTGCGCGAGCAGCCGAGGGTGGTGGCGGCGAGCGCCGCTGCGACGAACTGCGCGCGACGCGCGAGGATGCGTTCCCGGGAACCCATCCCGGCATCGTGCCTCAGCCGGTCGGTGGACGGGTCATCGGAGTGACGAAGGCGCCGCCGAGCGCGTGGATCTCCCGGTCGGCGACGAAGCCGTGGCGCCGGTAGAACGGCTGGTTCCGCGGGTTGCTCGACTCGAGGTACGCCGGCAGCCGCGCGCGGTCGCAGGTGGGCAGCACCTCCGCGAGGAGCGCGGCCCCCGCCCCTCGACCCTGGAACGACGCCGCGGTCCCCACGATGGCGAGGTAGTGGTGCGCGTGCAGCGGGTGGTGTCGCTCGACGCGCTCGAGGGCCACGAGGCCGTGCGCGGCGCGGGCACCGAGCGCCAGGAGGAGCCCGGGGCCGAGCCCGACGATCTCGCGGGCGGTGGTCTTCCAGGCGCCGGGCTGGCTCCACGCGGCGGCCGCGCGGACCATGCCCTCGTGCTCGACGACGTGGACGAGATCGCGACGCAGCCAACGACTCGCGAGCAGCCGCGAGAAGAGGGCGAAGAGCTGTCCGCCGCGCCGAGACGCCTCGGGCAGGATCGCGGTCCACACCGGATCGTCGAGGAACGCGTCGCGCCACACCGCGGCGATCGCGGCTCGGTCCTCGGGGCGCGCGCGACGGACGTGCACGTCAGAAGCTGACGAGGACGGCCACGCGGCCGAGCAGCCGCGGGCTCTTCTCGTTGAGCCCGAACGCCGGGCCGGCGGTGAGCTGCGCGTGCCCGAGGTCGAGCGCGGCGGTCGGTCCGACGAAGTGGCGCGCGCCACCCTCGGCCTCCTCGCGCTCGACGAAGTCCTCGAGATCCTGGCCGACGTACTCGACGCCGAGGCGGAAGCTCGAGCCGAGGCGGTAGCTCGCGCCGACCATGGCGAGCACGTCCACGCGATCGCGCGCCGAGGCGAACACCTTCTCGGCGTGGGCGTTGCCAGCGACGCGGAACGCGCCGATGTCGTAGCTCGCGGCGCCACGCAGCCAGAGGCCGAGCGCGCCGCCGCGCCCCTCCCGGAAGCCCGCGCCGCTGACCGTGAAGCGGAACGGCGACCCGGGATCGGTGACCTGGAAGCGCGCGCCGACGACGCCGGTGGCCCCGCCGTCCTTGTCCGCCGTGACGGTGCCGAACGGCGCGAACCGCGCGGTGACGCCGTACCCGAGCGTGACGGTGTGGGAGGCGCCGGCCGCGCCCACTTTGGCGGGCAGCGGTCGATCGGCGGGCACGCCGGAGCCGAGGCCGAAGCCGTAGCCCGCGGTGAAGACCCCGGCCGAGGGGGTGCTCGGATCGGTGAGGTAGAGGAACGGTCGCTCCTCGGCGGTGACCTTGGCGGACGCCGGGGTCGAGGGCACGTCGACGTCGGCGAGCGCGACCCCTTCGAGGGCGACCGCCTGGATCGCGACGAGGGCCACGGCACGGAGGAGCGAGCGCATCCGCGGAAGATAGCGCGCTTCACGCCGGCGGGTCGACGTAGTCCACGAGCTCGCCGCGGAACGTCCGCAGCGTCGTCACGCCGTCGCCACGCGCCACCACCGTCTCCGGCAGCACCGGCACCTTCCCGCGCCCGCCCGGGGTGTCGACGATGTAGCGCGGGAGCGCGATGCCGGTGAGCCGGCCCTGGAGCTCCGCCATCAGCGCGACCCCGGTCGCGAGGGGGGTGCGCAGGTGCCCCGTGCCACGCACCGGATCGGCCTGCAGGAGGTAGTACGGGCGCACCCGCCGCTTCACGAGCCCGCGACAGAGCCGCTCGAGGGTGGCCGCGTCGTCGTTCACGCCGCGCAGGAGCACCGTCTGGTTCATCACCGGGAAGCCAGCGTCGACGAGGCGGGTGAGCGCACGGGTGGACGCGGGGGTGAGCTCCTTGTCGTGGTTGAAGTGCGTCATCACCCAGAGGGGGTGCAGCGGCTTGAGGGCGCGCACGAGCTCGCTCGTGACCCGCTGCGGCAGCGTGACGGGGCACCGGGTGGCGAGGCGGATCGTCTCCACGCTCGGCACCGCGCGCACCGCCGCGAGCAGCGCGACGAGCCGCTCGGTCGCGAGGAGCAGGGGATCGCCACCGCTCACGATCACGTCACGCACCTCGGGGTGGGCGCGGAGCCACGCGAGGGCGGGCTCGAGGCGGGCGAGCGGCACGGGGCCACCGCCGTCCCCGACGATGCGCGAGCGCGTGCAGAACCGGCAGTAGACGCCGCACCGATCGGTCGCGAGCAGGAGGACGCGGTCCGGGTAACGCTGGACGAGGTGCGGCGCGACCTCGTGCGCCTCCTCGCCGAGCGGATCGCGGAGGTCGCCGGGCACCTCGACGCCCTCGGCCGCGGTGGGCACGCACTGGCGGCGCACGGGGCACGCCGGGTCGTGCCGGTCGCACAGCGAGAGGTAGTAGGGAGTGATGCCGAGCGGCAGGCCCGCCTCGGCCGCGCGCCGCACGCCCTCTCGCTCGGCCTCCGTCAGCACGAGCGCGCGCTCGAGGGCGGCGAGGTCGGTGACGGCGTTGCGCGACTGCCAGCGCCAGTCGGCGGGGCGGCGGGGGGCGCGCCGGCCCTTCTTCGGGTCGTGGAGGGGCAGGTGGCCGTGCACGGGGCCCGGAACATGGCACTTTTCCCGGCGTTCGCACAGGCGCCTTGACCGGCGGCCCGCGCTGACTAGAGTCTGCGCCCCGCTTCGAGCCCGGGTTCTCAACCGTTTCCTGACGTCCCGCGAGGGCCGTCTCCGGAGCGGACCCGGCCGAGCGACTTCGAAAGGTCCGACGATGCCCAAGATGAAGACCAACCGCGCGGCCGCCAAGCGCTTCAAGATCAGCGGCTCGGGGCGCGTGCGCCGCTCCAAGGCTGGCGGCAACCACATGATGCAGGAGAAGTCGCGGAAGCGTATCCGCCGTCTCCGCAACAACGACATGGTTCACTCCAGCCTCGAGAAGCAGATCAAGCTTCTCCTGCCGTACGGTTGAGGAGCTAGCAAATGCCCAGGGTCAAACGAGGCTTCAAGGCGCGTCGCCGCCGCAATCGCATCTTCCGTCACGCGAAGGGCTTCTACTCCGCGCGCGGCCGCATCTTCGGCGACGCCGTCGAGGCCGTCCGCAACGCGTGGCAGTACCAGTTCATCCACCGCCGCAAGCGCAAGCGCGACTTCCGCCGCCTGTGGATCGCCCGCATCAACGCGGCCGTCCGCGCGCTCGGTGGCAGCTACAGCAAGCTGGTCCACGCGCTCAAGAACAAGAACATCGGCCTCGATCGCAAGATCCTCGCCGACCTCGCCGCCGTGCACCCCGACGCCTTCAAGGCCGTCGTCCAGGCCGCCGGCTAGCGAACCTCGGTGTTCCGACGCGACGCCTTCCCGCCCTTTGACCGGGGCGAGGTCGGCGTCGCGTTGTAGTTTTGTCCCATGAAGCTCGCGCGCAGACTGGCGGCGGCCCTCATCTTCGTGATGAGCCTGCTCCTCGCGCTCTCCGGATGGATCCGCGTCCGCAGCGAGGTGAACACCTTCGACGCGGACACCCGGCGCGACCACGAGGTGCTCGGCCGCGCCCTCGGCTCGATGGTCTCGGCCACCTGGGCCCGCGCGGGCGACGTCGAGGCCCACACCCGCCTCCGCGAGGCCGATCGCACCGACCTCGTCCTCGGACACGAGAGCGTCGTCGTCCGCTGGGTGTGGCTCGGCAATCCGTACGGCTCGCTCGACGCGCCCATCACCGACGCGGCCTCGCAGGCCAGCGCGATGGCCGGCAACATGGTGAGCTTCGTCGCCCGCGACGCCCAGGGCGAGGAGCGGCAGTACACGCTCGTGCCGGTCAAGGGGCCGGTGCCGAGCGCGCTCGAGATCTCGGAGTCGCTCGCCGCCCAGCAGCGGTTCGTGCGCGCCTCGGTGCTCACCACCGTGGTCACCACCGTCGCCCTCGCGCTCGCGTGCGCGCTGCTCGCGACCCTCATCGGGCTCGGTCTGCTCGGGCGTCCGATCCGGCTGCTCGTGGAGCACGCCCGCCGGGTCGGGCGCGGTGAGCTCGACGCGCGCCTGAGCCTGCCGCGCGGGGACGAGCTCGGTGCGCTGGCCGAGGAGATGAACGCGATGGCCGAGAAGCTCGCCCACGCCAACGCCGAGAAGGACGCCGCGACCGAGCAGCTGCGCCAGGCCGACCGCCTGCGCACCGTCGGTCGCCTCGCGTCGGGCCTCGCGCACGAGCTCGGCACCCCGCTGAACGTGGTCTCGGTGTACGCGCGGATGATCGCCGAGGGCGAGGACACGCTCGACGAGGCGCAGGTCCACGCGAAGACGGTGGCCGAAGAGGCCGATCGCATGACCGGCATCATCCGGCAGCTGCTCGACTTCGCGCGCCATCGGCCTCCGGAGAAGGCGCGCCAGTCGCTGCGCGGCGTGGTCCGCCAGGCCTTCGATCTCCTCGGCCCGGTGGCCGAACGCAAGCGCGTGCGCCTCGTCCTCGCCGAAGGGGACGACGTGGAGGCCGAGGTCGACGCCGGGCAGCTGCACCAGGTGCTCACCAACCTCGTCGTCAACGCGATGCACGCCATGCCGGAGGGCGGCACGGTCCGGACCGCGGTCGGCCTCCGCGGGCGCGAGGCCGAGCTCACCGTCTCCGACGAGGGCATCGGCATCCCGGCCGACCAGCTCGGCCGCGTGTTCGACCCGTTCTTCACGACCAAGGACGTCGGCGAGGGCACGGGCCTCGGCCTCTCCGTGTCGTACGGCATCGTCCAGGAGCACGGCGGGCGGTTCGAGGTCGAGAGCGAGGTCGGCAAGGGCACCACCTTCCACCTCCTCCTGCCGAGCTGAGGCCCCGCTCCGGGTCGCGCAGGTCGCGGCACGAGTTTCGCTTGCGGCGGGGGAGTATGCTCGAAGGCGCCTCCATGTCCGGCCGGGTCCTCGTCGTCGACGACGAAAAAACGATGGTTGCCCTGCTCACGACCGGGCTCGGCAAGCGGGGGTACGCCGTGGTGGCCAGGACCTCGGCCGAGGAGGCGCTCGCCGCCCTCCGCGAGGACGACATCGACGTGGTCGTCACCGACCTCAACATGCCCCACATGAACGGCCTCGAGCTGTGCCGGCGCATCGTCGAGAACCGCCCGGACGTGCCGGTGATCGTGCTCAGCGCGTTCGGCAGCTTCGAGACCGCCGTCGAGGCGATCCGCGCGGGCGCCTACGATTTCGTGACCAAGCCGGTGCAGCTCGAGCCGCTCACCCTGTCGATCGAGCGCGCGATCCAGCACCGCGCCCTGCGGGCCGAGGTCCGCGAGCTGCGCCGCACGATCGAGGCCGAACGCGGCTTCGGCGACCTCGTGGGCAAGAGCCCGGCGATGGCGGCCGTGAACGACCTGGTCGAGCGCGTCGGGGCCTCGGACGCCTCCGTGCTCATCACGGGCGAGAGCGGCACCGGCAAGGAGGTCGTCGCCCGCGCGCTCCACCGCAAGAGCCGGAGAGAAGGCGGCCCGTTCGTGGCGATCAACTGCGCCGCGGTGCCCGAGAGCCTCATCGAGAGCGAGCTGTTCGGCCACGTGCGCGGCGCCTTCACCGATGCGCGGACCGACAAGAAGGGCCTGTTCCGGGAGGCCCACAAGGGCACGCTGTTCCTCGACGAGATCGGCGAGCTGTCGCTCGGCGTGCAGGCCAAGCTCCTGCGCGTCCTCCAGGAGCGCACCGTCCGCCCCGTCGGGGGCTCCACCGAGACCCCCTTCGACGCCCGGGTGATCGCCGCGACCAACCGCGATCTCGAGGTGGCCGTCGAGGAGAAGCGCTTCCGCGAAGACCTGTATTTCCGCATCAACGTGGTGCAGGTGGCGCTGCCGCCCCTCCGCGCGCGCGGGGTCGACGTGCTCCTCCTCGCCCAGCACTTCATCGCCCGCTTCGCGGCGCGGGAGGGCAAGGCCATCACCGGCCTCACCGCCGCCACCGCGCAGAAGCTGATGGCCTACGCCTGGCCTGGCAACGTCCGCGAGCTGCAGAACGCCATGGAGCGGGCCGTCGCGCTCACCCGCTTCGCCGAGATCTCGGTGGAAGACCTGCCGGAGAAGGTCTCGAGCTACCGCTCCTCGCACGTGCTCGTCACCTCCGACGATCCGAGCGAGCTGGTCCCCCTCGAGGAGGTCGAGCGGCGGTACATCCTCAAGGTGGTGGACGCGGTGACGGGCAATCGCTCGATGGCCGCCCGCATCCTGGGCCTCGATCGCAAGACCTTGCGGCGCAAGCTCACCCACTACGGTGTGCAGGGCGAGAGCGAGCCCCCGGAGTAGCGCCAGGCCGTCCCAGAAAGGGGCAGCGCCCCACCGGGGTGGGGTAGAACGCCCCAGACGGTCACTCCTCCTGGGGGGGGTGACGGAGCCGTGCGCTCCGAAAGCTCTGGCTCTGCTTGGCACGCTCCTCGCTGATGGGGCCCCGATGTCGCTTCGTCGCTGGTCCATCGCTGTTCTTCGCGTCGCGCCGCTCCTGCTGGGATGTGCTCTTCCGGCCTGCGAACGACACGGGGTCGCGGCCGAGGCGGGGGTCACACCCACCACCGATCTGGTCAAGGTCGAGGCGCCCGCCGCGGCGGCCGGCGCCGCCAACCTCCGCCTCTTCGGTCGGGTGGGCTTCGCGCCTGGGGCGTCCTACGCGGTCCGCGCCCCCCTCTCCGGGTACGTGCGCACGGTCGACGTGTCGGTCGGACAAGAGGTGGTCAAGGGCACCTTGCTCGCGACGATCCAGAGCAAGGACGCGGCGGCCGCGCGCGCCGAGCTCGCGCAGGCCAAGACCGAGCTCGATCTCGCGAAGACCAACTACGACCGCCTGGTGGCGCTGCGCAAGGACGGGGCGGCGACCGACAAGGAGGTGCGAGAGGCGGAGGCCAACCTGCACAAGGAGCAGACCGAGTACGCGCGCGCGGCGGAGGCCGTCGCCGCCCTCGGGCTCTCGGGCGGCAGCGCCGCGACCTACGAGCTCCGTGCCTCGGCGGCCGGTCGCGTGCTGACCCGCGGCATCGCGCCCGGCGAGCGCGTGGGCCCCGAGGACGCCAAGGAGACCTTCCTCGTCGGCGACACCTCCAAGCTGGTGGTGATCGGCGCCGTGTTCGAGCGCGACATGGGGTCGATCGTGAAGGGCGCCAAGGCGAGCTTCACCGTGACCTCGATCCCGGGGGTCACGTTCACCGCCAAGGTCGGCACCGTCGGCGACGTCCTCGATCCGGCCTCGCACACCCTCGAGGTGCGCTTCGAGCTCGACGCCGCCGATCCCCGCCTGCGGTCCGAGATGGCGACCACCATCCTCGTGGAGCGCAAGCTCTCGGCGGCGGCCACGGTGCCAGCCTCCGCGCTGTTCCTCCACCACGATCAGTTCGTGGTGGTCGTGCAGGAGACCGCGGGCTTCACGCGGCGCAAGGTCGTCCCCGGTCCCGTCATCGGCGACCGCATCGCCATCCTCGAGGGGGTGGTCACCACCGACAAGGTCGTGGTCGAGGGCGCCTTGCTCGTGGACTCCGAGCTCGACCGAGTGCTCGACCCATGATCGAGAACGTCGTCCACGCGATCCTGCAGCGGCGCAGGGTCGTCCTCTTGCTCGCCCTCCTCGTCGCCGCGCTCGGCGTGCAGTCGCTCGCGCGGCTCCCGATCGAGGCCTACCCCGACGTCACCAACCCCATGGCCGACGTCGTCGCGGTCTACCCGGGCCAGTCGGCCGAGGAGGTCGAGCGGCGCCTCACCCTCGAGCTCGAGGGCGCGCTCGCCGGCACGCCGCGACTGCTCAAGCTCCACTCGGTGTCGGTCTACGGGCTCGCGCTGGTCACGCTCACGTTCGAGGACAACACCCCCGACACGTACCTGCGCGCGCAGGTCAACGAGCGGCTCGCACAGGTCAAGCTGCCGGAGGGCGCCACCGTGGAGCTCGGCCCACAGGCCTCCCCCGTGGGCCAGATCTACCGCTACACGATCGAGGGCCCGCTGCCGGTGAAGGAGCTGCGCGCCCTCCAGGACTGGGTCATCGAGCGCCGCCTCAAGGCGGTGCCCGGCGTCGCCGACATCGTCACCTTCGGCGGCTTCGAGAAGCAGTACCAGGTGCGCATCGACCCCGAGGCCCTCAGCGCGTTCGGCATCTCCGTGGGCGACGTGTTCGGCGCGCTGCAGGCGGCCAACAAGAACGGCGGCGGCGGCTACGTCGCCCGGGGCCCGCAGGAGTTCGTCGTCCGCGGCATCGGCACGCTCAAGCCGGAAGACATCGGCGAGGTGCTGGTCAAGGCCACCCCCCAGGGCCCCGTGCACGTGCGCGACGTCGCCACGGTGCTCGAGGGGGCCACCCCGCGGCGCGGCGTCGTGGGTCGCGCCACCACCGACGAGGTGGTCGAGGGCATCGTGTTGCTCCGGCGCGGCGAGAACCCGAGCCTCGTCCTCGCCCGCCTCAAGGAGCGCATCGCCGAGCTCGAGCGCACCGTGCTGCCGCCCGGCGTGCACCTGAAGCCGTTCTACGACCGCACGAACCTGGTCCACGCCGCGCTGAGCACGGTGGTGAAGAACCTGGTCGAGGGCGGGTTGCTCGTGATCCTCGTGCTCTACCTGTTCCTGAAGACCGTGCGGGGGGCGCTCATCGTCGCCGTCACCATCCCGCTCTGCCTGCTGTCGGCGTTCCTCGGGCTCCACATGATGGGCCTGCCGGCCAACCTCATCTCCCTCGGCGCGATCGACTTCGGCGTGCTCGTCGAGGCCTCGGTCATCGTGCTCGAGGCCTGCCTGTACGGCATCGAGCACCTCAAGGAGCGCACCCGCGAGCAGGCCGACATCGGCCTCGTGCAGGCCATCCACGGCGTCGCCCGGCCGGTGATCTTCGCGGTCGCCATCATCCTGCTCACGCTGTCGCCGATCTTCGCGCTCGAGCGCGTCGAGGGCCGCATCTTCGCGCCGATGGCCTGGACGTACCTGTTCGCCATGATCGGCTCGCTGCTGTGCGCGGCATTCGTCGTCCCCGCGCTCACCCGCGTGGTCATCCCCGTGGACCACGAGGACCACGAGCCGCGCTGGCTCGGCTTTTCGCGGCGCATCCAGGGCGTGATCGTGGGCTGGACGCTGCGACGGCGCTGGCTCGTGCTGGTCGGCTGGCTCGCCATCGTCGGTGGGGGCGTGCTCGCCGCTCGCGGCGTCGGCAGCGAGTTCCTCCCCGAGCTCAAGGAGGGTGGCTTCTACGTCACCATGACCTTCCCCTCGGGCATCGCGCTCGACGAGACCAAGAAGATGACCCCGGGCCTGCGCAAGCGGGTGCTCGCGGTGCCCGAGGTGGCCGACGTGCTGTCGCACCTGGGGCGCCCGGAAGACGCGACCCAGGCCGAGGGCCCCAACAACCTCGAGCTGTTCATCGCGCTCAAGCCGGAGGCCGAGTGGCGCAAGGGGCGCACCCTCGAGGCCGTCGAGGTCGACCTCCGCGCGGCGCTCGCCATCCCCGGGGTCCAGGCCAACTTCAGCCAGCCGATCACCGACCGCGTCTACGAGACCATCTCCGGGATCATCGGCCAGGTGGTGGTCAAGATCCACGGCGCCGACCTGCAGGCGAGCGAGCGCGCCGCCGAGCAGATGAAGGCCATCCTCGCCCAGGTCCCGGGCATCAAGGACCTCTCGCTCTACCAGGCCGGAGCGCTGCCGCAGCTGCAGCTCGAGATCGACCGGGTGCGTCTCGGGCGGCGCGGGCTCACCGCCGCGCAGGTGCAGGACGCGGTCGAGATCGCGCTCGGCGGCAAGGTGGCGACCGACGTGTGGGAGGGCGAGCGGCGCTTCTCGGTCGCGCTCCGCGTGCCCGACGCCATCCGCAACGACCCCGAGGCGCTCTCGCGCATCGTGATCACCGACGGTCCCGGCGGCCGCGTCACCCTCGCCGACGTGGCCACGGTGAAGTCGGCCGAGGGGCGCGCGGCCATCTGGCGCGAGGACTTCTCGCGCTTCGTGGCCCTCAAGTTCAACGTGCGCGGGCGCGACCTCGGCTCGGTCATCACCGAGGCCCAGAAGCGCACCGCGGGGGTCGCCTTGCCGAGCGGCAGCTACGCCACCTGGGGCGGCGAGTTCGAGAACCAGAACCGCGCCATGCGCCGCCTCGGCATCTTCGTGCCGCTCGCGTTGTTCGGCGTGCTCGCCCTGCTCTACTGGAACTTCCGCGAGATCGGCCGCCCCCTCTGCGTGATGGCCTCGCTGCCCCTCGGCATCGCGGGCGCCATCTTCGGCCTGCGCATCACCGGGCTGCACTTCTCGGTGAGCGCGGCCATCGGCTGCGTGGCGCTCATCGGTCAGCTCGTGCTCGGCGCCGTGCTCAGCTTCGAGCGGGTGATCGAGGCGCGCGCCCAGGGGGCCACCGGCGACGAGGCCGTGCAGATCGGCTTCTCGCGCGCGTTCCGCCCCGTGACGCTCGCCTCGGCGCTGGCGATGTTCGGCATGCTGCCGCTCTCGCTCTCGCACGGGATGGGCGCCGAGACCCAGAGGCCCTTCGCCGTGACCATCCTCTTCGGCTGTCTGTTCGGCCTTCCCGCGCTCATGCTCATGCTCCCCTCGTTCGACTCGCTGGTCGAGGACGCGCGCCACCTGTTCCACAAGCCGCCGCGCACGGCCGCGGTGGTCGCGGCGATGCTCGCCGCCCTCGTGCTCGCCGTGCCGCGCAGCGCCGCGGCCAAGCCGGTCTACGAGAGCGAGGCGCTGTCGCGAGCGCTCGCCGGCAACCCGTTCATCGCCGCCTCGAAGAAGCAGGTGGCGGTGGCCCAGGCCGACACCACCACCGCCAAGCTCTGGCAGAACCCGAGCCTCTCGCTCACCGCGGGCCGGGCGCTCTACGGGCTCGACGTGAACGGCGCCTGGACGGGGAGCCTCCAGGTCGGTCAGCCGTTCTACCTGAGCGGCCAGACCGACCACCGCCTGCTGGTCGCCGACCTCGGGGTCAAGGCGGCGCAGGTCGACGTCGACGCCGAGACCTTCACCCGCCTGCTCGCCGTGCGCCGCGCGTTCTCCGAGGCGTGGGTGGCGCAGGAGATCCACGCGCGCTGGCTCTCGTCGCTGGCCGACGTCACCTCGATCTCCAAGATCCTCGACCTGCGCGCCAAGGCGGGGTTCGGGACCGACTACGACGCCAACCGCGTGGGCCTCGAGCGCAAGCTGGTGGCCGCCTCGGCCGCCGACGCCGAGGCCGACCTCGCCCGCGCGCTGGCCGATCTCTCGCTCGCCATCGGCGACGGCGTGGTGGTGACGGCCGTGGCCGCGCCCGACGCGCTCCCCGCCCTGCCCTCGCTCGACGTGCTGCGGGCCAAGGCCCACACGCTGCGTGTCGAGCTGCGCAGCGTGCGCGCGCAGGAGGCGATCGCCCGGGCCTCGATCGCCAAGGCCAAGGCCGACGCCAAGGCCGTGCCCTCCCTGCTGCTCGGTGCGCAGGTGTCGCAGGGCCCGGGCTCGATCGCCGTGTTCGCCGGGTTCTCCACGCCGATCACGATGTTCGACGCGGGCCAGGGCTGGCAGGCCAAGTACACCGCCGACGCGGACGCCAAGGCCTCGGTCGCCGAAGCGGTGGAGAAGCGCATCGACGTCGAGGTGCAGACCGCGCTCGCCCTCGTGGAGAAGCGTCGCAAGAACCTCTCCACGTTCGAGTCCACCGTCGGCACCGACGCGGCCAAGCTGCGCGCGTCCGCCGAGGGCGCCTACGCCAAGGGCGGCCTCGGGGTGCTCGAGCTCCTCGACGCCTACCGCACCGAGCGCGAGCTCGCCCTCCGCTCGATCACGCTGCGCCACGACACCCACGCCGCGGAGATCGACCTCGTGGCCGCCGTGGGCGGCAGCTTCTGAGCCCGCGCGAGGAGTGCTAGCGAACCAGGGTGATCCGCTGGGGCATCCTCGGGTGCGGTGACGTCTGCGAGCGCAAGTCGGGGCCCGCGTTCCAGCGCGTGCCGCGGTCCACGCTGGTGGCCGTGATGCGACGCGACGGCGACAAGGCGCGGGACTTCGCCGCCCGCCACGGCGTGCCTCGCGCCTACGACGACGCCGAGGCCATGATCGCGGATCCCGAGGTGGACGCGATCTACGTGGCGACACCGCCGAGCAGCCACGCCGAGCTCGCCCTCCGCGTCGCCCGCGCCGGGAAGCCTTGCTACGTGGAGAAGCCGATGGCGACGACCGTCGCCGAGGCCGAGGCCATGCGCGCGGCGTTCGCCGCCGCGGGCGTGCCGCTGTTCGTGGCTTACTACCGCCGCGCGCTCCCGCGGTTCCTCGCGGTGCGCGACGCGCTGCCCGAGATCGGTCCCGTGCGCCTCGTCCGCGTCAGCCTCGGTCGCCCCGTGCGGCCGGAGGAGCGCTCGCCCGAGACCGTCTCCTGGCGGGTGCGCCCCGAGATCGCGGGTGGCGGACACTTCGTCGACCTCGCCTGCCATACGCTCGATCTCCTGGATTTCCTGCTCGGTCCGCTCGAGGACGTCCAGGGCCACGCCGCCAACCAGGCCGGGCTCTACGCGGCCGAGGACGCCGTCGTCGCCACCTTCCGCTGCGGCGCGGCCCTGGGCGCGGGCGCGTGGAGCTTCGCCGCGCACGGCCGCTGGGACGAGGTGTCGCTGATCGGCGCGCGCGGACAGATCGACTTCGCCACCTTCGACGACGTGCCCGTGCGCATCACGACCCTGAGTGGTACCCGCGCCCTCGCCCTCACCCACCCGACGCACATCCAGGAGCCCTTGATCGCGAGCATCGTCGCGCAGCTGCACGGGGAAGGTGCGTGTGCGAGCACCGGCGACACCGCGGTACGCACCACCCACGTGATGGCGTCGATCCTGGCGCGTCGCGCGTGAACTCGGTCGGTCCTGACGTATCCTTTGCGGATGCTTCGCCAGACCTGTTCGCTGTTCGCGCTGTTGCTCGTGGCCTGTGGCTCGTCGGACGGCGGCACTTCGACCGACGACGCCGGCAGCGGCGACGGGGCGACCGACACCGGCAGCGCCGCCGACGTGACGCCGACCGACCCCGACGCGGGTCCGCCCGCGGGGAATCCCGACGGCAAGTGCGACGTGCCCGCGGAGGCCAAGGCCGAGGACACGAGCGCGCCGCGCACCGTCGTCGGCACGGGCACCAAGGAGAGCTGCACCGGCGCCGCGTTCGTCGCCGCGGTCGCCAAGGGCGGCGTGATCAAGTTCGACTGCGGCCCGGATCCGGTGACCATCACGCTCACCGAGCCGGCGCGGATCTTCAACGACACCGGCCCCAAGATCGTCATCGACGGTGGGGGCAAGGTCACCCTCAGCGGCGGCGGCAAGACCCGCATCCTCTACCAGAACACCTGCGACGAGAAGCAGAAGTGGACCACCTCCCACTGCCAGAACCAGGACCACCCGCAGCTCACGGTGCAGAACCTGACCTTCGTCGACGGCAACGCCAAGGGCGCCACCACCGAGGAGGCCGGCGGCGCGATCTTCGTGCGCGGCGGGCGCTTCAAGATCGTGAACTCGCGGTTCTTCGGCAACACCTGCGCCGACGTGGGTCCGGACGTGGGCGGCGCCGCGGTGCGCGTGCTGAGCCAGTTCGACAACCAGCCGGTCTACGTGGTCAACAGCACGTTCGGCGGCAAGGAGGGGCTCGGCAACGTGGGCAGCAACGGCGGCGCGCTGAGCAGCATCGGCGTCTCGTACACCGTCATCAACAGCCTGCTGTCGTACAACCGCGCCATCGGCAAGGGCGCGAACCCAGCGAAGTCGGGGACGCCCGGCGGCGGGAGCGGCGGCGCCATCTACAACGACGGCAACACCTTCACGCTCACGCTCTGCGGCGCGCGGGTCGAGCACAACAAGGCCAACGAGGGCGGCGGCGCCATCTTCTTCGTCAGCAACGACCGCACGGGCACCCTGATCATCAAGGACTCGGTGCTGCAGGACAACCCGAGCGCCGGCTTCGAGACCAAGGGCTTCCCGGGCATCTTCGTCCTCGCCAAGGGCGACCCGATCGTCACCGGCTCGACGATCAAGTGAGCGCGACGATCGAGTGAGCGGGGCGCGCCGAAGCGTCAGTCGTCGTCGTCCGCCGCGTCGGCCGCGGCGTCAGCGCTCCCGCTCGCGCCGCCGAATCCACCGGGCTTGCCGCCCTCGATCCCGCCCCCCTTCGCGCCGCCGCCGAGCCGCTGGCAGTCGTTGTGGCACTTGCGTGCCGCCGCGTAGTCCTTCGCCGACAGCGTGCAGTCGACGAGGCACACATAGGCCGAGGCGGCGTAGGTCTTCAGGCCCTCGGCGCGCGCGACGCAGCGCTTGTGCTTCTGGACGCGCGCCTTCTCTTTCAGCTTCTTGTCCGGGTCGGCGAGCGCCACATACCGATCGCAGAGCTGCAGCGGCGAGATGCTCGTGGAGGGCGCGGGCGACGGCGAGATGCTCGGCGTCGGTGGCGCGGGTGATGGCGACGGCGAGGCGCTCGGCGCGGCGGCGCTCGGCTTCGGCGCCTCCTTCGTATCACAACCGAGGAGCGCGAGGAGAAGCCAGCCGGGGAACGAGGGGCGCATGCAGATCCTCTCTGGTCGTCACAGGAAGCGAGCCACGAGCAACCCGACGGCGATCGCCGCGAGCACCACGAGCAGCATCACCACGAAGATCCCCCCGCGCTGGGAAGGCTGCGAGCGCATCGACGCCACGACCGGCATGGACTGCGGCACGGAGGTCGGCACCGGCGCCGCGGTGGGCGCGGGCTGCACTGCGATCGCGGTCGGGCCCGCGGTCGGGCCGGCGTTCCACCCGGCCACCTGAACCGCGGTCGGTGGGACGTGACGCGCGGGACCGAGGGGCGCGCTCGGCACCGGCAGCACCGACTCGAGCGGTCGGGAGACGTAGCCCGCGATGGTCGGGGCCACGTCCTCCGGCAGCGCCTCCGGCGGAGGCGGAGGCGGAGCGGCCTCCACCTCGGGCAGCGTGGGCACCCGCGGGACCGGCACGTTGGGCACCGCGGCGAACGCCTGCGCCGCGGCCAGCCCCCGCGTGGTCGACGCCCGCAGATCGGCAGGCGTGGCCTCGTAGCCGGTGATCGGGATGCCCGCGGGAGGGGTGGGCGTGGGCGCCCGGCGTGGCAACGGCGGGGAGGTCTTCTTGGGGGCGACCTTGGGCTTCGGCGGCGCGGGTCGGTAGGCCTCGGGTCGCATGCCCACCGGCATCTCGCTCGGCGCCGCGACCAGGGTCGGCATGTCCTCCTCGTCCTCGTCGCCGGCCTCGATCGGCTCCATCCGGAACGCGTCGGGTCGTCGGGCCTCGTCGCGCGCGCGCTGCCGCAGCGACTCGGCGAGCGCAGCGACCGCGTCGCGCGGCTCGCTGTTCGGGAGCGCGGGCGCGGGGCCGGCGGAGGTGGGCTTGAGCTCGGTGCCGGGGCGCGACCCAGCGCCCGTGTTCTTGCGCGGACGGGGCGCGAGCGGCGGCAGCGCAGGGACCGGCCCTGCGACAGACAGCGGGACCGACGCGAGCGGCGGCGTCTCGCCGACCTGCAACGCGCGCACGTCGGTCTGCATCTCGCGTGCGCTGCCGTAGCGGCGCTCGAGCTCGAACTCGAGCGAGCGATCGATCACCGCGCACACCATGGGCGGCAGCTGCGGCGCGACCTCGCGGAGGGCCGGCGCACGCATCGTCGCGACCTTGGCGATCTGCTCGGCCCCCCGCCCGACGTGGACGTGACGGCCCGAGAGGATGCGGAACAGCGTGGCCCCGAGCGCGTAGACGTCGGCACGCCCGTCGGCCTCCCGACCGAGACCGCGCGCCTGTTCGGGCGCCATGTACGCGGGGGTGCCGAGCGGCACACCGGTGCGCGTGAGGCGCGCCGCGCCCGACTCGAGCACGCGGGCGATGCCGAAATCGAGGACCTTCACGACCCCGTCGCGACACACGAACAGGTTGGCCGGCTTGAGATCGCGGTGGACGATGCCCTTGTCGTGGGCGGTGGCGAGCACGTCGAGGGTCTGGTCGGCGATGTCGAGCGCACCACCGATGTCGAACACCACGCCCCGATCGAGCAGCTCGAGCACCGAGCTCCCCTCGAGCAGCTCCATCACCAGGAACGGCCCGTAGTTGGGGTCGGCGTCGTCGTCGAGGACGTGGACCGTACCGGGGTGCTCGAGCGAGTTCGCGAGATAGGCCTCGCGGAGGAACCGCTCGCGCACCACCACGTCTTCGCTGAGGGGGCCGTGCAGCAGCTTGATCGCCGTGCGCGCGCCGTTGCGGTGGCGCGCCGCGTACACGGCGGCCATGCCCCCCACGCCGATGACCTCCTCGAGGGTCCACCGGTCCTTGAGGACGTACCCAATCCTCTCGCGTGCGAGAGCGAGGTTCGGGTCACCCATGGAGGGCCGAGTCTACCCGAATCTCGGAGAGATGTGCGGGTCACGAAGTGGAACGAATCCGCACACTTGCGCGACCCACACCTCCTTGGTGGTAGCCTGCCGCGAAGCCCTTGTCCGAGCCCCCTCGGGTCCACCACGCACTCTCCGTCCTCGACCCGCGCGGGCACCTGCTGGCCGTGCGCGCGACCTTCGCGGCCACCCAGCTCCCGGACCCGCTCGAGCTCGTCCTGCCGGTGTGGACGCCGGGGAGCTATCTCGTCCGCGAGTACGCGCGGCACGTGGAGTCGTTCGAAGCGTCGACCCGCACCGGCGCGTGCCGGACCGAGAAGGTCCGCAAGAACGCCTGGCGCGTGTGGCACGGAGGCGCCGCCGAGGTCACCGTCGCCTACACGCTCTACGCCAACGACCTCGCCGTGCGCACCAACCACGTCGACGCCGAGCACCTGCTCGTCTCCGGCGCGGCGACGTTCCTGTACGCGGCGCACGCCCGTGACGCCGGTGCCACCGTGTCGGTGGCCGTGCCCGAGGGCTGGGAGGTGGTCTCCGCGCTCGAGCCGCACGAACAGCACCTCTACGCGCCCGACTACGACACCCTCGTCGACGCTCCGATCCACGCCTGCCGTGCGCAGGCCCACACCCTCACGATCGAGGGTCGCCCGTTCGCGATCGTCACCCACGGTCGCGCCCGCACGCTGCCTCCCGCGGAGCTCGAGCGCGAAGTGCGCGCGATCGTCGAGGCCGAGGCCCGGCTGCTCGGCGGCGTCCCGTGGTCGCGCTACCTGCTGGTGCTGCTCGTCGGGGCGAAGGCCCGCGGCGGCCTCGAGCACCGCGACTCGGCGGTGATCACGCTCACCGCCACGGCCTTCGACGATCGCGCGGCGATCCTCGACAGCCTGTCGCTGATCGCCCACGAGGTGCTGCACGCGTGGAACGTGAAGCGGATCCGCCCTGCGGCGCTCACCCCCTACGACTACGAACGCGAGCAGTACACCCGCGCCCTCTGGTGGTTCGAGGGCGGCACGAGCTACTTCGATTTTCGCTTCCTGCGCCTGGCCGGGGTGTGCACCGACACGGAGTGGCTCGACCACCTCGGCCACCAGATCGGTCGCCTCGAGGACACGCCGGGGCGTCACCGCCAGTCCCTCGTGGAGGCCTCGTTCGACGCCTGGATCAAGGCGTATCGCCCGGACGAGAGCACGCCCAACACCGCGGTCTCCTACTACCTCAAGGGTGAGATCGTCTGCCTGCTCCTCGACGTGACGCTCCGCGTGCGCACCGCCGGCGCCCGCACCCTCGACGACTTCTTGGTCGCCCTCCACGAGCGTTTCGGTCGCCTCGAGCGGCCGGTCTCGGACGCCGAGCTGGAGGCCACGCTCGAGGAGGTCGCCGGCGTGCCGCTGGGCGACGTGCTCGATCCCTTCCTGCGGGGGACCGCGGAGCTCCCCGTCGACGCGGTCCTCGAGACCCTCGGGCTCGAGGTCGTCCGCCAGCGGCGGCGCGCGCGGGGCTCGCTGGGGGTGAAGACCAAGCAGGAGCACGGGCGCACCGTGATCACCGCGGTGCTCCGGGGCCGCGCCGGTCACGCGGCGGGGCTGGACGTGGGCGACGAGATCGTCGCCGTCGACGGCGCGAGGGTCGAAGGGCGCGTCGAGGCGGTGCTCGCCGACCACGCCCCCGGCGCGACCGTGGAGGTGCTCGTGTCGCGCGCCGGCCGCGTCACCGCCCTCACCGTCGAGCTCGAGCCCACGGCGTTCGATCTCGTCCGGGTGGTCCGTCGGGTCGACGTCGACCCCGAGGTCCGCGTGCTCCGTGAGGCCTTCCTGCGCGCCGCCGATCGCGGCACAGGAGGCCCATGAACCCGAAACCCGCCGCGGCCTCGGTCTGCCACATGACGGAGCTCGTGCTCCCGAGCCACGCCAACGCGCTCGGCACCGTGTTCGGCGGCACCATCATGTCGTGGGTCGATCTCTGCGGCGCCGTGTGCGCGCAGCGGCACGCCGAGCAGCGCGTGGTCACGGCGTTCGTCGACGACCTCGTGTTCCAGCACCCGGTGCGCGTCGGCGAGGTCGCCCGCCTCGAGGGCCGCGTCACCGCGACCTTCCGCACCAGCATGGAGGTCGAGGTGGTGGTCTCCGGCGAGGAGTCCACGAGCGGCAAGACCTGGCCGTGCGTGCGCGCGCTCCTCACGTTCGTGGCGGTCGACGCGGTCGACCGCAAGCCCGTGCCGGTGCCGCCACTCGTGCTCGACACCGACGCGGCCCGCGCGGCCCAGCGCGCGGGAGAGGAGCGGCGCGCGCAGCGACTGGCCAAGGGCAAGGACGCACGATGATCCGCCGGCGGCTGCGGGGGCAAGGGCTGACCTTGTCCGCCGTCGAGTGGGGTGCGGCGGAGTCGCCGCTCGTGCTGCTGCTGCACGGCTTCCAGGACGCCGCCGAGAGCTTCGACGACGTGGCCGACACCCTCGTCGAGCGCGGCTTCCGCGTGATCGCGCCCGATCTGCGTGGCTTCGGCGACAGCGACCGGGTCCCCCTCGGCGGCTACTACTACTTCCCCGACTACGTGTTCGACGTGGTCGAGGTCCTCGATGCCGTCTCCCCCGGCGCACCGGTGCGGCTCGTCGGCCACTCGATGGGAGGCACCGTGGCCACCCTCGTCGCGGGCACGTTCCCGGAGCGCGTGGCGGCCCTCGCCCTGATCGAGGGCGTCGGCCCCCCGTCTGCGCCCACCGACTTCGCGGTCGAGCGCATGTCCGCCTGGATCGAGGGCGTGCGCAACCAGCGGACGCGCCCCGAGAAGTCGCTCTCCATGGAGGACGCGATCGCGCGTCTGCGCATCAGTCACCCGGGCCTGCCGCTCGAGACCGTCACGCGGCGCGCGGCGCAGCTCACCCGCCTCGGCGACGACGGTCGGTGCGTGTGGGCGTTCGATCCGCTCCACCGCACGCGAAGCCCGATCGAGTTCCAGGTGGAGCGCTGGCGGACCTTCGCCCGCCGCATCACGGCGCCGACGCTGTGCATCGGCGGGGGCTCCACGGGCTTCCACCCGGACGACGAGGCGGAGCGCATCGCGACCATCCCGGGCGCCCGTTCGGTCGAGATCGACGGCGCCGGTCACATGATCCACTGGACGGCGCCCGCCGTCCTCGGAGCCACCCTCGCCGACTTCTTCAGCTGACGGTCAGCGCCCGCGCAACAGCACGAGCGCGATGACCGCCAGCGCGAGCCCGATGATCACGAGCCACACCCACGTGGGCACGCGGGTCTCGGGCGAAGGAGCGGGCACGAGCGGCGCGGGCTTCTCGGGCTCCATCGAACGGCTCGGCGGGCTTCCGGCGACGAAGTTCGCCGCGGGCACGCGCACCTCCGGACCGGCCAGCGTCACGTTGGGCGGAGGGCGCGACGACTGAGGGCCGCGGAGCTCGCTCGCTGGGGGGCGCTTGGCGGTGACCAGCGTGGTGCCGATGTCGCCGGCGGCGAGGTCGGGCGAGGCGCTCCCCTCGACCAGCGTCGGGCGCGGCGCGGCGGGGGACATCGACTCCACCGTCGCGTGCAGATCCTGGGGCTCGGCGCGGGTCGGCTCGTCGTTCACCGCGCGGAAGCGGGCCGACACCTTGCGTTCGGGCTCGGCGACCGGTCGCGGCAGGGCGTTCGGCAACGGCGCGCCGGTCAACGCCGCGGAGAGCGCGAGGTAGAACGCCTCGATGCTGTCGTATCGTTGGTTGCGATCCGCCGCGAGGCCGCGCACGAGCACGTCGTCGGCGGCGGCCGGCAGATCGGGGCGGACCGAAGAGGGTCGCGGACGCTCGCCCGACAGCACGGCCTGGAACAGCTGGAACGGCTGGGCGAAGGGGAAGGGCTTCTTGCCGGTGAGCGCCTCGAACATCACGGCCGCGAAGCCGAACTGGTCGGCGCGGTGGTCGATGTCGGCCACGCCCTGCATCTGCTCGGGCGGCGAGTAGGCCATCGTGCCGAGCATGATGCCGGTCTGCGAGAGCTTGCGGCCTTGCTGGGTGTCGAGCAGCTTGGCGAGGCCGAAGTCGAGGATCTTCGTGGTGCCCATGCCGTCCTTGCGGACGCGGAAGATGTTCTCGGGCTTGAGATCGCGGTGGACGATGCCCACCTGGTGCGCGTGGTGGAGCGCGTGCGCGGCCGGGCCGAGCAGCCGCAGCGCGCGGTCGATCGGCAGGGCGCCTTCGCGTTCCAGCAGGTCGCGCAGCGTCTCGCCCGTGAGCAGCTCGGTGACGAGGTAGGGGATGCCGTCGTCCGCGGTGCCCACGTCGAGCAGCGTGAGGACGTTCGGGTGATCGAGGCGCCGCAGTGCCTCGGCTTCGTTCCAGAACCGCGCGATGGTCTCGCCGTGGTGCAGGAACTGTGGGTGGAGCAGCTTGACCGCGACGGCCTGGCCCGTGCCCCGCTCGACCCCGGCGTGCACGACGCCGAAGGTCCCGGAGCCGAGGACCTCGCCGACCACCCAGCGATCGCCGAGCACGCGCCCGACAAATCCCGAGGTCTCGACGCTCAAGCCACGCTCCTTGGACGGTGAAGAAGGAATCGGAGGGAAGAACCCGCCGCCCGCCGGGAGGCGTGGAGGGCACAGGATACCCAATTGGCCCGGACCTCGGAAGTGACCTCGGTGATCGAGGCGAGCCCCCGGCGCCGAGCCATTTTCTGCGTCCGCGGACGACCCGATACCCAAGGGACACGGCTTCCGGTAGGAATCGAGCAACGCCATGAACTCCGTGCCCCCGCCGAGCCATCTGCCGGGTGAGCTGCTCGATGGCCGCTATCACCTCGGTGAGGTGGTCGGGCGCGGCGGCCACGGCGTCGTCTATCGGGCCCGCGACGAGCAGGGGCAGCGGGACGTCGCGATCAAGTTCCTGCACCCGGAGTTCGCCACCGACCCCGAGTTCAACGTGCGCATGCTCCGCGAGGCGCAGGTGGCGGCGAAGCTGCACGGCACCGCGGCGATCGAGATCTACGCCTTGCGCTCCGACAAGACGGGCGCGCTGTTCATCGTGATGGAGCTGCTGTCCGGGCACGACCTCGCCCATTACCTCGGCATGTGGGAGGACCAGGGCCAGTTCTTCCCGCTCGCCGACGTGCCCTCCATCTTCGAGCCCATCGTGACCACGCTCGCCGCCGCGCACGACCAGGGCATCGCGCACCGCGACCTCAAGCCCGGCAACATCTACGTCGAGAACGTGGGCGGCCGCACCAAGGTCCGCCTGCTCGACTTCGGGCTGGCCAAGGTGATGAGCGCGAGCCCCCTCACCCGCTCCGGCATGGTCGCGGGCTCCCCGACCTACATCGCGCCCGAGGTCTGGAAGGGCGACCCGACCAAGCTCGACCACCGCATCGACGTCTACTCGCTGGGCGCGTTGATGTTCCGGGTGCTCGCGGGGCAGCCGCCGTTCTCGGGCACGCTCATCGAGCTCATGCAAGCGAGCCTCACGGCCCCGCGGCCGAGCCTGCACGCGCTGCGCAAGGAGCTCCCGATCGAGGTCGACGCCTGGGTCCAGAAGGCGCTCGCGATCAACAAGGACCAGCGCTACCAGAAGGTCCTCGAGATGTGGCGCGACCTGCGCGCGCTCCTGCCGATCAAGTGACCGCAGCCATGGTCACGCTGGTCGTCACTTCGTCGTGGCCGCGCGCCGAGGACCCCATCGCCGGCACGTTCGTGCGCGCGGACGCCCAGGCGCGCGCGGCGCGGGGTGAGCGGGTCGTCGTGGCAGCCCCCCGCGGCACCTCCACGGCCACCGGCGCGGCCGGGGTCACGGTGATCGACGTGCCGTGCGCCGGGCTGTTCGGTACCCCGGGGGCCGCGCTGCGCGCCCGCGCCCACCCGCTGCGGCTCTACGGACTCTTCCCGTGGTACCGCGCCATCCGGCGGCTGGTGCTCGAGCACGCCCCCGATCGCGTCGTCGCGCACTGGATCGTGCCGGGTGGCCTCGTGGCTGCGCGAGCCTTCGAGGGGCCGGTGGAGCTCGTCGCCCACGGCGCCGACGTGCGCCTGCTCGAGGCCTTGCCGTTCGGCGGCAGCCTGGTCCCGCGGCGCCCCAACATCACGCTGCGCGCCGTCTCGGAGGGCCTCGCGGCCCGGCTGCGCGCGCTCGGGACCGTCGACCCCCTCGTCGAGCCGATGCCCCTCGACGACGACGCGATCGAGCGGGCGCGTCAACGTCCGTACGCCTTCGCCGCGGGGCGCCCGATTCGGGTCGTGGCGGGGCGGCTCGTCGCCCAGAAGCGCATCGAGCGCGCGATCGACCGCACCGCCGCCCTCGGCGGCACGCTGGTGCTGGTCGGAGACGGGCCGTCCCGCGCTGCGCTCGTCGCCCACGCCGACCGGCGCCGCATCCCGCTCGTGACGACCGGCGCGGTACGCCACGAGGACGCGCTGCGCATGCTCGCCGGCGCCGACGAGGTGATCGCGCCCCTGTCGGTCGGCGAGGGCGCGCCGACCGTCGTGCGCGAGGCGCGCGCCCTCGGCGTCAAGGTCGCCGTGCTGCGATCCTGAACGGCTTCGTTTCGCTCAGTCGCTGACGCGGCGTGCGGCCTTCTTCTCGGAGTTGCGCCGCTTGGCCTCCACCCGGCGCACACGACTCGCGAGGCTCGGCTTGCGCGCGACGCGCTTCTTCGGGCGTACGAGCGCGGCGCGCACCAGCGTGGCCACGCGGTCGCGCGCCGCGGCGAGGTTGCGCCCCTGGTCGCGATACTCCTGGCTGACGACCACCACGCGGCCCTCGGCGTCGAGCCGCACCCCCGCGAGGGCACGCAGACGGGCACGCGCGCCGTCGTCGAGCCCCGACCACTTCTCGAAGTCGAAGCGCAGGTCGACCTTGCTCGCCACCTTGTTCACGTTCTGACCGCCGGGCCCGGACGCGCGCACGGCGGTCCAGGCGAGCAGCGCCGCCGGGACCACGAGGTCGTCGCGAATGGTGAGGTCGTCCATGGCAGGCCTTCGATCGGCGGAGCCCTCGATCGGCGAAGAGTGTGCCGCACGATCGTCGATCGCGCCAGCCAGGGTCAGGGCTTGCGCCCGGGCACCACCGCCGCCAGCGCCGCGAACTCCTCGATGCTCAAGGTCTCACCGCGCCGGCGCAGATCGATCCCGGTGGTGGCGAACACCTCCGCCGGTGCCACCCGGCCGAGGGCGTTGCGCAGGGTCTTGCGGCGGGCCCCGAACGCGGCGTGCACCACCGCGCGGAACGCGCTCGTCTCGAGCGCCCGTCTCCGCTCGAGCGGTGTCAGGACCACCACCGCGCTCTCCACTTGCGGGGCCGGATGGAAGCACCCCGCCGAGACCACGAACGCGCGCTCGACCGAGAAGGCGGCCTGCACGAACACCGACAGCTGCCCCCAGGCCTCGCCGTCCGGCGCCGAGGCCAGGCGGTCGGCGACCTCGCGCTGCACCATGAACACGGCTCGGGTGAGGCCCGGCAGGTCGGTGGCGAGCTCGATGAGCCGCCCGGTGATCTGGTAGGGCAGGTTGCCCGCGAGCACGCCTCCCTCGGCGAGGAGCGCCGGGTAGTCGATCTGCGCTGCGTCGGCCTCGAGCAGCGTGAGGCGCCCCTGCTCCAGCTCCGGCGCGAGCTCCTTGCGGAGCACGGGCAGCAGATCGCGGTCGCGCTCGATGGCCGTCACGCGCGCGCCGCGATCGAGGAGCGCCTGGGTCAGCGTACCGAGCCCAGCGCCGATCTCGACGACGTGGGTGCCCGGCTCGGGCGCACAGAGCGCGGCGATGCGCGCGACGACGGGCTCCGCGACGAGGAAGTTCTGGCCGAAGGAGCGCTTGGGCCGCAGGCCGTGGCGAGCGAGGACCGTGCGCGGATCGGTGAAGCTCATGGGGTCGGTTCGCGCGTGGCCTCGGCGACGTCTTCGTAGCGGTGCGGGGCGCGCGGGCCGAGCGTGTAGGGCTCGAGCACCCGCGCCCCTGTCTCGCGCGCGAGGGTCTCGTTGGAGCGCTTGCGGGCCTCGCGGAGCTCGATCTCGAGGGCGTCGTGCACCGCCGTG
>CAZUZY010000057.1:0-30862 GCA_964624885.1 uncultured Polyangiales bacterium | reverse complement strand
CGGGCCCCTGCTGCGGCGCCGCCGCCGGCCCCCGCGCGAGCGAGATGCCGAGGCCAGCGATGGCGCCCGCGACCGCGATCCCCGCGACCCACGGCAGCACGTTCCTCTGCTTGGTCGCCCGCGCGACCGGCGGAGGCTGGCTCGCGCTGACCCCGACGTTGGTGGTGGAGAGGCCTTTCGGCGGGGTGGCCTCGGGAGCCTTCGCGACGGCGCTCCCGCGCGCGACGGGCTCGAGCAGGGTCGCTTCTTGCTGCTCGTCGACGCTGCTCGCCTGCAGGCTCGCCACGGCGGGGTTGACGGTCTTGCGCGGCCCGCTCTGCGAGGAAGACGACGACCCCGTCGCGCGATCGCCGAGCTCGGCCTTCACGGCGGCGATCTTCTCGGTGGTGCCGGTCTTCGAGCGACGCGGCACCGACGCGAGGACCCGCTGGATGCGCTCGACGCTCGGCTCCATGCCCTTGGGCGCGAACGGCAGGAGGGCCTGCGCGAGCGCGCCGATGTCGGCGAAGCGCTGCTCGGGCTTCTTCTCGAGGCATCGATCGACGATGGCCTCGAGGTCGCGGGGCGTGCCGGGCAGCAGCTCGCCGAGCGAGCAGGGGGGCTCGGTCGCGATGGCGAGGACGAGGGCGGGGAGCGACTCGGCCGAGTAGGGCCGCTCGCCGGTGAGCAGCTCGAACAGGATGAC
Organism: uncultured Polyangiales bacterium; assembly: GCA_964624885.1. Lineage (GTDB taxonomy): Bacteria > Myxococcota_A > Polyangia > Polyangiales > JADJMO01 > JADJMO01. The sequence goes on along the minus strand of CAZUZY010000057.1, from coordinate 30,177 downwards.
CCCGAGCGCCCACACGTCGGCGCGGGCGTCGACGCTCTTCGGCGAGTGCAGCTGCTCGGGCGACATGTAGAGCGGCGAGCCCATCATGCCGTTGGTGTTGGTGAGCGCGGCGCTGTCGATGCCCGTGTCGAGCAGCTTGGAGATCCCGAAGTCGAGCACCTTGATCGTCGCCGAGCCGTCGGCCCGCTGGGTGAGGAACAGGTTCGCGGGCTTGAGATCGCGGTGCACGATGCCGAGGGCGTGCGCCTCGGCCAGCGCCTCGCACGCCTGCAGCACCCAGGTGACCACGTCGTCGACCGACTGCCGGCCACGCGTCTTGACGACCTCGCCGAGGTCGTGGCCCTCGAGGAACTCCATGACCATGTACGGCACGCCGCCTTCGACGGTGCCGATGTCGCTGACCCGCGCCACGTGCTCGCTGCGGATCTTCACCGCCGCGCGCCCCTCGCGCAGGAACCGCTCGACCTGGTCGGGCTGGGTCGCGAAGGTGGGGTGGAGCACCTTGATGGCGACGAGCTCGTCGAGCTGCAGGTGGTGGGCCGCGAGGACGACGCCCATGCCCCCCTGGCCGAGGACGCGCTCGATCCGGTACTTGCCGGCGAACACCTCCCCCGCGGCCAGAGCCGACGAGAACGCAGCCTTCGTACTCATCTCTTCCTCGGCAAACAGCCTAGCGCAAAGACCGCGCTCGCGCACGCTCGGCGCAGGCGCGCAAACCCCGCGTCGGGACGCCGAGATCGCGCCCTGGTTGACGGGCGAGGGGGGCCCGGCCAGACGAGGTCGGCCCATGCATCGCCCTGGATCCCCGAGCGCGGCCGTGACCACCGCTGTCGAGCCCGACTTCGTCGAGATCGTCGGGGCCCGGGAGCACAACCTCGCCGTCGACCACCTCCTCGTACCCAAGCGCAAGCTGGTGGTGTTCACCGGCGTGAGTGGCTCGGGCAAGTCGAGCCTGGCCTTCGACACGCTCTACGCCGAAGGCCAGCGCCGATACGTGGAGACCCTGTCCGCCTATGCGCGACAGTTCCTCGGGCAGCTCGAGCGCCCCCACGTCGAGCACCTGCGGGGCCTCTCGCCGACCATCGCCATCGAGCAGAAGAGCGGCGCCTCGAGCCCTCGCTCGACCGTGGGCACCATCACCGAGATCTCCGACTACCTGCGCGTGCTCTACGCGCGCGCGGGTGTGCAGCGCTGCCCGACCTGCGGCAAGCCGGTACAGACGCGGAGCCCCTCGGAGATCGTGCGCGATCTGCTCGCCGAGCACGCCGGGCAGAAGCTGCTCGTGCTCGCGCCGCTCGTGAGGAACCGCAAGGGCGAGTTCCGCGAGGTGTTCGACGACCTCCGCGGCCGCGGGTTCGTGCGGGTCGAGGTGGACGGCGCACTGCACAAGCTCGAGGCCACGCCCAAGCTCGACAAGAAGAAGAAGCACGACCTCTCGCTGGTGGTCGACCGCATCACCGTGCGCGACGCCGACCGCACGCGTCTGGTCGAGGCCGTGGAGCTCGCCCTCCGCGAGGGCAAGGGCGAGATGCTGGTGCGCAAGGAGGACGGCGTCGAGCTCGCGTTCTCGGCGAGCCGCGCGTGCTGCGGGCAGTCGTTCCCCGAGCTCTCGCCGGCGAGCTTCAGCTTCAACAGTCCGCTCGGCATGTGCGAGGCGTGCAACGGCCTCGGCTCGACGCTGCGGGTCGACCCCGAGCTCGTGGTCCCCGACCCGAGCCTCTCGCTCCGCGACGGGGCCATCGCGCCGTGGAAGAACTCGATGGAGCGCGGCGAGGGCTGGACGTTCCGCATCGCGAGCGCGATCGCCAAGGCGTTCGACGTGGGCCTCGACGTCCCCTGGAAGAAGCTCCCCAAGGCGCGACGCGACGCGATCCTGAACGGCGTGCCCGGCAAGAAGGTCACCGTGACCTGGGGCACGAAGGGCAAGACCGCGAGCCACGGCACCTGGGACATGAAGTTCCACGGGGTGATCCCGGACGTGATGCGCAGGTACCAGGCTTCGTCGAGCGAGCTCGTGCGCGAGGGGTACCGCAAGTTCATGAGCGAGGGCGCCTGCGCCGTGTGCGAGGGCCGGCGGCTGCGGCGCGAGAGCCTGTTCGTCGAGGTGGCGGGGATCTCGATCGCCGCGCTCTCGGCGCTGACCGTCCAGCAGGCGATGGCCCACGTGACGAGCCTGTCGCTGACCAGCGCGCAGGCCCAGATCGCCGAGGGCGCGCTGCGCGAGATCGTGGCCCGCCTCGGGTTCCTGCTCAACGTCGGCCTCGACTACCTCACCCTCGACCGCCTCGGGCCCACGCTGAGCGGCGGCGAGGCCCAGCGCATCCGCCTCGCGAGCCAGCTCGGGAGCGAGCTGTCGGGCGTGATGTACGTGCTCGACGAGCCCAGCATCGGCCTGCACCCGCGCGACAACGCGCGCCTCGTCACCACGCTGCGGCGCCTGCGCGATCTCGGCAACACCGTGCTGGTGGTGGAGCACGACGAGGAGACGATCCTCGCGGCCGATCACGTCGTCGACTTCGGGCCCGGCGCCGGCCACCTCGGCGGGCACGTGGTGTTCTCGGGCACCCCCGACGCGCTCCTCCGCGACGAGAAGTCGCTGACCGGGGCCTACCTCTCCGGACGCAAGCAGATCGACGTCCCGAGCGCCCGACGCAAGCCGCGCGCCGAGGCCATCGAGGTGCTGGGGGCCGCCGAGCACAACCTGCGCGACGTCGACGTGCGCTTCCCGCTCGGCGTGCTCACGGCGGTCACCGGGGTGAGCGGCGCCGGCAAGAGCTCGCTGGTGAACGGCATCCTGCTCCCCGCGCTCGCCAAGGCGCTGCACGACAGCAAGGAGCCGGTCGGCAAGCACCGCGCGATCAAGGGCCTCGACCACATCGACAAGGCGATCGCCATCGACCAGAAGCCGATCGGTCGCACGCCGCGCAGCAACCCGGGCACCTACACCAAGGCGTTCGATCTCGTGCGCGAGCTGTTCGCCGAGCTGCCCGAGGCCAAGACGCGCGGATGGACGGCGGGGCGGTTCAGCTTCAACGTCAAGGGCGGGCGGTGCGAAGCGTGTGGCGGTGACGGCTCGGTGAAGGTCGAGATGCACTTCCTCTCCGACGTCTACGTGACGTGCGAGGTGTGCCGTGGCCGCCGCTACGCCGAGGAGACGCTCGGCGTGCGGTTCAAGGGCAAGAGCATCGCCGACGTCCTGGAAGCGAGCGTCGAGGAGTGCCTCGAGCTGTTCGCGGCGCACCCGCAGCTGCGCCGGATCCTGCAGACGCTGGTCGACGTGGGCGTCGGCTACATGAAGCTCGGCCAGACGGCCACCACCATGAGCGGCGGCGAGGCCCAGCGGGTCAAGCTCTCGCGCGAGCTCGCCAAGATCCAGACCGGCCGCACGCTCTACGTGCTCGACGAGCCGACGACCGGCCTGCACTTCGAGGACGTGCGCAAGCTCCTCGCCGTGCTCCAGCAGCTGGTCGACGCCGGGAACACCGTGGTGGTCATCGAGCACAACCTCGACGTCGTGCGCTGCGCCGACTGGGTGATCGACCTCGGACCGGAGGGCGGAGCAGGTGGAGGGCGGGTGGTCGCGGAGGGCACGCCGGAGACCGTCGCGAAGGTGACGGAGAGCTTCACGGGACAGGCGCTCGTGCCGCTGCTCGGTCGTCGATAGGCGTTGTCGCGCGGGGCGGATGTGCAATGCTCCGCGGTCCCATGGAACTCCGCCCCCTCGTCCAGGCCGCCGCTCGCGCGATCGACGCCGCTTTCGAAGAGGAGGTCGACTCGTTCTTCCTCACGGTGCACGTGCAGGAGGCCCAGTCCGAGGACGACGACGACCGCACCCAGCTCGTGATGGTCCACGCCGACGTCGAGGCCGACGTGGTGGTCGTGACGACCGACGTGGGCCCCTACGACGACGACATCGATCTCGCGGAGGTCCTGCGCCTCATGCGCGACTCGGTCATGGCACGTGTCTACATCGGCGAGGCGCCCGCCCCGTCCGAGGGTGAGCTGGCCGACGACGAGGACGGCGTGGAGCCGCTCGTGGTCGAGGCCTGCCTGCCGCGCCGCGGCCTCGACGCCGAGGTGCTCGCCACCGCGGTGCAAGAGGTGGCCGAGATCGCCGACGACCTCGAGGTCCTGCTCTACGACGAGCCGCTCGAGGACTGAGCACTCGGTTCAGCCGGACGTCAGGTCGGTCTCGTCGCTGAGCAGCACGCTGCCGTTCGAGGGGGCCACGAGGACGGGGCGCACCTTCTCGGTCCTCCGCCGCACGAGGCCGGCCACCGCGACGCGCTCGCCCGCTTCGACGACGCCTTCGCGGTAGCGGAGGGTGCGGTTGAACACGAGGCCCTCGCTTGAGCGCCCGTGCTCCTTCAGGAAGGCCTCCAGCTCGGGCGTCGCGTCGTGGAGGAAACCGGAGCTCTTGCTCCGATCCTTCTCGAGCACGGCCTCCACGCGCGTGGTCTTCACGAGCGCCTCCCCCGTCTCGTCCTTGACCAGGAAGTCCACGCCGTCCTGCACGTCGAGGATGTTCCGCCAGGTGCGGTGACCGTCGGTCTCGTACTGCTCCTCGACCACCACCCGGTAGTAAGCGCAGCGCCGCCCGCTGATCGGGGCGCGGATGGGCGCCTCCACGCCGACCACGCCGATCACGCGCGCCTCTTCGTCGTCGCGCAGGTCCCCGATGCGCCGGCGAGGCACCTTCTGCAGCGCCCGGCGCGTGACCTGGTCGCCGCTGAACAAGTAGGCGAGGAAGCCCAAGATCGCGAGCACCGCGAGCGTGACGAGGAACTTCACCCCGGCGAGGGTATTTCACTCCGGCTGCGCGCACCAGCCGCGGTCCGGCGTGTCGCGCCCTCGAGCGCGTTCGAGGCCTCTCGCGGAGCGCGTCGACGTGCCGCCGCGCACGTGGCTGCTCTCCGTCGGGTATCGGCAGGGGCGCCGAGGCCCGCGCGCTACGCAGCGGCCTTCGCGGCGCGACGCTTCTCGAGCAGCGGTGGCACGCTCAGCATGCTGATCGCGGCGACGATCAGCGCGGCGCCCGCGAGCTCGCCCTTGCTGGGCGGGGGCTGCTTCAGGAACAGGTAGAGGCCGACCGACGCGACGAGGCCGGCGAGGATGCTGCTCGCGCGGTTCACCGGCACGCAGTAGCTGTTCTCGCGCTTGTCGAGCAGGATGAGCCCGCCGAAGATCCCGGTGCCCTGCGAGAGCACGCCGATGAACGCGACCACGCCGACGACCACGGCCTCGCGCGAGAAGAACGAGCCGAACCCGTGGCGCACCGAGGTGGCGAAGTCGCCGAAGCCGCCGCCGTGGGTGAGCGGCGCGACCAGCGCGACCGTGAGCAACGACAGGAGGAGGAACGGCGTGCCGACCATCTGCTCCTCGACGAAGTAGCGGAGGTTGGCGTTCGGATCGTCGCTCTTGGCGAGCTTGCTCATGAAGCGCAGCCGCACGAAGTAGCCGAACAGGTAGGCGATGACGTCGATCGCGCAGACGGTCGTGATCGTGTAGTCACCCGAGCGATCGGCCACGACCAGCGCGACGAGCGAGAGCGCGAGCCCGACCCACGAGTACCACTTGACCGGTCGCTTCGCGAGGCGGTCGTTGATGGGGGCGATCACGAGCACACCGCCACGCATCAGCAGCATGACGAACACGATCGAGACGCCCTTGAAGGTGTAGGCGAGCGTCGTCGTGATGATGACGATGGCCGTGCACACGCCGGAGAACCCGGTCCAGCGGTTGGGCATGGGCAGGTCGAGGCCGAACAGCTTTCCGCGGCCGGCGTAGCGCCACCAGCCCTTGCGGGTGATGAAGATCAGCATCCCGACGAGCGAGCACACGACCGACAGGGGGAGGATCTCGTACCCGTCGACGATGCGGGTCTGGCCGGGGAGGGCGCCCTTGGTGACGGCCTTGGTGAGGGCCGCATAGGGCGCGTAGGCGGCGAAGTACCCGAAGGCGAACCACCAGATCGAGACTGGTGCGGAGCTCTTCTTCGGGCTGTCCATGCGAGCCTCGGAGCCTAGCAGCCTCCGTCGTTCGGTGACGAATCCGTGACGGTGGCCCCGCGACGCCGGCGCTGCAGCACACCCAGGGCGAGGGCGACCGCCGCGAGGGCCACCGCCGAGCCGGCCCCGTGGCCGACCGCACACCCCCCTTCGTCGACCGAGCCGCCCCCCGTGCACCGGGCGCCGTCGCAGGCGAACCCGGGCGCGCACTGGCTGCTGTCGGCGCACTTGTCGTAGCAGGCGCCGTCGCTCGGTCGGCAGCGGTAGGCGTTGCACGAGGTGCGCTTGCCCGACGTGTCCTCGAAGGCCAGCCCGTCGTCGGAGCACCGCGCGCCCGTGCCCGCGCGGCAGGTGGCGTCGATGCACACCTGTCCCGCGACGGGGCAGTGGTTCTTGGCGCCGCTCACGGCCACGCAGGTGCCCTTGCTGGCGCCGTCGTCACAGCGCTCACAAGGCCCACCACACGGGCGGTTGCAGCACACGCCGTCGGCGCAGGCGCCCGAGGCGCAGGCGCCGCTCGAGGCGCAGGCCGCGCCCGCCGCCAGCGGCGTGAACACCTCGGCCGACGACTCGTAGCCGAGGCCACTCACGCCCCCGGTGACCAGCACCCGTCCACCGGGCAAGAGGGCGGCCGCGCAGCGCTCGCGCTGGATGGTGAGGTTGCCGGCGTTGCTCCAGGTCCGCGTGCGTGGATCGAAGGCGTCGGTGGCCGCGATCGGTCCCCCGGCGTTGCGACCGCACACCACGAGCGCGGTGCCGCTCGGCAGGAGCAGCACCCGCCCGAGGCTGCGGGCGCTCGGGGCCGCGCCGACGCTGGCCCAGGGCTTGCCGAGCTCGAGCAGCTCGGACGCTGCGCCAGCCGTGGTGGCCGTGACGTTGCCACCGGCGACGAGCAGGTGGGTGGCGTCGAGCCCGACGGCGACGTGGTCGGCGTGGGCGCTCGCCGTCGGTGCTCCGATCGACCAGGTGCCGGCGCTCGCGTCGAACAGGTCGACGCTGGCGAGCGGATCGCCGTTGCTGCCGCCGACCACCACCACCATGGTGCCGACGAGCGTGGCGGTGTGAGCGACCCGCTCGATCGCCATGGTGCCCGCGGCGCTCCACGTGCCGGTCGCCGGATCGTAGAGCTCGGCCGACGACTGGAAGGCCGTGCCGTCGTCGCCGCCGGTGACGAGCACGCGGCCGGACGGCAGCAGGACGGCGGCGTGATCCAGCCGTCGAGAGGCCATGCTCCCGGTGGCGGTGAACAGCCCCGTCTTCGGGTCGAAGAGCTCGGCGCTCGAGAGGGTGGACGTGGCCGTGTCGTCGGTGCTGCGCCCGCCGACGACGAGGACCCGGCCGTCGGCGAGCCGCGTCGCGGTGTGCAGGCTACGCCCCACCGTCATCGTGGGGCCCGCCGTGAAGACTCCCTTGGCAGGATCGTACAGCTCGGTGGTGGCGGTGGCCGCAGGGACCCCGACCTCTCCTCCACACACGAGCACGCGGCCGTCGACGAGCGCCGTGCCGGTGTGGGCGAGGCGCGTGACCGCCATCGAGCCCGTGGTCGTCCAGTCGGCCCGCGCCCCGCGTGGGGCTCCCACGAGGCCGAGGACGAGGGCCGAGGTGGCCATGCCGCGCGCGAGGAGCTGCCTCATGCGGCGCAGTATGACACGCCTCGGCCGCGTGGCCTCAGGCGCCCTGGACCGTGATCTTCTTCATCTGGATCGGCGGGTTCGGCCGGTCGTCGCGGGTCGGGGTCTTCCCGATCTTCTGGACGACGTCCATGCCCGAGATGACCTTGCCGAACACCGGGTGCTTCGACTGACCGGGGGTAAACCAGTCGAGGTAGCTGTTGTGCACGGTGTTGATGAAGAACTGGCAGCTGCCGCTGTTGGGGCGGCCGGTGTTGGCCATGGAGAGCGTGCCCGGCTCGTTGCTGATCTTGGCCGTGTGCTCGTCCTTGATGGTGCCCTTGGGGCTGTCGCCGGTGCCGGCGAGGCGGCTGTTCGGGTCCTTGCTGTTGGGACAGCCGAACTGGATCATGAAGTTGTCGATGACCCGGTGGAAGTGGAGGCCGTCGTAGAACCCGCTCTTGGCGAGCTCGATGAAGTTGCCGGCCGTGATGGGCATCTGGTCGAGGAACAGCTCGACGGTGAAGGTGCCGAGAGAGGTCTCACAGATCGCTGTGGGGTTCGCCATGCGCGGGACGGTACCGCAGATGGCGCCCGATTCGCTACGCTCCCCAACACATGGCGGAAACCCCGCGGCCCCTGCGCTTCTCGGAGCACCAACGGTCGGATGTCATGCCCGAGGTGCGCCGCGTCGGGCAGAAGTTCGCCCCTCAGGACGACATCTACCATTTCGTCCTCACCCGCAGCTGGACCCAGTTCTTCTTGCTGGTGGCGGCGGGCTTCGTCGTGGTCAACGCCCTGTTCGCGCTGGTCTACATGAGCCAGCCGGGCGCGGTGCAGAACGCGCGGCCTGGATCGTTCGAGGACCACTTCTTCTTCAGCGTGCACACGCTGGCCACCATCGGCTACGGCAGCATGGCGCCGCAGACCCGCTTCGCGAACTTCGTGGTCACGTTCCAGGCGTTCCTCGGGATGATCATGGTGGCGCTCATGACGGGCATGACCTTCGCCAAGTTCGCGCGGCCGACCGCCCGCGTGCTGTTCGCCGATCGCATGGTCATCCACCCGCGCGACGGCGTGCCGCACCTCGTGTTCCGCGTGGCCAACTGGCGCCACAACCAGATCGTCGAGGCCCAGCTCGCGGTGATGGTGCTCCTGGTCGAGACCACCCGCGAGGGCGACACGCTGCGGCGCCCGGTGCCCCTCGAGCTCGTGCGCGCCCGGAACGCCATGTTCTCGCTCTCGTGGCTCGCCATGCACCGCATCGACGAGCAGAGCCCGTTCTTCGGCGAGCCTTCGGCGGTGCTGGCCCGGCTCCGCGCCCAGAAGGCCGAGGTGTTCGTGAGCCTCTCGGGGATGGACGAGACCATGGGCCAGCAGATCGTCGCCCGCCACCGGTACCAGCTCGACGAGATCGCCTGGGACGCGCGCTACGCCGACATCCTCGCGGTCGACGAGGAGGGGCGTCGCACCATCGACTACCACAAGTTCCACGACGTCGTGCCCAACGGTCCGGACCGCGACGCGCAGACGACGTGATTCGCCTCAGCCCGCGAGCAGCGCGACCACCTGGCTGCGCAGCGTCTCGGCGTCGTAGGGCTTCGGCAGCATGGGCGACACCTCGGCCGCGTCGTCCGGCAGGTGGCCCGACGAGTACAGGATGCGCACCGCGGGGTGCAGCCGCCGCACGGCCCTCGCCACCTGCGGTCCCTCGCCGTCGGGGAGCACGTAGTCGAGCAACACGAGGTCGACGGGCCCGGCCTCGGCGGCGGCGATCGCGGCGCCCACGCCGTGCGCCACCACCACCCGGCAGCCGGCGCGGGTGAGGATGCGCTCCGCGATGCGACACACGTGGTGGTCGTCGTCGACCACGAGGACGTGGCGACCCTCGACCGTCGTCGCCCTGCGGACCCGCGCCTCCGACGAGGGTGCGGCCTCGATCGCGACGCCGATGGCGGGGAGGAGGATCTCGAAGCGGGCGCCCCGTGGCGTGGCGTTGCTGACCGTGGCGACGCCCCCCCAGCGCTCGACGATCGAACGGACGGTCGCGAGCCCGAGGCCGGTGCCGCGTCCGCGCGGCTTGGTGGTGAAGAACGGCTCGAACACGTGGGGCAGCACGCTCGGGCGGATGCCGGGGCCGTCGTCCTCCACGACCAGCGAGACGGCGGGGAGGCCGCTCGGGAGGAACGCCCGATCGAGGGCGAGGGTGACCTGACCACCGTGGCCGATGGCGTCCCCGGCGTTGACCACCAGGTTGCTGACGAGCTGCTCGAGCTGCCCGGGATCGGCGTGGACCCGCAGCGCCTCGCCGGTGAGGCGGAGGGAGAGGTGCACGTCCTCGCGGACGATGCGACGCAGCATCGGCACGAGGTCGGCGATCACCGTCTCGAGATCGACGTCGCGGGGCAGGTCGGGGGAGGCACGGCCGAACAGGAGGAGCTGACGCACCAGGGCCGCCGCGCGCTCGGCCGAGCTCTGGATGTCGACGAGCTCGTCCGCACGAGACCCGGCGTCGCGCAGCTCGGTGGTCGCCGCGAGGATCACGGTCAGCAGGTTGTTGAAGTCGTGCGCCACGCCTCCCGCGAGCAGCCCGAGCGACTCGAGCCGTTGCGCAGCCGACAGCTGGGCCTCGAGCGCGCGCTGCGCGGTCACGTCGAGCGCGATGCACGCCGCCCCCCGCACCTGACCGGACCGCTCCAGGATCGGGGCCGCGAACAGCTGGAGCACCACCCGCCGACCCTGATCGTCGCGGCGCTCGAGGGGCGCGCCGAGCAGGGAGTCGCCCGCGTGCACCCGGCGGATCGCGTCGTCGAACACGCCGGGCTGCTCGACCGGCTCGCGGTCGGAGCGGAAGCCGAACATCCGGCCCGCGAGGGCGTTCCAGGTGCTCACCCGTCCGTCGAGGTCGACCGAGTAGATGGCGAGCGGCGCTGCCTCGACGATCGCGTGCAGACGCGCGTGGGCGCGCTGGAGCCCCTGCTCGGCCACGACCTGGGCGTCGACGTCGAGCGCGATCACGAGGCGCGACGCCTGGCCACCGTAGGTGACGGCGTGGCTGACGACGTCGACCCAGAACGTGCGGCCGTCCCTTGCCTGGTGGCGGGTGAGCCCGGGGCGATGGATGGGGACATCGGGTCCGACGGTGGGAGCCGCGCGGAGTGCGCCGCGCTCGTTGGGTGGCCGCAGGTCGAGCGCCGAGAGATCCAGCATCTGCTCGCGCGTCCACCCGTACCGCCGACAGGCAGCGTCGTTCACCGCGACGAGGCGGCGGTCGGGGCGCTGGATCCACATGGCCAGGGGCGAGTGCTCGAACACCACCGCGTCGAGGCACGACATCCGTCCGGCGGTCACGGACTCGCCGAGGGTGATCACCCGGTAGCCGCTCGCGTCGACGAGGTCGGCGGTGCCCGAGGGCGCCGGCCGATCGAGGCGATCGGCGGCGCAGGCGCTGGTCGCGACCACGCGACCGTCCGGGCCGACGAGCACGCACGGCGTGAGCGCCCCCTCGACGAGGGCCCGGAGTCCGGGCGGGATCGCACCCATCCTCCACGGGTACGGACCAAGGTCCGCGTGGGTTGAGCTCGTCGCTACGAAAACGGTCGTGCAGACCGACGAAAGGCGGTCAGGCCTTGTCGAGGACGCCCGCCCGGTAGTCGGCGAAGGCCTTCTGGATCTCGGCTTCGGTGTTCATCACGAAAGGGCCGCGCTGCACGATGGGCTCCCGGAGCGGGCGCCCCGCCGCGAACAGGACGCCGGCCGGCGCGGTGCGCGCGGTGAGCCGCACCCGGTTGCCCGGCGAGAGGATCGCGAGCGTGTTGTCGGGCACGACGGTCTCGCCGATCGCCACCGAGCCGCTGTGGACGAAGACGAACGCGGTGTGCCCCTCGGGCACCTCGACCTCGAAGGCCTTGTCGTCGGCGAGCGCCAGCGTCGCGAGCAGTGGGTCGGTGGGGCGCTGGCGCACGGGGCCGGCGAGGCCGTTCACGTGACCCGAGATGACCCGCACCGCCCCGCCTGCGCCGAGCGCGGCGTGGGCCAGCTTGTCGGGGCCGAGGTCCTGGTAGAACTGCGGGCACATCTTCTCGTTCGCGGGCAGGTTGACCCACAGCTGGAACGCGGAGAGCAGACCTTGCTCCTGCTCCGGCATCTCGGAGTGCACGATGCCGCGGCCCGCGGTCATCCACTGCGCACCGCCGCCGGTGATGAGGCCCTGGTTGCCGCGGCTGTCCTTGTGGCGGATCTTGCCCTCGAGCATGATCGACACCGTCTCGAAGCCGCGATGCGGGTGATCGGGGAAGCCAGCGACGTAGCCGCTCGGATCGTCGGAGAACAGACGATCGAGCAGGATGAACGGGTCGAGGTTGCGCAGCGCGGGCTGCCCGATCACCCGGGTGAGCTTGACCCCGGCGCCGTCGCTCGTGGCCATGCCGGCGAGCGTGGTCAGCACGCGACGCTGGGTGACCGACGACGCCGCGGGGACGGCCAGGCCCTCGGTGCGACACGCGGCGAGCGCGCCGACGCCGACCACGCTGGTCGAGAGGAACCCACGTCGATTCATGCGGAGGAGCGTAGCGGATCGCGCTCCGTCATCAACGTCGCCCACCGTCGTGCTGTCACGGCGAGAGGAAGACCGGCTCCTTCGGGAGCCCGAGGCGCGCGGCGGCCGCGGCGCCCAGCGCATCCTCGAGGCGCGCGACGAAGTCCTTGGGGTGATGGTAGCGCGCACCCCCGGCCTCGAGCGCGTCGGCGAGCTCGATCGCGTCCTCCACGAGCGCCGCGCAGTGCGCGCAGCTCGCGCAGTGCGCCTCGAGCCGGGCCGGCAGCGCGTGCTCGACGCCGTTCTCGAGGTGCTCGGCGACCTCGACGCAACGAGGCCCGATGTTCAAGACTCCTCCTTCACGGCGTGACGCAGGCGGAGCAGCGCGCGACTGACGCGCTTGCGGGTGGCGGCCTCGTCGATGCCCAGGGCCTCGGCGACGTCGCGCAGCGAGGCGTCGCCGTCGTAGCGCAGCGCGAGCACCTCGCGGTCGGCCTCGGAGAGCCTCTCCATCGCGCGCCGCACCTTGGCGTCGAGCTCGGCCTCGTCGAGCAGCTCGCTCGCGTCCTTGCCCTGTGCGTCGCCGCAGAAGAGCGCGATGCGCGCCGAGCGACGGAGGCGGGTCGCGAGCTTCTGCGAGCACGTGCGGCGCGCGATGCCCATGAGCCACGCCCTCGGCGAGCCCTCGCCGCGGTAGCTCGCGGCGCCGTGGTACGCGGCGAGCAGGGTCTCCTGGGCGGCCTCCTCGGCCTCGGCCTGCGAGCCCAGCAAGAGGAAGCAGAGCCGACCGAGCGCGACGCCGTACACCCGCGCCGCGGCGGTGATCGCGCCGTGTCGGTCGCCCGCGAGCAGCTTGCGGGTGACCTCGATCTCGGAGAGGCCGACCGCGATGCGCGTGCCGCTCTCCGCGAGGGGACCGCGGTCGCGCGCCGTGCCGACCTCGTCGCCGAAGTCCTCGTCGATCTCGTCGTGCAACGGGCGACCCACGGACTTCATCGTGAGGCATGGAACGCACGAGCACGAGGGAGGATCCGCGCCGGCCTCCATTTTGGTCGGACGAACACGGCGGAAGCGGGGCGATGTGGGTGCCCAGGTGCTAGCGGAACGGAAGCCCGAGCTGGGCCGCCGTCCGCGAGCTCGGTGGCGCCGCGGCGCCCGACACCGGTGCCTCGCGGCCCACGTCGAACGCGGTGTTTCCCCGGCTCTTCGCCGCTTCGACACGCGCCGTCGTGGCGCGTCGTGTGGTCTCGAGGGCGAGCTCGGGGGTGTTGTTCTGCTCCGACAGGTGGAGGAGCACCGCGGTGTGGACGCGGGTGGGCAACGCATGGAGCAGCGTCGCGGTCTGGGCGTTGGAGAGGTGCCCGCGCGCCGACGCGATGCGTCGTCGGAGGTGCTCGGGGTAGGGACCGCGCGCGAGCAGGTGGGGGTCGTAGTTGGCCTCGATCATCACCGCGTCGCAGGTGGCGAACAGATCGACGAGCGCCCCGGTGGGCTCGCCGAGGTCGGTCGCGAGGCCCACCGCGGCGTCGTCGTCCTCGACCCGGAGGGCGACCTGCGCGGCGTCGTGGGGCACGGGGAGCGGCGTGAACACGAGGTCGCCGATGGCGAACGGATCGCGCATCTCGAAGCGGAACTCCTGCACCACGCCCGGGAGGCGCACGGCGCGGGAGGTCGGCGCGCTCAGGTAGACGGGGATGTCGCGCGCACGGCCGACGCGGCCCGCGTGCCCGAAATGATCGCCGTGGGCATGGGTGACCACGATCGCCTCGGGGGGCGGCTCCTTCGCGGCGGCGAGCGCCGCCTCGAGCGCCTTGGGGCCGAGGCCACAGTCGACGAGGACGCAGGTCTTCGCCGAGCGGAACAGCGTGGCGTTGCCCCCGCTCCCGCTCGCCAGCACCGTGACCCGCACGCCGAGCCCTGCTGCGAATCTCGCGTCTCGCGATCAGATCGCGGAGACGCGGTTCATGAGGCGGCCGCAGAGGTCGGTGGCCGAGTTGCCGCGCTCGCGCTCGATCTTGAGGCCCGCCTTGAAGATGTTGCTGGCGGCCATGTCGTTGCCCAGGCGCAGGTGACAGACCCCGAGCAGCTCGTGGTCGCTCGGCTCGCCGTCGCGGCTGACGAGCTCGGTCAGCGGCCCGAGCGCGGCCCGGTGGGCGTCGAGGTAGCTCGGGGGCCTGGGGCTCGGCTGGTTCTTGGCGAGCACCATCAGCTCGAGGGCCTTGCGCTGGTCGGAGGCGGCGAGCTCGGGGAACCCAGGGTCGGCGAACAGCTGGTGGTAGGCCGCGAACACCTCTTCGTGTCGCTGCTCCTTCCCGAGGCCGACGATCTTCTTGACGGTGGCGATCATCTCGTCGCGAGTGACAGGCATGGCGGCCCAGGGTCTAGCACCGATCGGGCCCCCGGTCTCCCGCTTCAGGGGGCGATCTCGGCCACGAGAGCGTCCGCGCCGTAGATCTTCGCCAGGGCTTCGCGGATCGCCGCCGTGTGCACGCTCACGGCGCGGTTGACGGTCGGATCGAAGCCGTAGTCGCCGCCCAGCGAGGGGAGGTTGCCGTCGAAGATCAGACCGACGATGGCGCCGTCCTTGTCGATGACCGCCGAGCCGCTGTTGCCGCCGATGATGTCGTTGGTGGACGCGAAGTTCATCGGGAGGGCGAGGTCGAGCTTGGGCTTGGCGGCGAGCCACGAAGCGGGCAGCGCGAACGGCTCCTGGCCGGTGTGGCGCTCGAAGGCGCCGCCGATCGTGGTGAGGGGCTTCACCCACTTGCCGTCGTCCTTGTAGCCCTCGACGCGGCCGTAGGAGATGCGGAGGGTGCCGGTGGCGTCGGGGTAGGTGCTCGTGCCGTAGATGGCGAACCGCGCCTTGGCCACGAGCTCGCCGTGCTTGCGCTCGACCGACTCGACCAGCTCCTCGTAGCGCTTGCGCAGGTCGCGGCTGTCGCCGTCGATGCGGCGGAACAGCTCGATCAGCGGATCCTGCGCGGCGTCGACCGCCTTCTTGCCGCCCTTGAACAGGGCCTTGCGGGTCTCGAGGTCGCGCAGCTTGGTGCCGTTCACGAGCTTCTTCGCGGCCTCGGCGGGGCTGTCCTTGCCGAGCACCTTCTTGACGAACGGGTCGTCGGCGCCGAGCGCCTCGCGCAGCTTGGTGAGCGAGAACCCGAGGGTGAAGGCCTCGAACTCGAGGTCGACGGGCTGGGTCGAGAACAGCTGCTGCTCGAGCCCGGGGAGCTTGGCGTCGGTGTAGTCGCGGAGGCGCTTCTCGTTGGGCTTGTCGCGCTCGTCGGCGGCGCGCAGCAGGTGCTTGGCCCAGGTGGCGAGCTCGCTGCGGAAGCCGTAGCTGCCCTCCATGTACATCCAGCGGTTCCAGAGCTGGCGGTACTCGGTCTGCGCCTTCTCGATGGCGCCGAACGACTCGTAGTAGGCGGCGCGCAGCTTGGGGTCGGCGATGATCTTCTGGCGGAGGGCGTTCTCCTCGCCGAGCTTGCTGGCCCAGAACGCCTTGTCGAGGAGCGCCTCGTGGCGGCCCTTGTAGGCCTTCACCCCGTTCTCGACGTAGAACAGGGTCGCGTTGGCCACGCGCTTCTGCTCGGGGCCGCGGTGCTGGAACTCGGTGAGCGCGCCGCGGTACTCGCTCAGGTAGACGAGCGCGCGCGGCAGGCGCACGTCGCGCTCGACCTCGAGCTGCGCCATGGTGAGGAGCCGCGAGGTGCGCCCCGGGTTGCCCACGGTGAAGGTGAGGTCGCCCTCCTTGGTGGGCTTCTTGGCCCACTTGAAGTAGTGCTCCTGCTTCGCGGGCTGGCCGTTCTCGTACGCGCGCACGAACGCGACGTCGAGGTCGTAGCGGGGGAAGACGAAGTTGTCGGGGTCGCCGCCGAAGAACGCCATGGCGAACTCGGGCACGAACACCACCCGCACGTCGGAGAACCGCTTGTAGCGGTAGAGGTCGTAGCGACCGCCCTTGTAGAGCGAGACCACGTCGCAGGAGACCTCGGGCTTGCCGCCGCTGCAGGCCTTCTCGAGCTTGGCCGACTCGCCCTTGTAGGCCTCGATGTAGGCCTTGCCGTCGAGGCCCTTGGTGGCCGCGGCGATCTTGTCGGAGACGTCGGTGATCTCGACCAGCTGGTCGAGCTCGAACCCCGGGCACTTGATCTCGTCCTTGCGATCCTTCGCGAGGAAGCCGTCCTTCACGTAGTCCTTCTTGCTGCTCGAGACGTTCTCGATGCAGTCGTGGACGCAGTGGTGGTTGGTCATCACGAGCCCGTCCTTGGAGACGAAGCTCGACGAGCACCCGCCGCCGATGCGCGCCGCCGAGAGCTGCGCGTGCCGGAGCCACTCCGGCGAGGGCGTGAAGCCGTACTTCTTGCCCACCGTCTCGGCGGGGAAGTTGTTGAGGGTCCACATGCCCTCGTCGGCGCGGGAGTCGGGGCCGGTGGTGGAGACCACGGCGAGCGCCGCGGCGGTGAGGAGGGCGAGGCGGCGCATGGCGCGACGGCCTACCACGGGCCGCTTCCGGCTTGCCAACGACCTGGCTCTTCCGGACGATGGGTCCGTGCCGTTCGACGCAGCGCTCCGAGCCGTGGGAGGTCTGCCGTGGGGAGAGCTCCGCGAGACGTTCGCGCTCTGTCCAGCCCTGCCCTGGGTCCTCCGGAGGCCCATGATCGCCTGGCACCTCGCGCAGCGCGGCGACCTCCTCTCGCGGTGGGCCGAGGTGCTGTTGCTCGGGGAGCCCGCGCGGGGGCTGGATTCCACGGAGGTCGAGGCCCTGCGTGGCGTGCGCTGCACGCTCGACCGCGAGGGCGATGCTGGCGCACTGGTCCCGATCGACCGCGGGCTCGGCGCGGTGGGCGCGATCGCCACCAAGAACCTCGACCGCGGTGAACGGGCCCTGGCGCTGCTGGGGAACGAGGCGGCGCTGCCGAGGCTCGCGCGGCTCGGCGCCACGATGCACGCGCGCGGCCCGGCGCACGTGACGCGCTGTCTCTCTCTCGGGGCGCGGCTCACGGGCCGAGAGGTCGACCTCGCGGCCCTCGACGTCGCGGGGCCCGCCTGCGATCGCCTGGTGGTCGACGGCGCGTTCGACCCCGAAGATCCCGCGGGCTGCGAGCAGGTGCTCGCGGCCGCCGGAGCCGCCCTCGAGAACCTCGCCTTCGGAGGCCGCGCGGTGCTGCTCCTCGCGTCGGCCGAAGGGCCGCCGCTCGACGCGCTGCGCTCGCGGCTCGTCACGCCGGGCGTGCGCGTCCTCGCCTGCGCGCTGCCCGATCTCGACGTCGACGAGGCCTGCGCCCTCGCGGTGGAGGGCGCGAAGGACCACGCCCGGGCGTTCGCCGAGCTCCGCGCGCGGGTTGGATGCGACGCGGTCTCGCGGGCCCTGCTCCTCGTCGACAAGAGCGCCACCGCGCCCGGCTTCGTGTGCGAGCAGGCCCTCCCGTTCGCCGATGCGCGTCGGCTCGCCGCGCTGCCGCTCGCGCGCTGGCTGGTCGCGGCGGCGCTCGCGGAGGACGAGGAGGCGACCCTGCTCGGTGCGCGCCTCGCGATGCCGGTGGGCACCGAGGTCGTCGACGGGCCCGAGACGGTGACCCTCACCGAGGGGCCCCGGACGACGACCCTCCCGGCGAGCACGTGGGCGGTGCTGGCCGCCGTGCACGCCCACGGCTCGGTGCCGGCCGCGACCCAGGCGCTCGCCGCCCAGCTCGGCGCCAAGGAGTCGGTGATGCGGCGCCACGTGGTCGGGGTCGTGCGCAAGGCCCTCGCGCAGGGCCTGCTCGAGGTGTCGTCGTGAGCCTCGCCTCGGCGAGCGCGCTGTCCTCGATCCCCGACGCTGCGCTCGGTGCGCTCGGCGCGCGCCTCCGCGCGAGCGGCTTCTCGACGGCGCTCGCCGACGCGCTGAAGATCGGCCGGGGCGTCGCGATCGAGCTGCGTCGCCCGATCCGCCTGCGTCGGCTCCGCACCCGCGACGACGATGCGGCGCGGCTCCTCCGCTTGCTGTGCTTCGGCGACGCGCTCGAGGAAGGCGAGGCGGCGGCTGCGCTCGGAGAATCGACGCTGCGCGCCCTGCTCGACGGTGAGCTCCTCGCGAGCGTCGGGGGGAGGATCGTCGCGCAGCTCGTGCTCACCGCCGCCGAGGACATCCTCTGCTTCGGCGACCCCTTCGAGGCCGGCGCCGAGGCCATCATGGCGATCGGGGTGACCACGCGCGCGCTCGCCAAGGTCGGGCGCGGCTCCGGCCGGCTCGCGCTCGACCTCGGGTGCGGTGGCGGCGCGCTCGCCCTCGCCCTCGCGCCGCACTTCGAGCGCGTGATCGCCACCGACCTCGCGCCGCGCGCCGCGGTGATCGCGCGCCTCAACCTCGCGCTCGCCCAGGTCGACAACGTGGAGGTGCGGATCGGCGACCGGTTCGCGCCCGTCGCGGGCGAGCGCTTCGATCTGGTGGTGTGCCAGCCGCCGTTCCTCAGCGCGCTCCCCGACGCGAGCTCGAAGACGCTGCACGGCGGCACGCGCGGCGACGAGCTCCCGCGCCAGATCCTCGGCGAGCTCCCCCGCCACCTCGCCGACGGCGGGCGAGCGGTGGTGCTCACCCAGTGGCCGGTGCCGCCGCCCATCGACGTCGGCAGCGTGATCGGCGACGCGTCGGTCGGCGTGTTCTTGCTCGAGGCGCCGCCGCTCTCGCTCGACGAGCAGGCGGCGGTCTATGCCTCGGCCGAGGTCCCGGTCACCGACGACGGCTATCCGGCGCGCGCGCGCGCCCACCGCGAGCAGGCGCACCGCCTCGGTCTCACCGCGGTGATCCAGACGGTGGTGGTGCTCGATCGGCGCTTCCCGGGCGTGGTGGCGCGCGTGCCGCTCGCGAGCGGGCGGGTGATCGACCTGACAGCCGAGCGGGTCGAGGACGCGGTGCAGGCGAGGGTGCTGCTCGCGGCCGGAGGACTCGCGCGCGCGCGCCTGCGGCTGTCGCCCGGGGTCCGGTTCGCGACCCTCGTGGGCGCCCCGGGGGCTCCGCCGCAGTGGGCGGCGTTCGCCGACAAGGATCCGCTCGTCGAGCGCACGTTCCTCAACGCGGCGACGCTCGACCTCCTGCGCACGGTGGCGAGCGCGCGGGACGTGGCGACGGCGATCGCGGCGGTCGGTCCGCGCCACGGAGTGCCCGCAGCGCGGGGGCTCGAGATGCTCGGACCGGTGATCGCCGGCGCGCTCGAGAAGGGCATCTTGCGCGTCGATCGCTAGAACATCGCGCCGAGGGCGATGCCGAAGCCGATCGAGAAGCCGCCGTGCTCCTCCGGCACCGACGACGTGGCGACGCCGCCGATGCGCATGGAGAGTCCGAACGCGAAGCGCGACACGGCCATGAGGAACGCAGGCTCCGCGACGATCGAGAGGCGCGTTCCGCGGTTCAGGAAGTCGACGACGGGCGCGACGCCGACGCCCGCCCAGCCGGTGACGCGGACCTCGCCGTCGACGGCGAACACGTACCCGGGCCGCACGATCGGCTCGAGGAACACGCCGCCGTTGCTGGGCAAGGTGGCGGGGGCGCCCTCGGGCTTGGCCATGTTCGCGAAGCCCGTCGAGATGCCGAACCCCACCCCGAGGCCGCCCTTGGGCAAGCGATCGATGCCCACGCCCCACCGGCCGACGGTGCCTCCCGGGTCGAGCGCCACGTTGGCGCGGAACGTCAGCGGGTAGAGCGCGTCGGCCGCGACGGCGGGTGACGCGAGCCCGACGACGGCAAGGAGGACGAGCGGTGCGCGACGGGCCATCGGCGCAGCATAGGTCACTTCAGCGGAATGTCGTCGATGAGTCCAGCGCTCACGACGTCGGCGCGGTGGCGCCCGGGGCTCGCCTCGCCGATGCGGAACATGGCGCGCACCGCCTTGGGCATCTGCGCCGAGCGCTTGATCATCTTGCCGTCGGGGGCCCGCAAATAGAGCAGGAGCACGCGCTTGCCGAGGAACGCCCGGATGCCGCCCCAGGTCTTGCCGCCGACCGTGAAGCTGATGACGTCGAACGAGCGGTACTCGACGCCGCTCACCACGCCGCGCACGAGGCTCCGGAACTTGAGCGTGGCCTTGCCGTCGACCGCCGGCTTCACGTTGGGCACGAGCCACCCGTGCTCCTGCGAGTAGTCGAGGAACATCTCGGCGAGGTCGTCGAGGTCGTGGCGGAAGTCGGCGCTGCGCAGGCGCGCGGAGAGCCGCACCTGGTCGAGGTAGGGCAGCACCTCCTGGGTGTTGGCCCACGCCCACCCGCCCGAGAACACCGAGAGCAGGAGCGAGAGGCCCACCACCACGCGCATCGTCGTCTTCCGACCCGACAGCGCGATCGTGTAGACCGTGGTCAGCATCGGCATCAGGTAGACGCTGGAGAACCCGAGCACGAGCACGAGCTGCAGGAGCAGCAGCAGCGCCGCGACCTCCGGGCCCAGGTACGGCGGGTAGACCGAGAAGTAGCCGAACAGCGCGTCGAGCACGAGCACGATGGCCACCACGCCGACGACCCGCGCGTGCAGGAGCACCTCGCGCCGCACGGTGCGCGAGACGACCGAGCCGATCAGCGCGTAGAGCGGATAGACCGCGTAGAGGAAGAACGAGCGGGGGCGGTGCTCGCGGTAGTGCTGGTCGAGCGCGCCCGTCACCCGCAGCGCCCCGCCGAGCAGCTTGATGTTGCCGAGCACCGGGTAGCGCGTGAGCAGGCTCTCGCCCGAGCCGAGGAACGCGATCGCGACGAGCACGATGAGCAGCAACACGAGCACGTGGAACTGGCGCAGCGTGATGGCCACGGCCACGAACACCGGCGTGGACACGACGGCGAGCGCGCCGCGCAGGGTGACCGCGAGGGGGCTCGTCTTCTCGGCGGCGGTGGCCCAGCCGGGCAGCCGCGTGCCACGGTCCTCGCCGGCGTCCTCCATCGGCGCCACGCTAGCCGAGCGCGCACCCAAAAACGACCGGAGCGGAGGACCGGACTGGGACGGTCCGGGAGCGACAAGCGCAACAGCGCCCGCGCCTCGGTGGAGGGCGGGCGCCAGCGCGCGGGTTCAGCTCACTGCGGGTCGCACTTGCCGTCGCAGAACTGCTTGATCGTGCCGGTGGTGAGGAACTCGTGCTCCTGCGACATGGTCACCTTGAGCTTGCGGACCTCGTCGTGCGGATCCTCGCCCTTGTCCATGGGGATGTTCTCGATCGGCGCCGGGGGCAGGCCGAAGTCGTACTCCACGATCGCCGAGCCGGTGAACGGCGCGGTGGCCTCCTCGAGGCCCCAGATCTTGCGCGGGTAGGGGTTGACGTTCTTGGCCTTCACCGCGCGCGCGATGAGGTGGGCGCCGAGCGGGGTGACCTGGTGGTCGCCGATGGCGACGTTCAGCAGGACCTCGTGCTTCGGGGTGCCGGGCAGCGGATCCTGGTTGATGGCGTTGGCGTACCCGCCGGGCTCGGTGTGGTCCCACCACATCTGGATGAGACCGAGGCAGAGCTGGATGTCGTACATCGTGGAGTACGACGTCTCGAGGATGAAGAAGAACGGGTTGAAGTCGACCGAGCGGTTGAGGAGCAGCGAATAGGGCGCGCCCGGCTCGCCGAGCACGCCGCGGGTGACGTCGGTCGTGATGGCCATGTACGTGGTGCCGAAGATGCCCCCCTGGCTGTCACCGCGGTAGTAGCGCTGGGTCGGGTCGATGGCGCTGTGGTCGCCGTACTGGATCTGCGCCTCCTTGACGAACTTGCCCGACATGAGGCGCATCGCCACGAGGCTGTTGATCAGACCCTGGTGCTGACGCTCGATCGACAGCTTGGGGAACGTGCCGATGTCGGCGATGAGCGCGTCGGGGACGTAGTCCTTGTAGTCCTCCTCGGACATGCCGGCGAAGTCCACGCTGAACGAGACGTAGCCGAACTCGTCGCTCGCCTGCGCGAGGTAGCCGTCCTGGCCCTCGGTCTTGCGGCCGAACAGGCCGTGCCCGTTCTGGAGCAGCGGGAGCGCCTTGGTCTTGGCAGCGTTCGGGATGTGGACGAGCACGTCGTACTCGCCGGTGCCGTTCTGCTTGGGCAGGCCGTCGGGGCCGTACTGGAGGCGCCCGCGCGTGGCCATCTTGTCCATGAACAGCGGGACGTTCTTCATGCGCACGAGCATGCGCTTGGCGATCCACTTGTTCGGGTTCTCCTCGACCTTGACGATCTCGTAGTCGGGGCCGTCGGTGCCCACGGCCTTGAGCGCGTCGTCGCGCATCTTGACGACGGCGCCGGTGATGCCCTCGCGGCTCGCCGTGTGGAAGTCCCACGAGATCTGCAGGTTGTCCTTGGCGATGCCCGCCTTCTGCAGCTTCGCGAAGATGTCGGTGTAGAGGGCGCGACGCGCCTCGATGCTGCTCTCCTTGCTGGTCGTGCCGTCGCGGAGGTTCTTGAACTCGGGCGAGGGCTCGATGACCTGGCCGGCCTCGTCGATCACCTTGCGGATCGCCACGATGTACCGGGTGTTGTCCTTCAGGCGCACCGCGGGACGCAGGTAGAACGTGCGCTGCGGCTGCGGGTCGCGGAAGCGCGGCAGCGCGTTGTCGACGGCGTGGTCGATCTCGGCCCAGTGCGGCACGAGCGCGCCGGTCTCGGCCTCCATGAGCACGGTGGGGGAGTCCTTGGTGAGCGAGGCGTCCAGCGACTCGTGCCCCGGGAGCCCCGTGACGGTGGCGTAGGGCAGGACCGTCATCAGGTTGCCCGTGGGCGAGAAGCCGTCGAGCACGTTCCAGGTGCTCGGGTCGGTCTCCTTGCCGCTGTGGAGGGGCAGCATGCCGGCCTTGAAGTTCACCCGCTTCTTGGTGGGCGTGGTCGCGTCGTCCTTCAGGTAGAAGCTCGTGGGGAACGGGAACCCGCACACGTAGGGCACGAGCGGGTCGCAGTCGGCGGTCCAGCGGACCGGCACGATCGGGGGGAGGGTCTCCCCGCCGGCGTCGGTGGCCGGCGCGTCGCTGTTGCTCGACGAGCAACCGACGGCGAACACGAGCGGCGACAGAGCGGTGGTGAGGGCGGCCAGGGCGAGGCAGGCGAAGGACGAGCGCATGAACCGGCAAGCTAGCAGGCAACCTCCGCGTTCGCTCGCAAATTCCAGGCGGTTTGCCGGTCCATTCGCCGACGCAGTGCGGCGCTCGCGGCTCGTTGCTACGGGGGAGCCGTGAAGCTCGTCACCTGGAACGTGAACGGCATCCGGGCGCGCCATGCGCAAGTGCTCGACCTCGCGGCGAAGGAGCAGCCCGACGTGCTCTGCCTGCAGGAGCTCAAGGCCACGCCCGAGCAGATCCCCGATCCGCTCACCACCCTCGCCGACTACTGGTCGGTCTGGCACGGCGGGCCCAAGGGCTACAGCGGCGTGTCGCTGCACTTCCGCAAGGCCACGTTCGAGGAGGCGCCGAGGTTCTCGCACCCCCCGTTCGACGCCGAGTACCGCGCGGTGGTCGGCGTGGCGGGCGGCGTGACCTACGCGTCGCTCTACGTGCCCAACGGCGGCAAGGACTTCGACGCCAAGATGGTGTTCCTGCGCGCCCTCGTCGACTGGTCGCAGGCCGTCGAGGGGCCGCTGGTCATCCTCGGCGACCTCAACGTCGCCCGCGAGGAGAAGGACGTGCACCCGACCCAGCGCAAGGCCAACGCCATCGGCCAGCGGCCCGAGGAGCGCGCGCTGTTCGCCGAGCTGCTGGGAGACCGGCTGGTCGACGTCGGGCGCAAGTTCCACCCCGACGACGAGCGCTGGTTCAGCTGGTGGGCGCCGTGGCGGCAGTTCCGCGAGCGCAACTTCGGCTGGCGCATCGACTACGTGCTCGCGTCGACGGCCCTCGCCGACCGCGCCACCTCCGCCGAGGTGCACAAGGATCACGGCAACAGCGACCATGGTCCGCTCGTCGTGGTGATCGACTCGCCCGATGGGCGCGGGTGAGCTCGCCGCGCTCGCCGCGGCGCTGACCTGGGCCATCGGCTCGCTGCTGTTCGGCCGCATCGGCCGCACGGTCCCGCCCGGGGCCATGAACCTCGGCAAGCTCGTCGCGGCCGGCGCGATGCTCGCGCTCACCCACCTCGTGATCTCGCGCCACCCGTTCGTGCCCCCGGGCGTCGCGGGCTCGGCGCTCGTGCTGCTGGCGCTGAGTGGCCTCGCCGGACTCACGATCGGCGACACCGCCTACTTCGGGGCGATCGTCTCGCTCGGCGTGCCGCGCGCGATCCTGCTCCTGTCGTCGGCGCCGGTGTTCGCCGCGCTCATCGGGTGGGTCTGGCTCGGGGAACGGCTCGCGCTGCGCGCGGTGCTCGGCATCGGCCTCACGCTGTTCGGGATCGTGCTCGTCGTCGCGCGGCGCGCGGTGGGCGGGCCGCCCGTCACGGCGAGGGGGCTCGCGCTCGGCATGGTGGCGGCGCTCGGCCAGGCGAGCGGCTCGGTCCTCTCGCGCAAGGCCATGCAAGGTGGCTTCGACCCGCTGGCGGCGGCGGTCGGCCGGATCGCCGTGGGTGCGATCGGCCTCTGGGCCGTGGCGTGGGCGACAGGGCACGCGCGCGGCTGGCACGGCGCGCTCGCCAAGGACCGCGCGTGGCTCTGGGTCTCGCTCACCGCCATGATCGGGTCCTACGGCGGCATCTGGCTCTCGCAGCTGGCCCTCGCCCACGCGAGCTCCACGGGGGTGGCCTCGACGCTGCTCGCGACGAGCCCGGTGTTCGCGCTGCCGCTCGCGCACTTCTTCGGTGGCGAGCGCATGACGGGTCGCTCGGCGGCCGGGGTGCTGCTGGCGATGGCGGGCATCGCCCTGCTCGTGCGCTGAAAGATTCCGCGAAAACGAAGTCAGGCCACGCGGGCGAGCTTGCGGCCGGCGAGGGCGCCCTCGCCGCGCGCGACGTCGCGCAGGATCTGGCGCGCCACGGCGACGCCGCAGCTCTGGGCGATGATCATGGGCACGTTGGCCGCGCGGGCGAGCTTCTTCGCGATCTGGGCGCCGCCGTGGCTGTTCACCCCGGTGACGAGCACGACCAGGTCCGCGCGGCGGATGATGCCGGCGAGCGCCTCGGCGCCCCGGCCGCGCACGTCGCCGACGTGCACCTCGACCGCGACGCCCTCCTCGCGACCGGCATCCAGGAGAGCACGCTCGTTGCGGTCCATGCCCCCGACGAAGGCGACCCTCGGGCTGTTGTTCGTCATAATAGACAAGTATTCGTCATGACGAACGCGTGTCAAGGGGGCCCGGCGTCACTCGACGGGCCAGCCTCGGCGGGCGGCCCGGCGTCGATCGGTGGCGGCGGGTTGCAGGTGGTCACGCTGTTGCGCCAGACCTTGGTGGTCGGATCGCAGGAGGAGAGCGTCGTCATCGGGAGGCTGCCGCAGAGGCCGTCGGCGTACTCGCAGCGGTCCGGCCAGCGGCCGACGCACGCGGCGCAGCTGCTGCCGTCGGGAGGGAGTGTGGCCGGGCACTTCGCGGAGGGGAGTGGGGTGCCGCTCGCGCGCCAGCGCGTGCCGTCGCAGTAGAGGGAGATCGCCGAGGTGGGGTCGCACGGGTCGGCCCAGCCGCAACCGCCGAAGCCGACGTTCGGGGGGCCGCATGGGTCCCCGACGGCGGGCGCCGCGGCCGGGCAGCTCGGGGGCGGCGGGTTGCAGGAGCCCTCCATGAGCGCCCACCGCCCGTCGGTGCAGGTGGCGACCTGCGTGTGGCAAGGGTTGTACGAGCAGGTCGTCGTGCCGACGCATGCGCTGCCACGCTCCGGGAGGCTCTCGGGGCACCCCGATCCCGGGCCGTCGACCCCGCCGTCGCTCGGGGTGCTCTCGATGCGCGAGCCGCACCCTGCACCGAGCACCGCGAGCGCGGCCGTGACGACGAAGGGAGAACGGACCGGCTTGCGGGGAGGCATGGAGGACGCAGCCTCTCCAACGTTCGTGCCAACCGCGATTCGGGGCGGAAACACGGGTCGAACCAGGGCGCCGCGACCTGCCTTGTGTCGCCTTGTGCCGTGGGCCTCTTCCCGACCCCCGCGGGGCCGGCTACCCCGAGGCCCCCCATGAAGCGTCGGCTCCTCGCCCTCGATCTCGACGGCACGCTGCTCCTCCGTAGCGGGGGCGTGCACGCGCGCGACGTCGCGGCGATCGCCCGCGCGCGCAAGGCCGGCTTCCACGTCACGCTCGCGACCGGGCGCCTCACCACGGGCACGCTGCCGACGGCCCGGCTCCTCGAGCTCGACGACCCGATGGTCTGCGGCGACGGCGCCACCATCGCCGACCCGCGCACCGGCGTGCCGCTCGAGCGTCGCGCGGTGTCGCCGGCCTCGACCGACGCCATCGTGCAGCAGCTCCTGCGCCACGGGCTCGTGCCGTTCGTGTTCGTGCACGGCGCCATCCACGGCGACGCCCGCGGGCGTCACCACCACGACGCGGTGCGGATCTGGACCGAGGACGTGCACTGGCACGCGGACGTCGAGGCCACCGACGCGTGGCGTGGCGAGGAGGAGGTCGCGATGACGCTCGGCCTCGGCTCGCACGAGGCCACGGCGAGCGCGCGTGCACACCTGCACGAGCACCACGGCGCGCTCGAGCACGATCGCTTCGACTTCGGCGGCGCGTCGATGCTGCGCTCGCTGCAGAAGCACACCAGCAAGGGCGCGGCGCTGGCGCGGGTGGCGGAGCGGCTCGGCGTCGCGCGCGAGGACACCGCGGCGGTCGGCGACTGGGTGAACGACCTCTCGATGTTCCGCTGGGTCGGCCGCTCGTTCGCGATGGGCGGCGCGCCGCCGGAGGTCGCCAGCGTCGCGACCGATCAGCTCACCGCGCCCGCCGGCCAGGGCGGCGGCGTCGCCGAGGCCATCGACCGCCTGCTGGGCTGATCCCGGCGTTCGCTCGCTGTTGCGGCCGCCCGCGGAGGCGGCCGCCGTTCACTCTGTTCGCTCACTTCTTCTTCGGCTTGGTGTCCTCTTCCTGGACGAGGAGCTTGGCGGTGCCGAGGCGCAGGACCACATCCTTGCTCTCGCCGCCGACCACGTAGAGCACCTTGCCGTCGAGGGCGCCGCGGCCGAGCGCGCTGAGCTTGGCGCCGATCGCGAGGGAGGGGCCGTCGGTGACCTTGGGCGTCGCGAGCGTGCGCGAGGTGGCCGAGGTGAAGATGGTGATCGCGCGCGGCGGGTCGAAGATCTCGCCGTCCTTCATGTCGTGGAAGATCAGCTTGGCGGTGCGACCGATCGGGCCCCACTTGGCGAGATCCTCGGAGAGCTCGGGGGGCATCTTGTTCTCGTCGACCGCGTCGGCGAGGCGCTCGGCGGTGGTGTCGTCGAGGGTCGTGCCTTTCTTCGTGCACAGCGGGCGGATGGTGTCGTCGAGCCAGGTCTTCCACTTGACGATCGCGGCGAGCCGCCGCTGCTTGAGCGTGGCGCCCTCGATGTCGGTGCCCTTGCGGATCTGCTCGAACACCACCGGCCAGTCGCCGTCCTTCTCGGCCTTCTTGATGGCCGCGTCGAGCTTCACGAGCTGGCAGCGCCCGTGCTCGGTGGAGATCTGCTTGGCCATGTCGTCGTAGGCCTCGTTGATCTCGGCGTCCTCCGTGGTGAACGGCGCGAGGCGCGAGAGCGAGCCGCGGGCGGCGGACTCCTCGCACTTCTCGGCGAGCCCCTTCACCTCGATCATCATGAGGCGGGCCGCGCGGCGCAGCGCCTCCTTGCCCGACGGGAGCTTGCGGTACTTGTTGTAGACCGCGATCAGGTCGTCGATGTTCTTGGCCTCGGCGGCCTTCTCCATCGCGTCGTGCGCGTCCTCGTCGCTGAGCGGCTTCTCGGCCGTCTTCTTGGGCGCGACGGGCTCGGGCGCGGGGCAGCCGGGGACCACGGTGCAGAGGCCGACGACGAGGAGGGCGGGAAGGAGAAGAGAAGGACGCATCTTGTCGTGGCGCAGCATAGGTCGCGGTCGGCGTCCGGGCGAGAAGCCTGCGGAAATCAGCCTGGGCGGAACCGCGCGAGCGGGCCCCCGAGCTCGGGGCCCACAGCCTTCCACGAGAGGACGACCTCGTGCGCTCCCTCGACGTACGGCCCCGCTTCGTAGGGGTCGAAGACGAAGTACAGGCCGTCCGTCCGCGGGTACCAGGTGTGCAGGAGGTCGGCGACCGAGGTGAGCGAGCCGTCGAGCACCCAGCCGGCCTCCTGTCGCTTCAACGCAGCGACCACCAGGGGGTCGAGGCGCTTCGCCGCACCGGGCTGGAACGCGTCCTCGAGCCGCAGCAGCACGAACTCGCCGCGCAGCTCCCAGGTGAACGCCTCGGTGTGGTGGTTCGGGTGGGCGCCGCCGGTGTAGATGCTGACGTCGCGGCGCAGGACGAGCAGATCGGCGGACAGGTAGGGGACGTCCACCGTCACGTCGAGCGACCACGGCGCGACCCCGAAGTCACCGTCTCGCGCGGCCTCGCGAAAGTCCTTGAGGAACTGGTCGGCTTCCTTGGTGGCTTCGTGGCGGAGGCGATCGGAGAGGTTCTGCGCGGCCTCCGGCGCCTTCGGCACGGTGAAGCTCACGAACTGGACGTTGGCGACCGGTTCGGTGCCGAGCTTGCGGACGACGGTGTGCTTGGAGGAGCCGAGGCGTCCTTCGGGAGCGGTCGTCGTGGCTGGCGCCGCCTTCGGCTCGAGCTGCGGCGTGCAGCCGACGGTGGCGACGAG
Source organism: uncultured Polyangiales bacterium (assembly GCA_964624885.1). GTDB lineage: Bacteria > Myxococcota_A > Polyangia > Polyangiales > JADJMO01 > JADJMO01. The sequence continues at coordinate 1,388 of CAZUZY010000057.1, read as the reverse complement.
CAGGAGCAACGCGCGCATGACCAGGACAACGCTCGCACGGGCTGCGCACGTCCGGGAGGCGCACAGGAAAAGCGAGCAAGTTCGGGCACATGACACCTCGTTCGGTCGACCGAACGGGCCGGCCCCGCCGAGACTCGGTACCCTTCGAGCATGAGGCTCCACGTGTTCGGGACGCTCGTGCTCGTGGCCTGCGGGGGCGGTGCCGAGCACGCGCCCGTCGCCCCGGACGATGGTGGTGGCGCCGACACGAGCACCCTCGTCGACACTGGGTCGCTCGACACGGGGTCGCTTGGCGCCGACGCGACCGACGCCACCCCGCCGGGCCTGCGGGTGCTGTTCGTCGGCAACAGCTACACGTACACCAACGACCTGCCGGCGATGCTCCGGCGCCTCGCTGCGACCGCGGGCACGCCCCCCACCATCGAGACCGCCGAGGTGCTCGTCGGCGGCGCGACGCTGCAGAACCACTGGGAGACGGGCACGGCGCCGAAGCGCATCGACGAGAAGACCTGGACCCACGTGGTGCTGCAGGGCCAGAGCCTCGAGCCGCTGTTCCAGCCGGCCGTGTTCCAGGACTTCGCCAAGCGGTTCGGCGAGCGCGCCTCCGCGGCGGCGGCGCGGCCGACGTGGTTCTTCACCTGGGCCCGCGCGCCCGGCGACGCGAGCTTCGCCGAGTCCTGGTCGGGCGCCACGCCCGAGGGCATGCAGGACGGCCTCACTGCGGGCTACCTCGCGGCGGCGAAGGTGCACCCGACGTCGCTCTCGATCAAGGTCGGCGAGGCCTTTCGCCTGGTGCGCGCCGAGAAGCCCGCGCTCGCGCTCCACGTCGACGACAAGAGCCACCCGACGCTCGCCGGCACCTACCTCGCGGCGTGTACGTTCTACCTGGGCCTCACCGGCAAGCCCGTCCCCGTCGCGAGCGAGGTGCCCACCGGTCTTGGCGCGGTGGACGCGAGCTACCTGCGAGACGCGTCGACGCGCGTGAAGTGAACCTGCTATCGAGACCCGGTGCTCGTCCTCGCCGCGCTGCTCTCGGTCGCCATCGGCGTCACCGTCGGGCTGCTCGGCGGCGGCGGGTCGATCCTCACGCTGCCCTTGCTCGTCTACCTGCTGCACGTCGAGCCGAAGGCGGCCATCGCGAGCTCGCTGCTCCTCGTCGGCACGACGAGCCTGGTCGGCGCGGTGAGCCACGCGCGCGCGGGCAACGTGCAAGCCGTGGCGGGCGCGGTCTTCGGCGCGGCGGCGATGGCCGGCGCGTTCGCCGGGGGGCGGCTTGCGAGCCTGTTCTCGGGGGCGACGCTGCTCCTCGTGTTCGCGTCGGTGATGCTCGTGACGGCCCTCGCCATGATGCGCCCGCGGGCCGACGCCACGGGGCACGCTCGGCTCGC
>CAZUZY010000056.1:0-30867 GCA_964624885.1 uncultured Polyangiales bacterium | reverse complement strand
CCGCTCGGGCCGTCGCTGCTCGCGCCGTCCCCGCTCGCGTCACCCCCGTCGCCGGCCGTGGCGTCGCCCTTGCTGTCGGAGGAGGCGTCGCCCGCGTCGGCGCCGTCGTCGGCCCCGTCGCCGAGGCTGCCGTCCTCGACCTCACCGCGCGCGTCGAGATACCCCGGATCGATGATGTCCGTCCCGCCACCGGCGCAGCCGGCGACCAGCCCGAACGCACAAAGGATCGCGACCGCCCCTTGGTTCTTCCGCATGTCTCCCTCGACGCCCCGAGGGGCGAACACGGGAGCTTGCCCCACCGGCCCTCGTCCGTCGAGGCCGCCCGTCGAGGCCGCCCGGAACTCAGTCCTTGTGCTGGCGGGCGATGTCGCGCGCGAGCTCGCGCAGCTCGCGCCGCAGCTTGTCGGGGGAGACGATCTCGATCTCCCCGAGGGCGCGCAGCACGGCCTGCAGCAGCGCCTCCTTGGTGGCGGCGCGGAGCACCTGGGCCTTGCCGCTCTGGTCGAGCAGCACCGCCGGCTCCTCGGCGACCGCGCGGATGCCGGCCGCGCTGGCGCGCACCCGGGCCTCGACCTCGAGAGCCTCCTCGAGGCGCAGGCCCACGCCCGTGCGCCCGGCGATCGAGACGCCCTCGGTGCGCAGCACGTCGAGGTCTCGGTAGATCGTCCGCACGGAGATCCCGAGCTCCTCGGCGAGCGCGTGCGCGGTCGTCGAACCGCCATTGCGACTGGCCGCGCGGAGCGCCACCAGCACGCGTCGCCTCCTCCCGTCCCAGGTCGTCACGGCGGCCATCCTCTCAGAGGTCGGCGAGCGCGTCGAGCACCGCCGGATGGAGGAGACCATTGGTCGCGACGATCCCCAGATCGTGGGCGACTTGACCGGACTGATACTGGATCGATGCTCCGTGGATGTCGGTGAAACGTCCACCGGCGGCCACCAGGATGGCCTCGGGCGCGCAGAGGTCCCAGAGCTTGGGGCCGCCCTTGCCCGGGCCCGCCGGCACGTGGACATAGACGTCGGCGTGGTCGAGGGCCAGCTCGGCGATCTTCACGCCGACGCTGCCGCACGGTCGGGCGTTCGTCACGCCGAGCCTGGTCACGAGCTCGTCGATGCGGGGCGGTGTCCGCGAGCGACTCACGAGCAGGCGCGCCGCAGCGGGCGCGGCCGTCGTGGACACGGCGACGCGGGAGCTCCCCTGCGCGTCCCTGCGCTCGGAGACGACGCCGGGCTCGCCGACGAGCACGTAGCCCCCGGCCTGCGCGGGCGCGACCACCACGCCGAGCGCAGCGCGGCCCGCGATGGCGAGGCCCACCATCACGCAGAACTCGCCGTTGCGCGCGACGAACTCCTTGGTGCCGTCGAGCGGATCGACGAACCAGCAGCGCTCGGAGCGCCCGAAGTCGGGGGGCACCGCCGATTCCTCGGCCACGACGACGTCGTCCGGGAAGGCGGCGTGCAAAGCCTCGACGAGGATCGCGTTGCCGATCCGATCGGCGTGGGTGACCGGGTCGTCCTGGGCTTCGTCTTTGTAATCCACGGAGAAGCCCGCCTCGTAGATCTCCATGATCGCGCGGGCCGCCCGCTCGGCGGCCGCGATCGCGACCTCTCGCTCGCGCGCGAGCCCCGTCATCACGGCGCTTCGAGCAGCGTGGCGATGCCCTGCCCGACCCCGATGCAGAGGGCGGCGAGCCCTCGCCGGGCGCCGCGACGCTTCATGGCGTGGGCGAGCGTGCCGAGGATGCGCGCGCCCGAGGAGCCGATCGGGTGGCCGAGCGCGATCGCACCGCCCTGCACGTTGACCTTGCCCGGATCGAGCTCGAGGCCCCGCAGACACGCCAACGACTGCGCCGCGAACGCCTCGTTGAGCTCGACGAGGTCGAGGTCCGCGACGGACCACCCCGCGCGGGCGAGGGCCTTCTTGGTCGCGGGGATGGGCCCCTCGCCCATGAAGTTGGGCTCGACGCCGGCGACCGCGAACGACACGACCCGGGCGAGCGGCGACAGCCCGTGACGGCGCACCGCCTCTTCGCTCGCGAGCAGCACCGCCGCGCTGCCGTCGTTGATCGGCGAGCTGTTGCCCGCCGTGACGGTGCCCCCCTTCTTGAACACGGTGGGGAGCTTGGCGAGCTTCTCGAGCGTGGTGTCGTCGCGCGGGCACTCGTCCTTGTCGAACACCGGCGCGGGCTCGCCCTTCTTCTTGGGTGACAGCGTGACCGGCACCACCTCGGCGGCGAAGTCGCCGGCCTTCCACGCGGCGACGGCGCGGCGCTGCGACTCGATCGCGAAGGCGTCCTGTTCCTCGCGGGTGATGCCCCACTTGGTGGCCACGTTCTCCGCCGTCTCGCCCATGGAGTCGAGCGGGAAGCGCGCCTGCATGCGCGGGTTCGGGTAGCGCCACCCGATGGTGGTGTCGTAGACGGGCGGCGGCGTGCGGTCGAAGGCCTCGGTCGCCTTCGGCATCGAGAACGGCGCGCGGGTCATCGACTCGACACCCCCCGCGACCACCACCTCGGCGTCGCCCACCGCGATGGCCATCGCCGCGCGGTTGACCGCCTCGAGCCCGCTCCCGCACAGACGGTTCACCGTGACGCCGGGCACCTCGTAGGGGAGGCCGGCGAGCAGCGCGGCCATGCGCGCGACGTTGCGGTTGTCCTCGCCTCCCTGGTTGGTCGCGCCGAACACCACCTCGGTGACCTCGGGCGCGAGGGCGGCGTTGCGGTCGAGCACCGCCCGGAGCACGTGGGCCGCGAGGTCGTCGGGGCGCACCTCGGCGAGGCTCCCTCGGTAGCGGCCGATAGGGGTGCGGACGGCGTCGACGACGAAGACGGACCTCTGGACCAGGGCGGGCGTCATGGCCCGCGTTTCTACTCCTCGGCGAGGTGCTTGGCGAGCGCGTCGAGGCGATCGGCCACCCGCTCGCGGAGCTTGCCGAGGTCGTACTTGTCGGGCTTGTCGCCCGTGCTCTGCGCGACCTCGAGGGCCGCGGCGCTCGCCTCGGTGCGCACCCGATCGGGGATGTGGAGGAGGTGGGCGAGCTTGTGCAGCGCCTCACGCTCGCCCGGGTCGACGAAGCCGTCCATGCGCGCGAGCCAGATCGCGGTCGCGTAGACGAACGTGCGCTCGACCGCCGACAGCGCCTTGCGGTCGATGGTGGTGAGCTCGCGCTTGGTCTCGGTGGCGGCCTTCACCTCGGCGAGTCCGGCGGCGTCGAGGCCCTCCTCGGTCGCGGCGCGCAGGATGCCCGCCGCCTCGTCGGCGTCGAGCTGACCATCGGCCCAGCCGATGGCGGCGAGGGCGAGGAACACGTCCTTGGAGAGCTTGGCCATCCACCGGGCGTATCACAGAATGCAAACGGTTCGGGCCACCGGTATCGTTCGGCCGTGTCGGTCTTCGCCGCCTGGGGTCGGTTCGTGTTCCGGAGGCGTATCGCCGTCCTCGTGACGAGCGTCCTCCTCCTCGCCGTCAGCGGCCTGCTCGTCGCGCGGGGCGGCACCCTCTCCGCCGTCATCACCGCCGACGTCGAGTCCGTGCGCGCGCTGTCCTTGCTCGAGCGCGAGCTCCCTCGCCCGGGCAAGAGCTCGTTCCAGCTCGTCTTCCAGAGCAAGACCCTCCTCGCGACCGACGCCGAGTTCCAGGCCGACCTGCTCGGCGCGATCGCCGAGCTCGCCAAGGACCCGCGCGTCGCCGCGGTGATCCCGCCGCGCGCGCTGCCCCCTCCCCTCGCCGCGGCCCGGATGTCGACCGACGGACACGGCGCCATCGTCGAGGTGTGGCTGAAGGACGACCTGCAGAAGGCCGGGCCCACCTACGCGGCGCTGCGTGCCAAGGTGAAGCCACGGGTGCTCTCCGTGCTGGCGACGGGCCCGCTCGCCGAGCAAGAGGACTTCGACCGGGTGCTCGAGCAAGACCTCGTGAAGGCCGAGCTCGTCAGCGTCCCGCTCACCGCGTTCGTGCTGCTCGCGGTGTTCGGCAGCGTGGTCGCCACCCTGCTGCCGGTGGGCATCGGGCTCTTCGCGGTGCTCGGCGGGGTCGCGGCGCTGTTCACGCTCTCACGCGTCACCCCGGTCTCGCCGTACGCGATGAACGTGGTGACCCTCATCGGGCTCGGCGTGGCCATCGACTACTCGCTGTTCATCGTGAGCCGCTTCCGCGAGGAGCTCGCCCGTGGCGCGAGCACCGAGGACGCGGTGGTCGAGGCCGTCGCCACCTCGGGCCGCGCCGTGGCCTTCGCGGGGCTCGCCGTCACCATCGGCCTCGCCGGGCTCCTCTTCTACCGCGGCATGTTCCTGGACGTGATCGGCATCGCCGCCGCCATCGTGGTCGCGCTCTCGGTGCTGTTCGCCCTCACCTCGCTCCCGGCCCTGCTCGGCGTGCTCGGCCCCCGCGTCGACCGGCTGCGGATCCCGCTGGTGAAGGTCTCCTCGGAGTCGCCGTTCTACCGCCGGGTGGCCGCGCGCGTCATGGAGCACCCGGTGCTCGTGCTGCTGCCCACGCTCGCGCTGCTGGTGGCCGCCGGCCTGCCGTTCTTCGGCATCCGCACCGCCAACTCCGACGTCACCGTGTTGCCCACCACCGCCGAGGCCCGGCAGGGCTACGACGAGCTCGCGAAGGGCTTCCCGGGGCAGGATCCGAGCCCGATCGTGGTGCTCGTGCAGTTCCCCGGCAACCCCCTCGAGGCCTCGCGCATCGGCGCGCTGCACGACCTCGTCACCACCCTCCGTGCGCGCCCCGGTGTGCTCCGCGTCGACGCGCCGGTGGCCTTCGATCCACGTCTCCCCAAGGAGGTCGAGGCGCAGCTCCTCGCCGCCCCCCGGGCCGCGCTGCCGCCCGAGCTCGCCGGCATGATCGGCGCCATGGTCGGCCCGACGACCGCGCTCGTCACCGTGCGCAGCGCGCACCCGCCCACCTCCGAGGAGACGCGCGCGCTGGTGAAGGGCCTCCGCGCGAGCCCGGTCGTCGGCGACGGTCGGCTCGTGATCACCGGTCGCACCGCGGTGGACCTAGACCTCTTCGAGTTCGTGAAGCAGCGCACCCCGCGCACGGTGGGGTTCGTCATGGGCATGACCTTCGTCGTGCTGCTCTTCGCGCTGCGCTCGGTGCTGCTGCCGCTCAAGGCGGTGGTGATGAACGTGCTCTCGATCACCGCGTCGTTCGGGGCGCTCGTGTGGGTGTTCCAGCGTGGCCACCTGTCGTCGGTGCTGCGCTTCACGCCGGGGCCGATCGAGCCGGTGCTCCCGGTGCTCCTGTTCTGTCTCGTGTTCGGCCTCTCCATGGACTACGAGGTGCTGCTCCTCACGCGGATGCAGGAGGAGTGGGACCACTCCGCCGACAACCGCCGCGCCGTGGCGGAGGGCCTCGCCAAGAGCGCGCCGCTCATCACGAGCGCCGCGGTGATCATGGTGGTGGTGTTCGCGGCCTTCGCGATGGCCCGGGTGGTGCTCATCCAGGCCATCGGCCTCGGCATGGCCCTCGCGGTCGCCCTCGATGCGACCCTCGTGCGGACGCTCGTGGTGCCCGCCACCATGCGCCTGTTCGGCGACGCGAACTGGTGGGCCCCCTCGTTCCTGCGCCGTCGCTAGGGAGCGACTACAGAACATTCTTCGGCCGCCCATGGAGGCGGCCGATGCTTCGCTCCACTTCGTTTCGCTCAGCGCAGCACGCGGTACGCGTGGCGCCAGTCGTTGCGCAGGAAGCCCGGGATGCACCACAGCATGCAGAGCGGCTCGATCGCGCGCGCCGCCTCCACCGCGCCGCAGTCCTCCATCTCCCAGCCGAAGGAGGCCAAGAGAGCACGCGCCTGTTCCTTGGCGCCCGCGTCGTTGCCGCAGACAAACATGCTCGGCTTGGCCTCGAGCTCCGGGTCCACCATCAGCGCGTTGCCGACGCAGGAGAACGCCTTGACGAACCGGGCGGCGGGCGCGCGCTTCTGCAGCCGCTCCATGAGCGACTCGTTGGGCCCGGTGAAGAACTGGATCACGCCGTTCACCGGCGGCGCGTTGGCGATCGGGTTGGTCGCGTCGAGCACGAGCTTGCCGTCGAGCCCACCCTCGCACAGCACGACGGCCTCCTCGGCGGCGGTGCCCTTCACGGCGAGCACGATCACGGCCCCGAACCGCGCCGCCTCGGCGAACGTGCCGACCGAGGCCTTGTCGCCCGCGCCGCTCTTCCACTCGGCGAGCTTGCTCGGCTCGCGCGTGCCTCGCATCACCTCGTGGCCGTGCTTCAGGAACCCGTCCGCCAGCACCTGCCCGACCTGCCCCGACCCGATGACCGCGATCTTGTCCATGCGCGCATGGTCGATCGCCCTGCCGACTTCGGCAAGCCCGGGCCGCACGTGCTACCGACACCACAGCATGCTCGCTGCGATCAGCGTCGATCTGGACGAGATCCCGAACTACTACGCCATCCACGGACGCGTCGCCCCCGCCGAGTCGGCCTCCAAGGTCTACGACGTCGCCGTGCCCCGGCTGCGCGAGCTCGCGGCAGAGCTCCGCGTCCCGCTGACCCTGTTCGCGGTGGGCGAAGACCTCGCGCGCCCGAGCTCGGCGAGCGCCCTCCGCGCCGCCGTCGGCGAGGGCCACTCGGTCGGCAACCACACGCAGTCGCACCTCTACGACCTCACCCGCCGCGACCGCCAGACGATCGCGCGCGAGATCGACGAGGGCACGGTCGCCATCGAGCGCGCCACGGGACAGCGACCGCGCGGGTTCCGCGCGCCGGGGTACACGATCACCGACGAGGTGTTCTCGCTCTTGCCGCTGCTCGGATACCGCTGGGACAGCTCGGTGTTCCCGTGTCCGATGTACATGGCGGTCAAGGACGCGGCGATCGCCGGCTACCGGTTGCGGGGTCGTCCGAGTCGCTCGGTCGTCGACACCCCCTGGGTGCTCACCGCGCCGACGCGGCCGTACCACGTCGGCACGCCGTATCACCGGCGGGGAGACGGACTGCTCGAGCTCCCGATCCAGGTCACCCGCGGCCTGCGGCTGCCGTACATCGGCACTTCGCTGATGCTGGCCGGCGTGGCCGGCGCGCGCGTGCTCACGCGGATGGTGCGCGGCGAGCCGCTGGTGAACCTCGAGCTCCACGGGATCGACGTGCTCGACGCGCAGGACGGGCTCGACGACCTCGCCCCGACCCAGCGCGATCTCGCCGTACCGGTGGCGACCAAGCGCGCCGTGCTCCGCGCGATCGTCGAGGACCTCCAGGCGGCCGGCTACGCGTTCGTCACGCTCGACGCGGCCGCCCAGGCCTTCGGCGCCTAGAACGCGATCGTGAACGCGGCCACGCCACCCTTGGGGGTCGCGCCGACGTCGAGCTTCCACGCGCCCGCCTTGGGCTCGGCCGCCTTCTCCGAAGGGCCGCGCGTGGCGTAGAGCGCGATGGCCACGCCGATCGACACGAGCCCCACGCCCAGCGAGACGTCGGCCAGGAGGAAGCTCTGCTTCGCCGCGTCGACGTCGGCCTGTGCGCAGGCGGGCTTGCAGTTGGAGTCGTCGAGCGCTTGCTTCTTGGACGAGCCGGAGAGCGCGAACACGCCGAAGCCCGCCAGGCCCGCCACGCCGACGCCCAGCAACACCCAGGTGGCGACCGGGGTCGGGTGGTCTTCGACCTTGGGCGGCGTGGGGTCGGGGTCGGGCTTGACCGGGTCGGCCTTCTTGTCGCCCTTGGCGAACTTGAGGGTGACGACCTTGCCCTTGGCGCCCTCGTGCGCGACCACGTCTTGCTCGAGCGTGGCCACGCCCTCGCGCTCGACGCGGACCTTGTGCGTGCCCGGGTCCACCGGGAAGGCCTTGCCGTCGATGGTGACCTTCACGCCGTCGAGGTAGATCGTGGCGTCGGTGACGTCCTTGCCGTCGGCGTCGGTGACCACGATGACGATGGAGGGCATCGCCTTCTCGAGCTCGACCGCCCACCCCGCGCACTCGTCGCGCAGCGCGCTCGGGCAGCCGTCTTGCGCGCAGACCAGCGCCTGCTTGCGCGCCTCGGAGAGCTTGCCGTCCTTCTTGAGCTTCTGGGTGGCCTCGTAGCCGGCGATGCACGCCTGCTTGTCGGCCGCGGACGCGACCTTCGGGGCGACGACCACGGACGGGGTCAGCAGGCTCGCGACGAGGAGCGCCGCCAGCGGGCGACCCAGCGGACGACCCAGCGGACGAAGGAGCGGGCGCGACGAGCGAAGAGAGGTGTTCACATGCACTCCGGCTTGGGGTGGCGGATGCCATCCGCGTCGATGGTGAAGGGCGGATTGCAGTTGTTGACGGGCGGGGCGGCCGACACGCTCGGCTTCGGCGCGGCGCTGGAGGCGGGCGGTGGGGCCACGAGCGGCTTCGGCGGGAGGACGACTCCCGGCTTGGGCGGGTCGATCTTGGGCTGCGTGCTCGGCTCGGCGGACTTCGGCGGTTCGGGAGGGGGCGTGGCGACGACCTTCTTGTCGTCGTCGTCGGTCGCCTTCTTGCCCTGCTTCGAGCTCGCCTTGTCCTCCTTCTTGTCTTCCTTCTTGGCCTCGATCTTGTCGGTCTTGGTCTCCCAGGGCTTGGTCAGCGCGAGGAGCACCCCGCCGAACACCGAGATCAGCACGAGGAGCGCGACGAAGACGAGCGCGCGACCGCGCCGCTTCTCCTGGGCCTGCGTGTTGTCGATCGGCGCGGACCGATCGACGGCCACGGCGGGGAGGGTCGACACCTGGGTGCCGGGCACCGAGTTGCGGTCGGAGACGGGGCCGTTCGCGGGGCGCGAGCTCGTGGCGCCGCGCACCAGCGTGGGCAGCAGATCGCGCACGCCGCTGTCGGTCATCGGCCCGCTGCGGTCGATCTCCTCGACGATGGTGGCGCGCTTCTTGAGCGCGTTCGACGCGATGCGGTTGACCCACTCGGCCACCTCGCGAGCGCTCGCGTGCGGGAGCACCTCTTCGAGCGCGATGGCCATCTCGCGCGCCGAGGCCCAGCGGAAGTTGGGGTCGGTGGCGAGGCCGCGCAGGATGATCGGCTCGAGGCCCTGCGGCAGGTCGGGCACATAGCGCGAGGGCGGGTCGATCTGGCCCTCGCGCACCATGTGGAACAGCTGCATCTCGTTGTCGGCCTTGAACATGCGCCGGCCGCAGACGATCTCCCAGAGGATGACGCTGGCCGCGTAGATGTCGAGCCGGCGGTCGAGATCCTGGCCCATGAGCTGCTCGGGCGAGGCGTAGGCGAGCTTGCCCTTGAAGATGCCCTCTCGCGTGTCCTGGATCCGGCCGTGCGCCTTGGCCACGCCGAAGTCGAAGACGCGGACCACGCCGTCGGACCCGACCAGCACGTTCTGCGGCGACATGTCGCGGTGGACGATCCCGAGCGGCTCGCCGCGCTCGTTCTTGGCCTCGTGCGCGGCGTGCAAGCCGACGAGGATGCCGTTCACGATCGCGCCGACGATGCGGTACGGCACGCGCTCGTTGGCGTGGCGGAGCGCGGTGAGGATGCGCGAGAGCGACTCGCCCTGCACGTACTCCATCACCAGCATCAGCTCGCCCTCGCCGGCCACCACGTCCACCGTCTGGACGACGTTGGGGTGCTGGATGCGGGCCGCGAGGCGCGCCTCGTCGAGGAACATGCCGACGAACTCCTCGTCGGCGGCGAACTGCGGGTGCAAGCGCTTGATGGCGACCGTGCGCGAGAAGCCCACGGGCCCGACCAGCCGACCGAAGTGCACGGTGGCCATCCCGCCCCGCGCGATCTCGCCGTAGAGCGCGTAGCGTCCGAACATCTGCGGCGCGTTCGCGTCGCCGAGGGTGGTGGTGGTGGTGCGGTCGCGGCTCTCTCGACCCGGCGCGCCGCTGGCGCGGGTGACCTCTTGTTCCTGAGGGCCCGAAGCCCCCCCGCTGGATGCACCCATGGATATCTGGGTGGACGCGGGTCGAGCAGGGCTCTGTGGCCCTGAGGAGCCTCTCTTGCTGTCCGGCGAGCCGGGCGGCGAGGGCGGGGTGGGCGGAGCGGCGGCCAAGCGGGAGGAGTCTAGTCGAAATGGGAGGAATCTGCCCGCTTCCTGGCTGTCACACGGCCGCGACCCGGCCAACTCCCACCTGGGGCCACAAAGACACCTTGCGGTCGTTCACGAAACGCAGACCGGATCGTCTACTCCGGAGGAGATGGGGGACGAGCAGCCGTCGATCGAGCGCCTGGTGGCCGACGCCATCGCGGGCGATCGCGCGGCGTTCGGCGTGCTGTTCGAGCGCTACGCCGGCCTCGTGCACGGCGTCCTGCTGAGTCGGGTCGACCGACGCGAGGTACGAGACCTGATGCAAGACGTGTTCGTGTCGGCGCTCACGGGGATCCGCGGCCTCCGGGAGCCCCGCGCGGTGGGGGCCTGGCTCGCGACCCTCGCCCGCAACCGCGCGACCGACCATCTGCGGACCCGCAAGCGCCACGACGAGCTGCCCGACGACCTCGCGGTGCACCACGCCGACCGGAGCGAGGCGGAGCAGGTGCTGACGTTGATCCGCGCGCTGCCCGAGGCCTACCGCGAGACCCTCGTGTTGCGGCTCGTCCAGGGCATGAGTGGGCCCGAGATCGCCGCGGAGGTCGGGCTGACCCCGGAGTCGGTGCGCGTGAACCTGCACCGTGGGATGGCGCTGTTGCGCGAGCGACTCTCCCTCGCTGGATCGGAGGCCTCGTGAAGGACGACGACTACCTCTTCGACCGTTCGGGCACCCCTGACCCCGAGGTGGAGCGCCTCGAGGCCCTGCTCGCGGAGCAGCGGTACCCGAAGGGTTCGTTCGTGCCGCGTCCGCCCGCGCGTCGGCCCGCGCGCTGGGCGGTGCCGGTGGCGTTGTTCGCGGCGGCGGCGGTCGTCGTCGCACTCGCGGTGGGCCTCGAGAAGCGGCGGCCGGTGGTGACGACGCCGTCCGCGCTGCCGTCCGAGGTGGCCTCGGCCAAGGCCGGTCCCGCGCTCGCCATCCTCGAGGGGTCCGGCGCGACGGTGGGCGGCGCCACCCCCGGTGCGATGCTCCCCTCCAGCGCGTGGCTCGAGACGCGCACGGCGCGGGTGCGCCTGACCATGGCCATCGGGACCCTGGAGCTCGAGCCCGACGCGGCGCTCCGCGTCGTCACCATGGACGAGACCCACCAGCACCTCGAGCTCGCGCGGGGCACGCTGTCGGCCAAGGTGAGGGCGCCGCCGTTCACGTTCGTCATCGACACGCCCGAAGTCCGCGTCGTCGATCTCGGGTGCGCCTACGTGCTCACCGTCGACCCGAAGACCCACGCGGGCTCGCTCGCCGTCACCTCGGGCTTCGTGCAGCTCGAGCGGGGCACCCGCAAGGTGATCGTGCCCCGCGGCGCGCAGGCAGGCTTCGGAGGCGGACGCATCGCGACCCCTGTCGAAGACGACGCGCCGCCGGCCCTGCGGGCTGCGCTCGCGACGTTCGAGGGCGGAGCGACCGACGTCGCCCCCATCCTCGCGCTCGCGCGCAACAAGGACGACTTCACGCTGCTCGACCTCGCGGTGCGCACCGAAGGCGCCGCCCGCGCGGCGGTGCTGAAGCGGCTCGTCGCGCTCGTCGGGCCGGCCGAGGGCGCGGCGATCGACGCCCCCCTGGAGAGCGTCCTCGACAAGTGGCAACAGAAGCTGCGGATCGATCGGCTCGAACGGCGGTGAGTCGCGCTCCTACCCTTGCCCACGTTGCCAAGACGAATGGAATCTTGCAACGTGGGCACAATGACGAAACGGCTCGCCTCTGTCGCACTCACGCTCGGGCTCCTGACCGCGGCCTGCTCGGGTGGCGAGACCACCGGGGGCAACCTCGACGACACCGGTGGCACCGGCGACGACACGGGCGGCACCAGCGACGACACCGGGAGCTCGTTCGAGGTCGGGGACGACACCGGGGTCGACTCGACCCTCGGCGACACGCCGACCGACACCGGTCCGATCAGCGACGCCCCGGTCTTCGACGTGGACGGCGACACCACCTGCGCGACGACCGAGGTCACCGCGACCAAGGCGCCCGTCGACGTGATCCTGGTGATCGACCAGTCCGGCAGCATGTCGGACGACATCGCCAACGTGAAGGCGAACATCAACAAGCTGTCGGACTACCTGAAGGCGACCGGCCTCGACTACCGCGTGGTGATGATCGCCAAGGTGGGCACGGGCACGTTCGACATGTGCACGCCGCCGCCGCTCGGTGGCGCGGCGACGCTCTGCACCGACACGACCAAGCCGCTGCGCAACTCGAACCCGCCGATCTACCGGACCAGCAACCAGGTCATCGCGTCGACCAACGCGCTCTCGCTCCTGCTCAGCACCTACGACAGCACCACCGCCGGCATCGGCTGGAAGGACGCGCTGCGACCGGAGGCGTTCAAGGCCATCATCCCGATCACCGACGACAACTCCGCGCTCGCCGCGGCGTCGTTCGACACCTCGCTGCTCGCCAAGACCCCGACCGGCATGTTCGGCACGGCGACCGCCCGCAACTACGCCGCGTTCCCGATCATGGGGAGCTCGACCTACCCGTCGGAGACCAAGTGCGGCACGACGATGGTCAACAACGGCCCGCAGTACGTGAGCCTGGTGAAGCTCACCGGTGGCAAGTGGTTCCCGCTGTGCGCCACCGACTTCGGCCCGCTGTTCACCGACATCGCCAAGAGCATCGCGGCCAAGGTGGCCTGCGAGCTTACGGTGCCGCCGCCGCCGGCCGGTGAGGTGTTCGACCCGGCCAAGGTCAACGTGCTCTACACGCCGTCGACCGGCGGCTCGGTGCCCATCGCCAAGGACGACAGCAAGCCGTGCGCGGGCGGCGCGAACGGCTGGCAGTACTCGGCCGACGGCAAGAAGATCTTCCTCTGCGGGACGGCGTGCTCGGGGCTCAAGGCCGACCCGGGCGGCAAGGTCAGCGTGCAGTTCGGCTGCGCCGGCAAGCCTCCGCCGCCTCCCCCGGACGGCGGGACGTGCACCCCGTTCGGCGCGGCCTGCGGCGACGCAGACGCGTGCTGCGCGCCGCTGGTGTGCCTGCCCGGGCCGGACGGCGCGCCGATCTGCCGCGCGAAGCCGCCCGCGTAGCAGAGAGCTGCGCGTCGACGAAGGCGACGATGGCGTCCGCGAGCTCGGCGTGGACGTCGTCGGCCTTGCGGCGCGCGAGGAGGGCGAAGCCGTGGTCCGCGGTGTCGACGACGTGCAGCTCTGCGAGCGCCGTGCGGCGCAGCACGGGTCGCAGCTCCGGGAGCGGAGAGAGCGCGTCGCGCGTGCCCTGCAGGAACAGCATCGGCACGCCCACCGCCGCGAGGTGCCTCGCACGCTCCGTGCTCCGGGCCTTCGGCGGGTGGAGGGGGAAGCCGACCAGCACGATCCCGAGCACCTCGAGGGGCGCGTCGGCCGCGGCCTGGGTCGTCATGCGGCCGCCCATCGACTTGCCACCCGCGAAGGTCGGCAGCCCGAGCGCTCGCCCCGCCGTCACCGCGGCGCGGACCGTCGCCTCGAGAACCGGCGCGCGGTCCGGTCGCTTCTTGCCGGCCTCGGTGAAGGGGAACTGGTAGCGCAGCACCGCGAGGCCCCGCGCCACCAGCGCCGCGGCGAGCGAGGCCATGAACGGGTGCTCCATGCCCGCGCCGGCGCCGTGCGCGAGGACGAACAGCGCCCGCGCCGAGGGCGGCCGCTCGAGGACGGCCGAGACCGTGGTGTCGCCTACCGTGATGCGCACGCGCGACGCCGCCGCCCGGCGAGCACGAGGAACCCGAGCAGCCCCGACCAGACGCCGACCGAGCCGCCACCCGTGGTCGAGCACCCGCCGCCGTCCCCGCTCCCCGTGTCGAGGGGGCTGCAGGTCTTGGCCGTGACGTCGCAGAGGCTCCCCGGCGCGCAGTCCGCGGACGACGCGCACTGCGTGAGGCACTGACCGACGGGGCCGCAGCGATACGGCAGGCAGTCGGTCACGGCGCCGGCCTTGTCCGTCGACGAGAGCCGGTCCGAAGAGCAGGTCGCCACGATGGGCAAGCACGCCCCCTTCACGCAGGTCGCGTTGTCGGCGCAGTGCTCCTTCTTCGCGCACGAGGTGCGGCAGCCCGCGTCGTCGCAGCGGTAGGGCGCGCAGGCCTGGGTGGGCGGCTTGGTGCAGCCCCCGGCGCCGTCGCACACCGCCTCGGCCACGAAGTCGGTGCCCGTGCACGACGCCGGCTGGCAGGCCTTCGCCGTGCCGTGGGTGAACGCCACGCACGCGGTCGGGTCCTTCGCGCCGTCGCACGTGCGCGCCTTGCAGACGTCGGTGCCGCCGCCGTCGCAAGCGGCGCGGGTCCCGTGGGGATCCCCGGCCACCGGGGTGCACTTGCCGAGGCTGCCCGGGACGTCACAGGCCTCGCACTGGCCCGTGCACGCCGTGGTGCAGCACACACCGTCGACGCAGGCGCCGCTCCCGCACTCGTCACCGAGGGTGCACGAGGTGCCCGGCAGCTTGGCGCAGCTGCCGGCGGTCTTGGCGCCCGCGGCGCAGGAGCTCCCCACCGCGCAGGTGGCGACACCGCAGCACACGCCGTCGGTGCAGAAGCCGGTGGCGCACTCCGACGATGCCTTGCACGGTGTGCCGAGGCCGTCGGTCGGGAAGCACGCACCGGTCTTGCACTGGTAGCCGGGCGCGCAGTCCGCCTTGGTCGCGCAGGACGACTTGCAGGTGGTCGCGTCGCACGCATAGGCGCCGCACGACTTCGCGACGTCGCCACACTTGCCGGACACGTCGCACGTGCTCGCGTGGGTCTCGACGCCGCCGACGCAGGCGTTCACGCCGCAGGCCGCGGCCGCGCCGGGCGTGTGACAGGCCACGCGATCGGAGCCGTCGCAGCGGTTCCCGCACAGCGTGTCCCCGCCCGTGGAGGCGCAGGCGGAGCGCCCACCGCGCGGGGGCCCGAGGACCGGCGAGCAGACACCGAACTTGGACGGCAGGTCGCAGGCCTCGCACTGGCCCTTGCAGGCCGTGTCGCAACAGTACCCGTCGGCGCACTGCCCGGTGGCGCACTCGGCGCCGCCGCCGCACGCGAGGCCGCTCACCTTGGCGCAGGTGCCGCTCTTCTCCTTGGTGTTGCACACCGCCGCGAACGGGCAGGCCGCGGTCGTGCAGCACACGCCGTCGACGCAGTTGCCGCTCGCGCACTCCCAGCCGGCCGTGCACGCCGTGCCGGGCACGCCGCCGTACAGCTCGGCGCTCGACTCCCTGAACGTGCCGTACACGCCGGTGGCCTTGCTCGCCCCACCGAGGGCCAGGATCCGGCCGGTGGGGAGCCGGACCGCGGCGAAGTAGGCCCGGGTCGCGCTCATGGCGCCTCCGGTGGACCAGGTGTTGGTCGTGAAGTCGTAGAGCTCCGCGAGCGCGGTCGAGGTGAAGTTGCCTCCACCGCCGGTGGTCACGCCGCCGGCCACCAGCACGCGCCCGTTCTTCAGCTCGGCCATCGCCGCGCGGTCTCGAACCGTGGCCATGGCCGGCAGGCTCGTGAACTTGCCGGTGGCGGGATCGAACACCTCGGCGAGCGTGGAAGGGCCCGCGAGCACGACCTTGCCGCTCGAGTGCAGCAGCGCCGACCGACGCCCCCCGGCGGTCACCATGTTGCCCGTGGCCGTCCACTTGCTCGTGGTCGGGTCGAAGATCTCGGCCGACGACAGCGCGCCGCCGGAGTTGCGCCCGCCCGCGACGAGCACCCGGCCGTCGAGCAGCCGGATCGCGGTGCACGCCGCGCGGGCCGTGGTCATCGAGGTGGTGTTGGTCCACGCGTTGGTGGACTCGTCGTACGACTCCACGACCGCGTCGGCGCTCGCGGGGTTGGGCGGGCAGAGCGCGAGGACCTTGCCCGACAGGAGCGGGACGATCGCCGTGCGCTGCACGGTGGGGCTCCCGGCCGCGGACCAGGTGTTGGTCGCGGGGTTCCACCGGTCGGCGGTGTCGAAGCGCACCAGCACCTTGCCACTCGGCAGCAGCGCGGCGCCGAACTCCCAGTCCGGGTAGACGCCGTAGTAGTGACCGGTGTCGCCGCCCGAGCTCCACGTGTTGGCCACGGCGTCGTAGATCTCGGCGGTCTTGCTCTCGCCGCCCACGACCATCAGGCGCCCGTCGGCCAGCGTGACCAGCGCGTGGAGCATGCGGGCCTCGGACATGGACGCGACGAGCGACCACGCGGGGTCGACGACGACGGGGAACGCGAGGCCGTCGGCGTCGAGCGCGGCCGTCACCACGTCGCCGTCGATCGACAGCGTCAGGTTCCGGCGCTTGCCCGCCGCGTCCACGGCGAACAGGGGCGCGGTGCCGATCTCGACCCGGCCGGCGGCCGAGACCGCCTCGATGCGCCCCTCGCGCACCCGCACGCTCGCGATGCCGGGGCCGTGGGTGACGCGGTACCGCAGCGTGGTCGGCGCGCGCTTCGAGCGCAGCGTGCGCAGCTCCTCCACCCCGGCGCCGTCGACCACGTGCAGGACGTCGGTGTCGGGGAGCGCGTCGACGAACGTGACGACCGAGTCGCGCACCACCGCGCGCGCCTCGCTGGCCCCGACGGCGGTGATCTCGACGAAGACGTCGGCCCGCCCCGGGGGGCCGAGGCGCACGGGCGCGTCCGCGCGGAGGGGAATCTGCGCGGCGAGCTCCTGGCCGGCGACGAGGCTCTCTCCCTGCTGGACCCACGGCTCGGCGTGGGCGATGCGTGCCGCGAACACCGGGACCTTCCGCGCGGCGATCAGGGGATCCTCCGCGGTGACCACCGGGCCCGGAGCGGGGGTGGGCTCGCTGCGGTTGCCACAGCCGACGCTCAGGGCCGCGCCGAACGCCGAGGCGAGCAGCCGACGCCGACGGACGGCGACGACGCCGACCACACCGAGGAGCGCGAGGAGCCCGCCGGCACCTCCGGAGCTCGCGCCGCCCGAGACCGAGCACCCGCCGGAGTCGACGCTGGGGGGTGCCGCCGGGAAGCAGGTCTTGGTGGCGACGTCACAGGCGTATCCGGGCCCGCAGTTGCTCGACGTCTCGCAGGACTTGCCGCACTCGCCCGTGTCGAGACAGCGGTAGGGCGCGCAGTCGGTGACCACGCCGTCGCGACCGATGGCCTGCAGCCCGTCGTCGCTGCACGAGGCGCTGACGCCCTCGCAGCGGTTGCCGAGGCACGCATAGCCCTTGGCGCACTCGTCGTTCTTGGTGCAGGTCTTGAGGCAGCCGGTGGGCCCGCACTTGTACGGAGAGCACGAGGAGGCGCCCGGGCTCGCGCAGGAGCCTGCGCCGTCGCACTTGGAGACCGTGGTGAACGAGGAGTCCTCGCACTTGGCGGGGGCGCAGGTCACGGCGGGGCCGTTGACGTAGCCCTCGCACGCCACGCGGGAGCTCGCGCCCTTGCACGTCCGGGCCTTGCACGCGTCGCCGCCGCCGTCGTCGCACTTCGGTCGACCGGCGTGGGGCGCGCCGGTGACGGGTGCGCAGAGCCCCACCTTGCCCTCGACGTCGCAGGCCTCGCACTGCCCGTCGCACGCGAGGTCGCAGCACACGCCGTCGACGCAGTGGCCGGTGCCGCAGTCGTCGTTCTTGCTGCACGCCTTGCCCTGCTTGGTGCGGCAGGTGCCTTCGTGGGTCGGCAAGCCGCACGAGCCGTCGACGCCGCAGCTCGCCGCCTCGCAGCAGAACCCGTCCGCGCAGAACTTGCTCGAGCAGTCGGTGGGCGCGAGGCACGGCGAGCCGAGGTCCCCCGCCGGGGCGCACGCGCCGTCCTTGCAGCGGTAGCCGGTGATGCAGTCGCTCGTGGCCGTGCACGTCGTGAGGCACGAGGTGGTACCGCACTTGTAGAGGCCACACGACTTGCTGGTGGAGTTGCAGACGCCCGCGCCGTTGCAGGTGCCGACGTGGGTCTCGACGCCGGTCGCGCACCCGTCGGAGCCGCACGCGGTGGTGGTCGGCGCGAAGTTGCACTTGCCGCCGTCGTAGCCGTCGCAGCGCGCGCCGCAGGTGGTGCCGAGGCCCGTGCCCGAGCACGCGGTGCGACCGCCGACGGGGCTCCCCAGCACCGGCGAGCAGGTGCCGAGCTTGCCCGCGACGTTGCAGGCGCTGCACTGCGCGGTGCAGGCGGAGTTGCAGCAGTAGCCGTCGACGCACTGTCCGGACACGCACTCGGTCCCGGCGGTGCAGCTCGCGCCGAGGGGCTTGGTGCAGGTGCCGAC
Organism: uncultured Polyangiales bacterium; assembly: GCA_964624885.1. Taxonomy (GTDB): domain Bacteria; phylum Myxococcota_A; class Polyangia; order Polyangiales; family JADJMO01; genus JADJMO01. The sequence goes on along the minus strand of CAZUZY010000056.1, from coordinate 12,723 downwards.
CTTGCCGGCCAGGTTGCAGACCGCGCCGGCGGCGCAGCTCGCCGAGCTGCAGCACACGTTGTCGACGCAGTGGTTGTTGGCGCACTCGTAGTTGGCGGTGCAGCTGGCGCCGACGAGCTGGCCCCAGATCTCGGTGGCCGTCGTCGCGCTGCCGTAGTCGCCGGTCGCGAGCACCCGGCCGCTCGGGAGCAGTGCGGAGGCGAACCGCGAGCGGGCGGTGATCATCGCGCCCGCCGTGCTGAAGGTGTTGGTGGCCGGGTCGTACAGCTCGGCGGAGGTGGGACCGCCGCCCGCGACGAGGACCCGTCCGTCCGGGAGCAGCGTCGCGGTGTGGCCGGTGCGCGACGCGGCGAGCGGTCCGCCGTCGCTCCAGGTGTTGGTGGCCGGGTCGAACAGCTGGGTGCCGGTGCTGTCGCCGACGACCAGCACCTTGCCGCTCCCGAGGCGGGTCGCGGTGTGGTTCGACCGCCCGACCTTCATCGCGGGGACGTTGGTCCAGGTGTTGGTGCCGGCGTTGAAGCGCTCGGCGGTGGCCGAAGGGCCGCCGCCCGAGTAACCGCCCGTCGAGAGGACCGTCCCGTCGCCGAGCAGCGTGAGCGTGTGGTCGGAGCGCACCACGTTCTGCTTGGCGACGAGCGTCCAGGTGTTGGTGGAGGGCCGGTAGGTCTCGCAGTCGTTGCCGGTGGCCCCGAGGGCGTTGCTGCCGCCGCACACGAGGAAGGTGCTCGCGTCGAGCGCCACGGCCGCGGCGCCGCACAGCCGATACGGAGGGTTGGCGACGGCGGTCCAGGTGCTCGTGACGTGGTCGAAGGTCGCCGCGGTGTTGACCGGCCCGAGCTTGGTCGTGCCGCCGGCCCGGAGCACGAGCCCGCTCGCCAGCCTCGCCACTGCCTGGCACTCGCCCTGCCCGTTGCTGGTCGAAGCGGTGAAGGTGTTGGAGACCGGGTCGTAGAGCTCGGTCGCGTTGCTCTCGAGCGCGCCGCCGCCGCCGTAGCCGCCGATGACCAGCACCCGCCCGTCGAGCAGGGCCACCGCCGCGTGGGCGCCGCGGCCGCTGATCATGAGCGGCCCGCCGGTCCAGGCCGGGTCGACGGCCACGGGGTACTGGAGGCCCGCCGGATCGAGCGCGAGCGAGAACGTGTAGCCCTCGGCCTGCTTCTCGAGCGCGACGGTGAGCGCGCGTCGCTCGCCGCGGGCGTCGACGGCGACCAGATCGTCGGTCGTGAGGTGGACGCGCCCGTCGGCGTCGAGCACCTCGATGCGGCCCGCGCGCGTGCGCAACGCGCCGACGCCGGCGCCCACGCGCACCTCGTAGCGGGTGGTGGTGGGCGCGGAGGCGTCCCGGAGCAAGCGCCACTCCTCGACGCGGTGCCGCTCGTCCACGAACACGACGTCGGTGGCGGGTGCGACCGCGCGGAACACCAGCGTGCCGTCGACCAGCTCCCCGTCGACGTCCTTGCCCTCGCGCAATCGCACCTCGATCCAGACGTCGGCGCGCTCGTCGCTCTCGAGCCGCAAGCTCCCCCGCGATCGGGCGGGCAACACGGCGTGCTTGAGCGGGGAGTCGAGGCCGACGAAGCCCCGATCCGTGCGGCGCAGGTGCGCACTGCTCGGCGCGCGGACCGTCGGGATCGCGCGGAGCTCCGCGAGGGCACCGGCCCCTCCCGAGGGTGCGGGGTTCGAGCTCGTGCTGCACGCGCCGAGGAGGACGACCAGACCACCGAGGAGACTGCGCATGACGAGAAGCACATCACGGGTCGGGGGGCCTCGCCAGGGCCAGGATTTCCCCTGGGAACCGGAGTCACCTTGCACACCGCCCCGACATCTGCTTAGCTCCGCCCCCCTCTTTCCAGGGGGGGTCCCCGATTCCGCCGACCGCAGCGGAACGAAGCCGGCGACGGCAGTGGACATGCGGCAGCCAGGACATCGAGGCCACCCATGAAGAAGATCACCGGATACGTGAAGCTGCAGCTCCCCGCGGGCAAGGCGAACCCCTCGCCGCCCGTCGGCCCGGCGCTCGGCCAGCACGGCGTCAACATCATGGCGTTCTGCAAGGAGTTCAACGCCAAGACCGCGGGTGGGGACATGATCATCCCCGTGGTCATCACGGTCTACTCCGACCGCAGCTTCACCTTCATCACCCGCACGCCGCCGGCGGCCGTCCTCCTCAAGAAGGAGGCGGGCCTCGCCACGCAGAAGAAGCCGGGTTCGGGCTCCAAGGAGCCCAACAAGAACAAGGTCGGATCGATCACCAAGGCGCAGCTCAAGAAGCTCGCCGAGCTCAAGATCCAGGACACGAACGCGGGTTCGGTCGAGACCTGCATGAAGAGCATCGCCGGCACCGCCCGGTCGATGGGGATCGAGATCAAGGAGTGAAGATCCCGCCGGCCACCGCCTCGGCGGTGTTCGCGCGTGATCATGGATGAAGGCGTTCGCCGGAATTCGCCGGCGGCCTTCGCATTCACCTCCCCCACCACCCCAGGCCATCGCCCAACGGGTGGAAGGCAACGCCGCAAGGAGGATCATGCCGCAGAAACTCAGCAAGAAGCGCCGCGAGGCCATGCAAGGCCTCGAAATCACGAAGCGCTACACCGTCGATCAGGCGGTCGAGCTCGTGAAGTCCCGGGCGAAGGCGAAGTTCGACGAGACCGTCGACATCGCCGTCCGTCTCGGCGTCAACCCCAAGCACGCGGACCAGATGGTCCGTGGCGCCATCGTCCTGCCGCACGGCACGGGCCAGAACGTCCGCGTCCTGGTCTTCGCCAAGGGCGAGAAGGAAGCCGCTGCCAAGGCGGCCGGCGCCGACATCGCCGGGGGTGACGAGCTCGTCCAGAAGGTCGCCGAGGGCTTCCTCGACTTCGACCGCGTCATCGCGACGCGCGACATGATGGGTGCGGTCGGCAAGCTCGGCCGCGTCCTCGGTCCGCGTGGTCTCATGCCGAACCCCAAGGTCGGCACCGTGACCGACGACGTGCAGACCGCGGTCCGCGAGGCCAAGGCCGGCAAGGTCGAGTACCGCGTCGAGAAGGCGGGCATCGTCCACGCCCGCATCGGCAAGGCCTCGTTCCCCGCCAAGAGCCTCGCCGAGAACGCCTCGGCGCTCATCGACGCGCTGGTTCGCGCCAAGCCGTCCACGGCCAAGGGCACCTACCTGCGTTCCATCACCCTCTCGTCGACCATGGGTCCGGGCGTCCGGATCGAGACGGCGGCGCTGATGGGTGGAGAGGAGTCCTGATCATGGCCGCTGCCACCAACGCCGCTCGCGAGGCCAAGAAGGTCGCCATCGGCGAGCTCAAGGCCCGCTTCGACAAGATGACCTCGGTCGTCATGCTCGACTACAAGGGCATCAACGTCGAGACGGTCACCAAGCTCCGCACCGAGTTCCGCAAGGCCGGGGTCGAGTACCGCGTCGTCAAGAACACGCTCGTCAAGCAGGCCCTCAAGGGCACGAAGCTCGGCGACACCCTCTCCAAGTCGATGACCGGCATGACCGGCCTCGCCTGGTGCTACGAGGATCCCAGCGCCGCCGCCAAGGTGGTCAAGGCGTTCCTCAAGGACAACGAGGGCAAGCTCGCCATCAAGGGCGGTGTCATCGACGGCACCCTCCTCGACGGCAAGGCCGTGGCCGAACAGCTCGCGACCATGCCTGGCAAGGACGAGCTCCGCGCCATGCTGCTCGCGACGATGCAGGCCCCCCTGCAGCAGTTCGTCGCGCTGCTCGCGGCTCCGTCGCAGAACTTCGCGTACCTCCTCGACGCCAAGCACACCCAGCTGGGTGGCTCGTCCGAGGGCTGATCTCGACTCTCTCTGAAACCAACAAGACTTTCTGACTCATCAAGGAGCAAACGTTAAAATGGCCGACATCACCACCGAGCAGGTCATCGACCACCTCAGCAACATGCCCGTCATCCAGCTCGCCGGGCTGATCAAGCAGCTCGAGGACAAGTGGGGCGTCAAGGCTGCCCCGGTTGCCGTCGCCGCTGCGCCCACCGCCGCGACCACGGGCCCCGCCACCGTCGAGCAGACCGAGTTCACGGTCGTCCTCGACTCGTTCGCGGCCGACAAGAAGATCGGCATCATCAAGGTTGTCCGCGAGATCACCGGTCTCGGCCTCAAGGAGGCGAAGGACCTGGTCGAGGCCGCGCCGAAGCCCGTCAAGGAGGGCGTCGCCAAGGCCGAGGCCGAGGACATCAAGAAGAAGCTCGAAGAGGCCGGCGCCAAGATCGCCCTCAAGTAACGAGTTCTTCTCGTCTGCGAACCGCCCGCGCGCTCCTCGGAGTGTCGCGGGCGGAGCGCTTTTTGCGGCTCACCAGAGGCAGCGCTTGACGGTGGTGGTGGTGCCGAGCACCTCGCACGTCGAGCCGACGGGGCAGTCGAGATCGTCCTTGCACTCGAGGGTGCACACGAAGCTCGCGCTGCTCTTGGCCCAGCAGTCGCCCCCCGGCCCGCAGTTCTTCCCGGTGGTGCACTTCTGCTTGAACATGCCCACCGACTGGCAGGTCGCGATCGAGGGCACGCAGACCACCGCGCTGCCGCCGCCCGCCAGGGGCAGGCTCTCGGCCTTGCGGTACGGGCGCACCGTCGTGCAGTCCCCGACCTTGGCCTGGTCGTAGGCGCAGAAGCGTCCCGCGGCACCGAGGCCGAGGTCGACGCAGACCATGTTCGCTGCGCAGTCGGAGCTCTTGGCGCAGGTCGAGCACGGAGGGAGCGTGCCCGAGCCGGCCTCGAGCACGTCGAGCGAGACGTCGAGGGCGGTGTCGACCCCCTCGTCCACCGCGGCGTCGCTCGGGAGCGCCGTGTCGTCGAGGGTGGCGTCCGGGGCGTCGACCGTCGCGGCGTCGCTGGTCGAGCTCACGTCGCTCGTCGACGTGTCCGCGCCCCCCGACCCCGGGTCGCCCGCCTCCGAGGAACAGGCCACGAGCATGCACAGGAAGGAGACAGCGACCGGCCTCATGGACCGATCAGACGGCCATCTCCCTGCTCCGCTTCAGCCGGCCTCGCCGGGAGCGTCCGTCGTGGAATCTACTGGTTGTGCAGGGGGGTGAAGAAGAAGACGTACGCCGCCATCGCCGGGTGGTCGGAGCTCGAGCAGCCGTCGAAGCTGCCGCGCGACGAGCCCGAGGCGTTGCGCACCGTGCAGCCATCGAGCTTGCCGATCGAGGAGCCCGAGGAGTTGCGCAGCGTGCCGTCCTTGTCGATCTTGCCGATCGACGAGCCCGAGCCGTTGCGGATCGTGCCGTCGGAGTCGACCTTGCCGATGCTCGAGCCCGACTCGTTGCGCACGGTGCCGCCGGACTCGATCTTGCCGATCGACGACCCGGAGCCGTTGCGCACGGTGCCGTCGGACTCGATCTTGCCGATCGAAGACCCGGACCCGTTGCGGACGGTCATCGTGGAGCCCGCGTGGGCGGCGACGGAGACGGTGAGGAGGGCGAGCACGGACAGGATGCGACGCATGCCGGAGGCGTAGCGCCGAACTCGGAGGTGCGCACGGCGCGGCGAGACGCCACCGTCACTTCGTCGTGAGGGAGTACTCGAACTCGGTGAACTGACCCACCGCGGCGCGCACCGTCCCCGAGAACTTCCGCTTGATGCGGAGGTCGCAGCGCACGACCCCCTTCGCGTCGCTCAGCGGCTCGCCGCCGACGCACTCGGCCGGCGGATCGAGGCGCGGGTCGCTCTTGCCGGCGCTGCCGTCGGTCAGCGCGATGCGCACGCCGACGTTGGCGATCGGCACGCCGTAGCACTTGGTCGCGTTGCTGCAGACCAGCGTGAAGGTGAGCGCGCCCGGGTAGGTCTTGCCGACCTCGTAGGGCCCGAGGACGGCGTGGTTCGGGTTGTCGGGGCCGGTGAAGGCCTGCTGCCCCGCAGGTCCGAGCGAGTCGCCGTTGTTGGTGGTCTGCACGTAGAAGTCGCGCTTCACGCCCGCGAGCGTGGCGGTCAGCACGCTCTCGACGACGGGCGCGGTGGGGTTCGGCGCGTTGATGCTCGGCGTGGACCAGCCGCTCTCGTCGGTGGCGACGACGATCGAGGTGCCGCCGAGCGCGGCGGGGAAGTAGGCGAAATCGCCCGGGCGCGAGCTCCAGGAGACGGGCACGCCGGCCGCGGGTTTTCCGGTCGAATCGGTGACGAGGACCCCGAGGGTGACGCCCGCGCCCCAGCCCCCCATCAGCGAGGTGCCGTTGCCGTAGGAGCGCTCGAAGTGGAGCTCGCCGCTCGGCGCGTCGGGTGTCGTGTCGCTCGCGGCTCCCGTGTCGCTCGGTGGCGTGCCGGTGTCTCCGCTCGCGGTGTCGGTCGGCGTCGCATCGGGGCTGCCGCTGCCGGTGTCGACGGTGCCACCGTCCTCCGTCGGAGCACCGGTGTCCGCCTCGTCGGAGACGGTCTCGAGGGAGCCGGCGGCACAGGCCGGGAGCAGGAGGGCGATGAGGATCGACAGACGCATGGCGCCGAGGTGGGCGCAGGATCGGGATTCGGCTCACCGCCTCCGCACGTTGCGCTTGCACTGCACGAGTGCGGCGCGGTCAGATCTTCTTGAACTCTTCCCAGCCGCCGTAGATCTCGCTGCTCGGGGTGGCGCGGTACCACTTCAGCACCAGCGTGCCGGCGTCCACCACGCTGTACTGGATCGAGTTGTCGCTGATCGTCGCGGGACAGGCGACCTTCTTCTTGTACCCGTTGGTGCCCACCGAGCCGCCGGTGAACGGTGGGACGCCGAAGGTGATCTCGCCCGACTCCGACGTGACCACCCCGTTGTCGGAGACCACGCGCTCGTAGAGGAAGTCCTGGGCGCCGCCGCCCGCCTTCTTGGTGAAGCGCATCGTCATCTTCACGAGGCCCGCCGGCGCGGCCTCGAACGGCGTCCGCTTGCGGGCGCTGAGCACGTAGGTGCCCTCGAGCACCGTGCCGCCGGTGTAGACGGTGTCGTCGCTGCCGGCGAACGTGCCCTCGGTGACGGCGAGGCCGCTGAGCGCCAGCGAGGAGCACGCCCCGCCGCCGTCGCTGCCCGTGTCTCCGCTGCCCGTGTCTCCGGCGCCCGTGTCGCCACCACCCGTGTCGGTCGCGCCGGTGTCGCCGACGTCGGTCGCGCCGGTGTCAGCGGTGCCCGTGTCGGTGCCCGTGTCGGTGCCCGTGTCGCTCCCGGTGTCGATCGGCGCGTCGGTGCCGCTGTCGCCCGTCGCGGTGCCGCGCGGGCACTTGTCGCTCGTACCGTCGAACGTGCCCGTGCCACCGCTGCCGTCGCTCCAGGTGCCGTTCATCGCGATGCCGCTGATCGTGCCCTCCATCTTCCCTGCGGGCGGGAAGCCGGGCAGCACGAACGAGGCCCCGGTGGTGGAGCCGATCAGGACCTTGCCGCCCCCGGCGAGCCCGATGGCACCGGCCGCGCGGGTGCCCGCGATGGCGACGCCGAGGGGCCCCTTCTTGGCGCCGTCGTAGACCCCGCAGTAGAGCGTGATCGTGCTGCCACCGGCGAACACGCTGAACTTGCTGGTCTTGGTGGGGCTGGTCAGCGTCAGATCGAGCACCCCGTCGCCGAGCGTTCCCGTCAGCGAGTAGCCTCCGCCGGTCACCGTGGCGGTCGTGCCGTCGAGCGAGCCGGTGACGCTCACGACCTTGTCGTCGAACGTCAAGGTACCGGCGATGCTGAGCGACGTGCCGCTCCCGGCCTTCGTCGCGACGCTCGGGTCGCGCACGGCGAGGTCCACCACCGCGAGCCCGTCCGCCGTCGCGAGCACGCCGCGGTAGTCGCCCGTGCCGATCGGCGTCGAGCCAGAAGGCGGTTCTTCCTTGCTGCAGCTCGCGACGAGGCACGCCCCGCAGACCCACGCCGCAACCAACCCCACCAAGCCCTTGGATGCTCTCAACGTCCCCTCCCTCGGTTCGAGTCTGTCATACCTCGTGGACGATGTGCGCGCCGAACGCGCGCGGCTTTCTGATCCGACCGACCCCCGCCTTGTGCTAAGGTCCCTGCCCCTTCACTGCGCAGGGCAGAGAAGCACGGCCAAGTGGCTGAAATCACATCCCCTTTCACGAACCGTGCCTTTACCCTGGCACGCGGGTCGGGCCGGCGCTATGCAACCGCCGCACCGTCGCCCGTACTCCATTGATTCCGGCAAACAGCTCGATGTCTCTCACGCGCATGCGCAGCGCGCCGAGGGACGTTCAGGGGGAGTCTTCTCCCTGATGTCGAACCAGCACTGAGGAGCGAGATGGCATCCGTCGTCCAGTCGAACTTCCGGGTCCGCAAGAACCTCGGCCAGGTCCGTAAGATCATCGAAGTCCCGAACCTCATCGACATCCAGAAATCGAGCTACGAGAAGTTCCTCCAGTCCACCACGCCGATCCGCGATCGCGTGGACATCGGGCTGCAGGCCGTCTTCCGCTCGGTCTTCCCGATCAAGGACTTCAACGGCACGAGCGAGCTCGTGTTCGTGTCGTACAACCTCGAGAAGCCGAAGTACGACGTCGACGAGTGCCGCGCCCGCGGCATGACCTTCGCCGCGCCGATCAAGGTCACGACCCAGCTCATGATCTACGACGCGCGTGACGGCGGTGAGCGCCTCGTCCGCGACATCAAGGAGCAGGAGGTCTACTTCGGCGAGATCCCGCTCATGACGGACACCGGCACGTTCGTCATCAACGGCACCGAGCGTGTCGTCGTGTCGCAGCTGCACCGGTCCCCCGGCGTGTTCTTCGACCACGACAAGGGCAAGACCCACTCGAGCGGCAAGCTGCTCTACTCGGCGCGCGTCATCCCGTACCGCGGGTCGTGGCTCGACTTCGAGTTCGACCCCAAGGACATCATCTACGTCCGCATCGACCGCCGCCGCAAGATGCACGCGACCGTGCTGCTGCGCGCCCTCGGGTACTCCACCCAGGACCTGATCAACTACTTCTACAACACCGAGACGGTGTTCGCCGACAAGGGCGGGAAGTGGTCCAAGTCGCTCGAGTACGACCTCCTCCAGGGACAGCGCTCGGTCCGCGACATCAAGGTCGACGGCGAGATCCTCGTCAAGAAGAGCGCCAAGTTCACCAAGGCCGCCATCAAGAAGCTCCGCGAGAAGAAGATCGACCGCCTGCCGGCCGACCTCGAGGAGCTCGTCGGCAAGGTCGTCGCCAAGGACGTCATCGACCCGGAGACCGGTGAGATCCTCGCCGAGTGCAACGAGGCGCTGACCGAGGCCAAGCTCGAGAAGCTCCGCGAGGCGAAGATCGAGTCGTTCCAGATCCTCTTCATCGACGGTCTGAACGTCGGCAGCTACTTCCGCGACACGCTGCTCGCCGACAAGGTGAAGACGGCGGACGACGCCATCATGGAGATCTACAAGCGTCTCCGTCCGGGCGATCCCCCCACCATCGAGACCGCGCGCAACCTGTTCGGCAACCTGTTCTTCAACCGTGAGCGCTACGACCTCAGCAAGGTGGGCCGCCTCAAGCTGAACTACAAGTTCTACCGCGACACGCCCGAGGGGCAGCGCCCGTCGATCGACACGCAGACCCTGACCCGCCAGGACATCCTCGAGACGGTCCGGCACCTCATCGAGCTCAAGAACGGTCGCGGCTCGGTCGACGACATCGACCACCTCGGCAACCGCCGCGTCCGCGCGGTCGGTGAGCTGATGGAGAACCAGTACCGCATCGGTCTCGTCCGCATGGAGCGCGCCATCAAGGAGCGCATGTCCATGTCGCAGGAGATCGACACCCTGATGCCGCACGACCTGATCAACGCCAAGCCGGTCAGCGCGGTCATCAAGGAGTACTTCGGGAGCTCGCAGCTCTCGCAGTTCATGGACCAGACCAACCCGCTCAGCGAGGTCACCCACAAGCGGCGTCTCTCCGCGCTCGGACCGGGCGGCTTGACGCGTGAACGGGCGGGCTTCGAGGTCCGCGACGTCCACGCCACGCACTACGGCCGTATCTGCCCGATCGAGACGCCGGAAGGTCCGAACATCGGCCTCATCGCCTCGCTCAGCACCTACGCCCGCGTGAACGAGTACGGCTTCGTCGAGACCCCGTACCGCGAGGTCGAGGGCGGCGGCGTCTCCGACGAGGTGCGCTGGCTCTCCGCGCTCGAGGAAGAGGGGATGTACATCTCCCAGGCCACCGCCAACCTCGACACCAACAAGAAGTTCAAGGACTCGCTCATCTCGGCGCGCTTCAACGGCGACTTCAAGATGGTCGCGCCGGGCGACGTGCAGCTCATGGACGTGGCGCCCAACCAGATGGTGAGCGTCGCGGCGGCCCTCGTGCCGTTCCTCGAGCACGACGACGCCAACCGCGCCCTCATGGGCGCCAACATGCAGCGCCAGGCGGTGCCGCTCATCCGCACCCACGCGCCGTACGTCGGCACCGGCATCGAGGGCAAGCTCGCCCGCGACTCCGGCGTCTGCACGCTCGCCAAGCGCGGCGGCATCATCGAGAGCGTCGACGCGACCCGCATCGTCGTCCGCGCCGAGACCGGCGCCGACTCCCAGGGGCGCAAGGGCGAGTGGCCGGACATCTACCACCTGACCAAGTACCAGCGCTCCAACCAGAGCACCTGCTACAACCAGAAGCCGATCGTCCGCGCCGGCGAGGTGGTCAAGGCCGGTGACGTCCTCGCCGACGGTCCCGCCTGCGACATGGGCGAGCTCGCCCTCGGCCAGAACGTGCTCGTCGCGTTCATGCCGTGGCAGGGCTACAACTTCGAGGACTCGATCCTCATCAGCGAGCGCATCGCCAAGGACGACGTGTTCACCTCGATCCACATCGAGGAGTTCGAGTGCGTCGCCCGCGACACCAAGCTGGGCAAGGAAGAGATCACGCGCGACATCCCCAACGTCGGCGAGGAGGCCCTCAAGGACCTCGACGAGTCGGGCATCGTGCGCATCGGCGCCGAGGTGAAGCCGGGCGACATCCTCGTCGGCAAGATCACCCCCAAGGGCGAGACCCAGCTCTCCCCCGAGGAGAAGCTCCTCCGCGCCATCTTCGGCGAGAAGGCCGGCGACGTGCGCGACACCTCGCTCCGCGTCCCCCCGGGCGTCGGCGGCGTGGTCATCAACGCGCGCATCTTCGCTCGCAAGAACACCGACAAGGACACCCGCGCCGCGGAGATCGAGGAGACGGAGCGCCTCCGCCTCGAGAAGACCCGTGACGAGGAGGTCCAGATCCTCCGCGACAGCGTCTACCGCCAGCTCCGCAAGAACCTGCGCGGCAAGACCACCAACGGCAAGCTGGTCGACGACAAGGGCAAGGTCCTGCTGAGCAAGGGCAACCCGATCACCGACGAGCAGCTCGACGAGATCCCCTACAAGCTGTGGGCGGAGATCCCGGTCGAAGGCCACCAGGAAGACGCGGCCCGCCGCATCCAGGAGGTCGAGGCGATCGTCGCGGAGCGCGAGGAGCACTTCCGCGACAAGATCGACCGCCTGAGCAAGGGCGACGAGCTCCCGCCCGGCGTCATCAAGATGGTGAAGGTCTACATCGCCATCAAGCGCAAGCTGCAGGTCGGCGACAAGATGGCCGGACGCCACGGCAACAAGGGCGTCATCAGCCGCATCCTCCCCGAAGAGGACATGCCGTACCTCCAGGACGGCAAGCCGGTCGACGTCGTGCTCAACCCGCTCGGCGTGCCGAGCCGCATGAACGTCGGGCAGATCCTCGAGACCCACCTCGGGTGGGGCGCGCGGGGCATCGGTGAGAAGGTCCGCGAGATGCTCGAGGCCAACTACCCGGTCAAGCAGATGCGCGACTACGTCTCGTCCGTGCTCGGCAACGACCCGGAGATCGAGCCGATCCTCGCCAAGATCAGCGACGACGACGTGCGCCGCCTGGCCTTCAAGCTGGGTCGCGGCATGCACTACGCGACGCCGGTCTTCGACGGCGCCCACGAGGCGCACATCCACAACGTCCTCGAGCTCGCGGACCTGCCGACCGGTGGCCAGACCACCCTGTTCGACGGGCGCACGGGCGAGGCGTTCGATCAGCCGGTCACCGTCGGCGTGATGTACGTCCTCAAGCTGCACCACCTCGTGGACGACAAGATCCATGCCCGCAGCATCGGGCCGTACTCGCTCGTCACCCAGCAGCCGCTCGGTGGCAAGGCGCAGTTCGGCGGTCAGCGCCTCGGCGAGATGGAGGTGTGGGCCATGGAGGCGTACGGCACCGCCTACGCGCTCCAGGAGTTCCTCACCGTCAAGAGCGACGACGTGATGGGCCGCACCCGCATGTACGAGGCGATCGTCAAGGGCGACATGACCCTCGAGCCGGGCCTCCCCGAGTCGTTCAACGTGCTCATCAAGGAGCTCCAGTCGCTCTGCCTCAACGTGGAGCTCATCGAAGGCGGCGCGAGCCGCGGCGGTGGCGACACCGTGGCGGCCGAAGAGTGAGCCGAACAAGCCGCATGGCCCCCGCTGCTCGGGGTCGTGCGGCTCGCTCCTCTCTGCGCCCGATCCAGTCTGATTTTCTTACCTGTTCTGCAATCACCGGAGGCCACTCGTGAGGGACATCTTCAGCTTCTTCGAGAAGCCCAAGGACCCGCTCTCCTTCAGCGCGATCCGCATCTCGCTCGCCAGCCCGGACAAGATCCGGGAGTGGTCGCACGGCGAGGTGAAGAAGCCCGAGACCATCAACTACCGCACGTTCAAGCCCGAGCGTGATGGCCTCTTCTGCGCGAAGATCTTCGGGCCGGTGAAGGACTACGAGTGCAACTGCGGCAAGTACAAGCGCATGAAGCACCGTGGC
>CAZUZY010000055.1:0-30994 GCA_964624885.1 uncultured Polyangiales bacterium | reverse complement strand
CCGCGCGGTGGCGGCAGCGAGCCACGGCGGCGCGGCGGGGTGGGGCCGTCGTCGTCGACGTCGCCTGCAAACGCGAGCCGCCGCCCGGTCACCTGGCGGCGCTCGAGCCCGACGTCCTCGATCCGCACCACCATCCGATCGCCGAGGTGGATCGCGTCGCCGGAGCGGCGGCCGACGGCGCGCAGCCCGTCCTCGTCGAGATCGTAGGCGTCGTCGCCCAGCGACTCGTACTTGACCATGACGTCGACGTACGGGGCGTCGAGCGCGACGAACACGCCGCTGCCGACCAGCGCGGTGACCGTGCCCTCGAACGACTCGCCGACCCGGTCGCGCATGAGGATGCAGCGGTGGAGGTCGACGACCTCGCGCTCCACGTCCATCACCTTGCGCTCCTTGTCGCTCGCCAGCATGGCGGCCTCGCGCAGGCTCTCGATCGCGCCCTCGCTCTTCTCGGCGGGCTTGCCCTCGCAGAGGCGGTGCACCGCGCGGTGGACGACGAGGTCCGGGTAGCGCCGGATCGGCGAGGTGAAGTGCAGGTAGGCGGGCGAGGCCAGGCCGAAGTGCCCGATGTTCACGATGTCGTAGGTGGCCTGCTTCATCGAGCGCAGGAGCAGCGAGTTGAGCACCTGCGCCTGCGGGTGCTTGGCGATGCTCTTGAGCAGGCGGCCGAGCGCGCGCGGGTCCTGGGCGTCCTCGAGCTCGAAGCGGATGCCGAGGATCTCGGCCATCGCGGCGAAGCGGTCGAGCTTGGCCTCGTCGGGGCGGCCGTGCACGCGGTAGATGGTGGGCACGCCCTTGTGGGTGAGCTCGTCGGCGACGACCTCGTTGGCGAGGAGCATCAGCTCCTCGATGAGGTTGTAGGCCTTCTTGACCCCGAGATCGCCGCGGGCGCGGATGACGTCGGTGCAGACGCCGTTCTCGTCGAGCACCACCTTGGCCTCGGGGAGGTCGAAGTCGAGCGCGCCGCGCCGCATGCGCTTCTGGCGGAGCGCGGAGGCGCAGGCCCACGCCACTTCGAGGTGGGGCAGCATCTCCTTGGCCTGCTCGGAGGCGGGCTCGTCGCTGGTGAACGCGAGCGCGCGCGCCACGTCTTCGTAGGTGAGCTTGGCGACGCTGCGCATGACGCCCTGCACGAGGCGGCGCTTCAGCACCGTGCCCGAGGCGTCGAGGGTGACGCACGCCGCGAGGCAGAGCCGGTCTTCGTGGGCGATCAGCGAGCAGAGGTGCGAGGAGAGCTCCCGCGGGAGCATGGGGATTGCGCGGTCGGGCAGGTAGACCGAGCAGCTCCGGTGGCGCGCGGCGTCGTCGAGCGCGCTGCCCTCGCGGACGTAGCTCGAGACGTCGGCGATGGCGATCCAGGCCACCCAGGCGGCGCCCTCGCCGTCCTCGCTGGTGGCGGGGCGGACCCACACCGCGTCGTCGTGGTCGCGCGCGTCCTTCGGGTCGATGGTCGCGAGCGGGAGCTCTCGCAGGTCTTCGCGGCCCGCGGCGACCTTGGGGTCGATGACCTCGCCGAACGCCCGAGCCTCGGCCACGGCCTCGCCCGGGAAGCCCTCGACGATCTCCTCGCGGGCGAGGATCTTGAGCACCTCGACCTCGGGGTCGCCCGGGTCGCCGAGGATCTGCACGAGGGCGCCGCGCGGGTGCTCGTCGTGGCGCTCGGGGTAGCGCGTGATGGCGATGACGGCGGCCTGACCGTCGTAGCCCTCGTTGGCCTCGTCGAGGGTGATCGGCCCGCGCATGCGCGGGTCGTCGGGCTCGAGCCAGGCGCTCTTGCCGCGGCGACGGAGCACGCCGGGCACGCGGCGGGCCGTGCGACGCACGACCGAGAGCACCTCGCCCTCGGGGCCGCGCGCGCTCGAGCGGAACACACGGACGGTCACCTGGTCGCCGTGCAACGCGCCGCCGATCATCTCGGGGGAGATGTAGACGTCGCGGTCGCCAGGCGAGGCGACGAAGCCGAAGCCGCGCGGGTGGATGGTGATCATGCCCACCCGCTCGCGGGGCGAGCGGCGACTCAGCGGCGGCTCACTCGGCGTGGTGGGGGGCGCCCCGGGCGGGGGAGGCGGTCGCACGCTCTCGGCGGCGGCGGCCTCCGGATCGACCTCGACGTCGTCACCGATGCGGTAGCGATGCCCCGGGAACGCGCGCACCGCGCCCGAGAACACGAGATCGTCCAGCAGCGCCGTGAGACCCGGCGTGCCCTCGATCCCGAGCCGCTGGGCGATCTCGGCGACGTGCACGGGCCGCGCGTGCTCGGCGAGCACCTCGAGCACGCGCAGGCGGTGGGGCAGAGCAGACATCAGTCGTCGTCGGAGCCCTTCTTCTTCTTCTTCTTGTCGCCGTCGTCGTCGCCCTTCTTCTTCTTGCCGCTGCTCTCGCCCACGTCGCCGACGGTGAGGCGGCCGTTGAGCTCGTTGCCCTCGAAGTCCTTCTCGAACTTCACGTGGCACTCGTAGATGGCGTCTTCCATGTCGGTGCCGTTGTCACCGACGGTGAGCATGAAGGTGCCGGTGCCGGTGACCAGCTCCCACTTCTCGTCGGTCTTGTCCGACGTGTCGCCGTCCTTGGCGGCGGCCTTGTCGTGGTACTTGCGCCACTGGTAGGTCATCTTGGTGGCGGTCGGGATGTTCTCGTAGGCGATGTCACAGCCGATGTACTTCGCCGAGCCGCTCTTGGCCTTCTCCTTGGCCGCGAGGGTCTTCGAGTTCATCCCCGTGCGGGTGCCGACGGTCACCGTGGCCTTGGGCTTCTTGGCCAGGGCCATCAGGAGACGACAACCAGTGCCTGTGCCGAGCGCGAGTGCGGCCACGAGCGCGAGTCCTTGCCACTGCTTGATCATGTTCGTGCGTCCTCCACCTCGGTGCGACGTTACCCGATCCCGACGGCCTCGCGGGCAGCAAATCCCCCGCGCCGCGGCCCAGCAGGTCGAAACAGCAGCGGCGGCCAGGTCGCGCGAGACGTCGCGAAACCTGCCGCCGCGTCACGCGAGCGCGCGGGCTACTTGGTGAGGCCCTTGTTCTTCAGCAGATCGCCGAAGGTGCCGAACTTGGCGGCCTGCTTCACCTCGTTCTGGTACTGGCGGAACGAGGCGCGCTCCTGATCGGTCTGGAGGGCCTTGATCGAGAGCTTGGCGCCGCCGCGCGGATCGAGCTCGACCACCTTGGCGTCGAGCTCGGTGCCGGTCGGGAACGTGCGGCGCAGGTCGGTGCCCTTGGCGGTGCCGGTCGCCATGCCGGGGATGAACCCCTTGGCGAAGCGCCCGGTCTGCCCGAGGATCCGCACCACGAGGCCGTTGGGCTCGTGGCTCTCGACGATGACCTTCACGGCCTGGTGCGGGCCGAGGCGGCCGGGGTTGTGGCCGATGTGCCCGCCGCCCGGCGGCGGGGTCCAGGCCTCGCCCTCCTTGGGGGCCTCGTGCAGGCCGAGCTTGTGCGCCTCGTAGTTGGCCTGCGCGACGACCACATCGAGCTCCTCGCCGACCTTGAGCACCTCGTTGGGGTGGTTCAGGCGGCGCGGGGCGTTGATGTCGCTGATGTGCAGGAGGCCGTCGAGCCCGGGCTCGAGCTCGATGAACGCACCGAACGGCTGCAGACGCACGACCTTGCCCTTGTGACGGCTGCCGCGCGGATACCGCTCGGCGACGCCCTCCCACGGGTCCTTCTCGACGGCCTTCTTGGAGAGCCAGACCTTGCCGCGCTCGTCGATGCGCAGGATCTTGACCTCGGTCTCCTCGTTGACCTTGAAGATCTCGCGCAGCGGCTTGCCGACGATGTGCGACGAGTCGGCGATCGGGCAGAGCCCGTCGACGCCGCCGATGTCGATGAACGCGCCGAACGGCTGGATCGAGCGGACGACGCCCTTGACCACCGCGCCGACCTGCACGGTCTCGAGCAGCTTGCCGCGGATCTCGCGCGCCTCGGCGTCGAGCGCCGTCTTGCGCGAGAGGACGAACTCGCGTCCGCGCTTCTCGAACTGCACGATGTCGAACGACAGGCGCTGGCCGATGAGGTGGTGGAGATCGGCGCCGAGGCGCAGATCGACGTGCGAGGCGGGGGCGAACCCGCGCAGGCCGTCGACGTCGATCTCGATGCCGCCGCGGATGACGCCGGTGACCAGGCCCATCACGGGCTCCTTGGCCTCCTGCGCCGCCTTGACGAGATCGAGCGCCGCGAGCCAGCGGTTGAGATCGCGGGTGAGCACGACGAGGCCGCCGCGGGCGCCGTCGTTGACCACCTTGCCGATCACGTTCTCGCCGACCTGCGGGGTCTCGCTCTCCGGGATCTCCTTGCGGTCGAAGATGCCGAGGGCCTTGCCGGCCACGTCGAGCATGATGGCGTCGGGGAGGATCGCGGTGACGCGTGCGGCCACCTCTTCGCCGGTGCCGAAGGGCGCCTTCTCGCGGCCGTGGTGCTCCTTCTTGCCGCGACGGCGCTTCTTCTTGTCGCCGCCTTCGGCGCCCTCGGCGCCCTCGGCCTTGGCCTCGCCCGAGGGATCGCCATCGCCCTCTTCGCCTTCGCCTTCTTCACCTTCGCCGTCGTCGCCTTCGCCTTCGGCCTTGGCCTCGCCGCTCGCCTCGGCGCCCGGCGCGCCCGGGACCGCACCCGGCTTCTTCTTGCGACGACGACGACGACGCTTCTTGGGCGGACCGTCGCCGGTCGCTGCCGCGGCGTCGCCGCTCGGCGCGGCGCCTTCGGCCGCCGCTTCTCCCGTCGCGCCTTCGCTCGGCGCTGCGCCTTCGCTCGGCGCGGGAGAAGCGCTCGCCTCTGCGGACGTGCTGGAGGTTGCGCCCGTCGGGGCAGAAGTCGTCGGACCAGCGGACTCGCTGGGGGCGTGGCCGGCGGACTCGCCGGCGTTGCCGCCAGCCGTGTCGCCAGTGTTCGGGGTGGGATCGCTCTCGGTCATGACCAGCCTTGGGGAAGGGGGCGCGGAGCCTAGCACTTCGCCCGCCCTGCTTGTCACGCTGGCCGGGGCGTGCTCTCAGATTGCCCCGTGAAGCCCCGTTCCCTCCCGTCCTTGGTCGCGCTGTCCCTGGTGCTCGTCGCCGGTTGTGAGTCGGGTCCGCCCGACCTGTCCAAGCCCAAGGATCCGGTGGTCGCGTCGGGCGGGGCGTCGGGGGCCAAGACCGCGCCGCCCATGGGCTCGCAGCCCGAGAAGCCGCAGATCCCGGCGCCGCCCGACGTCGCCGCACCCCCGGCCGACGCGCTCAAGACCAAGACCGGCATCGCGTACAAGGTGCTGTCCAAGGTCGCGCCCGCGGGCGGCGACGCGGGCCCCGAGGCGGGCGTCGCGGCGACCGAGCACCCGACCGAGGATGCGCGGGTCAAGGTCCACTACACGGGCTGGACGACCGACGGGAAGATGTTCGACAGCAGCGTGCTCCGCGGCATGCCGGCCACGTTCCCGCTCAAGGGCGTCATCCCGGGCTGGACCGAGGGCGTCCAGCTGATGACCGTCGGCGAGAAGACGCGCTTCTGGATCCCCGAGGAGCTCGCCTACAAGGGCAAGCCCGGCCGCCCCCAGGGCATGCTCGTGTTCGACATCGAGCTGCTCGAGATCAAGAACCCCATCCCCGCGCCGCCCGACGTCGCCAAGGCCCCGGCCGACGCGAAGGTCGAGAAGAGCGGCATCGCGAGCAAGGTGATCACGGCCGGCAAGGGCACCGCGCACCCCACGGCCAAGAGCGAGGTCGAGGTCCACTACACGGGCTGGACGACCGACGGGAAGATGTTCGACAGCAGCGTGTCGCGCGGCGAGCCGGCGCGGTTCGCGCTCGACATGGTCATCAAGGGGTGGACCGAGGGCGTGCAGCTCATGGTCGAGGGCGAGAAGCGCCGCTTCTGGATCCCGGAGGAGCTCGCCTACAAGGGCGGCGGCGGCCCGCAGGGCACGCTGGTGTTCGACGTCGAGCTGCTCAAGATCGTCGCGACCCCGCCGCCGGCCGCGTCAGGCTCCGCGGCGCCGAGCGGCTCCGCGGCCAAGCCCGCGCCCGCGCCTTCGGCGTCGGCCTCCATCAAGAAGTGAGCGCATGGCCCTCGCCCGCGACTGGGACTTCGTCGTCGTAGGCTCCGGCTTCGGCGGGAGCGTCTCGGCGCTGCGCCTCGCGGAGAAGGGCTACCGCGTCCTCGTCCTCGAGAAGGGTCGTCGCTTCGGCAAGGACGACTTCCCGAAGAGCAACTGGGATCTCGCCAAGTGGCTGTGGCGCCCCGAGCTCGGCCTGCGCGGCATCTTCCAGATGTCGTTCTTCCGCCACGTCACCATCCTGCACGGGGTGGGCGTCGGCGGCGGCTCGCTCGTCTACGCCAACACGCTGCCCACGCCGAAGGACGACTTCTTCCGCGCCCCCTCGTGGGCGCACCTCGCCGACTGGCGGCGCGAGCTCGAGCGCCACTACGCGACGGCGCGCGCGATGCTCGGGAGTGCGGAGAACCCGCGGCTCGGCAAGGGCGATCACGTGCTGCGCGAGATCGCGCGCGAGATCGGGCGCGAGGAGCACTTCCACCCGACGAACGTCGCCGTCTATTTCGGCGCGCCCGGCAAGGAGGTGCCCGACCCGTACTTCGGTGGCGACGGCCCCGCGCGCACCGGGTGCAACTTCTGTGGCGCCTGCATGACCGGCTGCCGCGTCGGCGCGAAGAACACGCTCGACAAGAACTACCTGTACCTGGCCGAGCGTCGCGGGGCGACGGTGCTGCCCGAGACCGAGGTGCGCGCGGTCCGCAAGCGCCAGAACGGCGGCTACACCCTCGAGACCAGCCAGGGCATCTTCACCGCGCAGCAGGTGGTGCTCGCCGGCGGCGTGATGGGCACCGTGCCGCTGCTGCTCGCCATGAAAGAAGACCCGGAGGGCCTGCCCGCGCTCTCCGACCACGTCGGCGACTTCGTGCGCACCAACAGCGAGGCGCTCATCGGCGTGGTGGTGCCCGGTGACGACGATTTCTCCAAAGGCGTCGCGATCACCTCGATCCTGCACACCGACGACCACAGCCACGTGGAGCCCGTGCGCTACGCCGAGGGCTCGGGGTTCTTCCGCACGATGGCGCTGCCGCACGCGCCGGGCAGCCACCTGCTCGCGCGGCTCGGCGGCACGCTGCGGGGCTTCTTCCGCCAGCCGGGGCTCTGGGCGCGCGCGCTCACCGTCCCCGATTTCGCCAAGCAGAGCCAGGTGTTGCTCTACATGCGCACCCTCGAGGGCACGCTCACGCTGCGGCTCGGGCGCGACCTGCTCACGGGGTTCGGTCGCGGCCTCGTGACCAAGCTCGACCCGGGCACCAAGCCGCCGAGCGCGTTCATGGAGGAGGCGACCGACATCGCCCGGCGCTTCGCCGAGAAGGTCGGCGGGGCCGCGATCACGCTGCTCACCGAGACCGTGCTCGGCGTGCCGACCACGGCGCACATCCTCGGCGGCGCGTGCATGGGCAAGGACGCAAGCGAAGGCGTGATCGACGATCGCCACCGCGTGTTCGGGTACGAGGGCCTCTACGTGATCGACGGCTCGGCGATCTCGGCGAACCCGGGCGTGAACCCCTCGCTCACCATCACCGCGCTCGCCGAGCGCGCCATGAGCTTCGTGCCCACCAAGGCCGTGAACTGAGATGCGCGCGCTGTGGCTCTGCGCGTTCGCGGTCGGGTGCTCACGCGGCGCAACGCCCGCGCCGGCGCCCGCGCCCGCCGCTTCGACGAGCGCGATCGCGGCGGCCGTCGCCGAGGCCTCGCCCGCCTCCTCGGTCGACAAGGCGCTCGCCGAGGTGGACCGCGTGCACGGCGGCCACGGTCCGTGGGCGGTCTCGGGCTACCGGATGGGCGTGTACGCGCTCGGCAAGCTCGGGCTCGCGCGTCAGGCGTTCGACCTCGAGGTGGAGCACCACTCGCCGCTGTCGCCGCAGTACGCGTGCGTGGCCGACGGCGCAGCCGCCTCGACCGGCGCCAGCGTGGGCAAGCTCAACCTGAAGCTGGTCGAGGCCACGGCCGACCAGGTGCAGACCGTCTACAAGAACCGCGCGACCGGGGCGAAGGTCACGCTGCGGCCGACGGCGAAGTTCGTGGCCCGCTTCAAGGACGTCCCGATGCCGGAGCTCGGCGCCGCGGGCAAGACCGCGATGGGCCTCCCCGACGCCGACGTGTTCGAGGAAGTCCACTAGCGGGTCGCGCGGGCTTCGTGCGAACCTTGGCCCATGCTCGAGCTCGTGGCCTTCGGCGGGACGGACGTCGGCAAGAAGCGCAAGAACAACGAGGACTCGTTCGGGGTCGACGGCGATCGAGGCATCTTCATCGTCGCCGACGGCATGGGCGGGCACGCCTCCGGCGAGGACGCTTCCCGGTTCGCCGTCAGCATGACGCGCGAGCACCTCAAGACCCACGCCGACGTCATCGAGCGCTATGCCGCGCAGCCCGACGAGGCCAACCGCGCGGCGCTGCTGCAGGTGATCGAGAAGGCGATCCAGGGCGCCTGCGCGCGCGTGTACCAGATCGGGCAGGCCGAGCCGAGCAAGCGCGGCATGGGCACCACCATCGACGTGGTGGTGCGGGTCGGGAGCCAGGTCGTGCTCGGCCACGTGGGGGACAGCCGCGTCTACGTCGTGCGCAACGGCCAGAGCTACCGCCTCACCGAGGACCACACCCTCGTCGCCCAGCAGGTGAAGGCGGGCGTGATGAGCGCGGCCGACGCCGAGCAGAGCACCATGAAGGGCATCCTCACCCGCGCCGTCGGCACCCACGCCTCGGTGCAGGTGGACACGCTGCTGCTCGATCTCATGGCCGGCGACCTGCTGCTGCTGTGCACCGACGGCCTGCACAAGTACCTGCCCGACCACGAGATCCCCGCCCGCCTCCGTGAGGCCTCGCCGGCCCAGGTGCAGGCGCTCGTCGATCACGCGCTCGCGTGCGGTGGCAGCGACAACATCACGGCGATCGTCCTCGGCGTGCGCACGCCGCAGGCCGCCGCGCAGGCCGCCGAGGCCAAGGCCGAGACCGCCAAGGCCGGCTCCCGCATCGACGCGGTGCGCGCGCTCCCGCTGTTCCAGCACCTCTCGTACAAGGAGCAGGTCGCGGTGCTCTCGGTCGCCACCCACCGCAGCTACCAGGTGGGGCAGGACATCGTGCGCGAGGCCGACCACGGGCTCGAGATGTTCGTGGTGGTCGAGGGCCGCGTGGCGGTCCACCGCGGCAACATCAAGATCGCGGAGCTCGCCGCGGGCGGACACTTCGGCGAGATGGCGCTCGTGGACGACGCGCCGCGCTCGGCCAGCGTGCGCGCGCTCGCGCCGACCGACTGCCTCGTGCTCTCGCGGGAGGCGCTCTCGAACCTGATGAAGCTCGACCCGGTGCTCGCAGTGAAGGTGCTGTGGAGCTTCGTCGAGGTGCTGAGCGGGCGCCTGCGTACGGTGAACGCGGAGCTCACCGACTTCAAGCTCGAGCACCCCGAGCGTCGCAGCAGCGTGCCGCCCTTCGTGGCGGGCTGATCCCGGCCTCCACCACAGAAGCCCGAAGGCCACAAAAGCCCGAAGGCCCCCGTCTCCGGAGGCCTTCGCGCGGTCGAACCCGAGGAGGGCTCAGCCGTCGGCCGGAGCGTCGCTCACCGCGTCGGTGGCGGCGTCGGTGGCGGCGTCGGTCGAGGTCTCGGCCGGGGCGTCGGTGCCCGCGTCGGCCGGCGTCGGCACGTCCGCCTTGGACCAGTCGCCGTTGTCACGGCAGGCGCCACGGAAGAACGTGGTGATGTCGGCGATGCTGGTCACGAAGCAGAACGTGAACTTCGGATCCGAGGCGCAGGCGCCGTAGTCCTTGGTCGCGAGGTCGTAGCAGACGCCCTTGGGCTTGACCGAGCCGCCCTTGTTCTGCGCGTCGGCGTAGCAGTCACCACGCTGGGTGGAGGTGCCGCCCTTGGCGCCCGAGCCGGGGGTCGAGTCGCAGTCGTCGGACGGGCAGACCGCGTCGAGACAGTCGCTGTTGCACTTGACCGTCTTGGCGCAGGTGCTGGCGGGATCGATCTTCGCGATGCAGGCCGCGGTGTCGATGCTGTTGTTGTCCAGCCAGTCCTTGAGGATGCAGGTGTTGCAGGCCGGGTAGGCCTTCTGGGCGGCCGTGCACTTGGCGGAGCTGCCGGAGGTGCCGAAGCAGTTGCTGAACTCCTCGATCATCGCGTCGGTGCAGACGTTCTTGCCCGTCTTGGCGGTCGGGGCCTTGCACTCGAAGCCGGTGGGGAGCGGCGCCTGGCAGGTGAGCGGGCCGGTGTCGGGCTTGGCCGTGTCTGCCTTGCCGGTGTCGACGGCGACGCCCGTGTCGGTGACCGGGGTGCCGGTGTCTTCGGCGACGGGAGCGGGATCGTCACCGCCACATCCGACGAAGAGGGTTGCGCCACCGAGCCCGGCGACGACGAGGGAAAGGAAAGCGGGGAGAGCTGCGGCGGACTTCATGGGCCGTCGTGGTACGCCCAAAGTGACGAAGGTGCAACCATCTCGACAAAGATTTCCCTTGCGCTCGGTCGACTCGACGGCCTCGACACGGTGCGCAAGCCTGCCGCCGGTGCCGCCCCTCCACGCCTACGTCCATTTCCCGTGGTGCCTGGAGAAGTGCCCGTATTGCGACTTCGTCAGCTTCAAGACCACCCGCTCCGCGATCGATCACGAGGGCTATGCCGAAGCCGTGATCCGCGAGCTCCGCGCGCGGGCGGCCTTTTTCGAGGGTCACACGCTGCGGTCGCTGTTCTTCGGGGGCGGCACGCCGTCGCTGTGGGCGCCCGCCGCGCTCGGCCGCGTGGTCGACGCGCTGCGTGACACGTTCCCGGTCGCGGACGACTTCGAGGTCACCGCGGAGTGCAACCCGAGCAGCTTCGACGCCGAGGTGGTGGGTGGACTTTCTGTCGCAGGGGTCCACCGCTTCTCGATCGGCGTGCAGTCGCTCGACGGGGCCCAGCTGAAGCACCTCGGTCGACTGCACGGGATCGAGGGCGCCCTCGCCTCGGTGCAGGCCGCCGTGCAGAGCGGCGCGCGGGTCTCCGCGGATCTCATCTTCGGCCTGCCCGGCCAGTCGCCCACCGAGGCGGCCGAGCACGCCGGCGCGCTCGTCGAGTTAGGGCTCGATCACCTGTCGGCCTACGCCCTCACCATCGAGCCCGGCACCCGCTTCGGCGAGCTCGCGCGACGTGGGCGCCTGCCGCTCGCGACCGACGACGCCACCTGCGATGCGTTCCTCGCGGTCGAGGCGGCGCTCGCGGCGCGTGGGCTCGCGCACTACGAGGTGTCGAACTACGCGCGCCCCGGGCACGAGTCGCGGCACAACCTCGGCTACTGGCGCGGCGCCGCGTACCTCGGCCTCGGGTGCGCAGCGGTGGGCTGCGGACGCTCTCGCGCGCCGGCCCCAGTCTCCGCGATTCGTTACCGCAACGAGACCGACCCCGCGCGC
This sequence comes from uncultured Polyangiales bacterium, assembly GCA_964624885.1. Classification (GTDB taxonomy): domain Bacteria; phylum Myxococcota_A; class Polyangia; order Polyangiales; family JADJMO01; genus JADJMO01. The sequence continues at coordinate 19,594 of CAZUZY010000055.1, read as the reverse complement.
TACCTCGCGAAGACCCACGCCCTCCGCGTCGGCGCCGACCCCGCGCTCGACGACGGCCTCTCGCAGGAGCTCGAGCGCCTCGACGCCGAGACGCTGCTGCGCGAGCGGATCATGCTCGGCCTCCGGCTCTCGGAGGGGCTCGATCTCCGCGCGGCCGCGGTGGCGCTCGGGCTGTCCCCCGAGGCTGTCTGGTCCGGCCGACGACGAACGATCGAGCACCTGGTGCGGGACGGAGACCTGATCGTCGACGGCACCACCCTCGTGGTGGCCCCCGACCGTCGCCTGCGCACCGACGGCCTCGCTGCGCGGCTGTTCTGAGGCCGCCTAGAGCCGCTCGGCGCCCTGGGGCACCGTCCAGCCGCTCGTGACCTCGAGGTTGCTCTTCAACCCTGCCGCGCGGAGCGCCGGCTCGATGACCTCGCTGATGGTGGTGCGGGTCCCGGGGCACCCGGCGCAGGCGCCCGCGAGGTGCAGCTGCAGCACGCCGTCGGCGCGGGGCACGAGGAACACCACGCCGCCGTCCGCCTCCACCAGGGGGGCGATCGCTTCGCGCAGCGCGCGAGTCACCGGCTCGGGCACGTCGGTCAACCGTGCGACCGTACCACACCGGCCTGCCGCCGACCGGTCCTGCTTTACGCCCACCGGCTGGATTCGATAGCCTGGGATCCCGTCCGTGGCCCGCTATCGACTCCGGCTGCTCCTCCAGGAGTTCGATCTTCCCCAGGGGGAGACCGTGCTCGGGCGGAGCCCCGAGTGCCAGGTCACCATCGACGACCCCCTCGTGTCGCGCGAGCACGCCAAGATCCTCGTCCAGAACGACACCGTCATCTGTCGCGACCTCGGCAGTCGCAACGGCAGCAAGGTCAACGGCGTGCCGCTGCGGGGCGAGATCCCCCTCAACGACGGCGACCGCATCCGCATCGGCAACCAGGAGATCGTCTTCACCAAGGTGGTCGTGCCGCGGCGCCCGGGCCGGCCCACCGGCAGCCTGCGCCATTGCCAGAAGTGCCAGACCCCCTACGTGGCCGAGGCCCCCCAGTGCCCGAACTGCGGCTACGCCCCGGGCGCCGAGGACACGCTCAGCGGCGCGCCCCGCCCGGGCAACCTCGATCGCGAGGCGTGGAGCCTCCAGATGCAGATGGAGCTGCTCGAGCGCGCGCTCACGCTGGGGCGCACCACCGACGCCGACCGCGTCATGGGGCGCATGGCCATCGCCATCGACGAGCGGCTCGCCCAGGGCATGAGCGTCGATCCCCCGAAGCTCCTCCCGACCCTGATCGGCGCCGTGCGCCTGGCCGCCGCGCAGGGCGAGGCGCAGTGGCTCCGCTGGGCGTTCGGGCTCCTGCAGAAGGCGGAGTGCCCTCCGAACCGCGAGCTCGCCGAGGCGGTCGGCCGCGTGCCGCCCATCGTGCTCGAGGCGTGCGAGGGCATCCACGAGGTGGTCGCCTCGTTCGATCCGAGCAAGCTCGACGAGCCGGCCCGCGCGGCCCTCGAGATGCTCGCGGCGAGCGTCGCCAAGGTCGGGGCCAAGAAGGGCGAGAGCTGATGCGCTTTCGCCTCAAATACCTGCGGCACGACCTCGAGCTCTCCCCCGGCACCTTCGCCATCGGGCGGTCCGCGGACTGCCAGCTCTCGCTCGACGATCCGCTGGTGTCGCGCAGGCACGCGAGCCTGCTGGTCGACGAGGACTTCGTCTGGGTGGAGGACGCGGGCAGCCGCAACGGCGTGCTCGTCAACGGCGTGCGCATCGATCGGCGCACGCGCCTCGACGACGGCGACCGCATCACCATCGGTCAGCAGGAGATGGTGCTGAGCGCGGTCACCAGCAACGACGGCCGTCCGAAGCCGCTCTCCTCGCAGGGCCACGCCACGCTGGTCACGATGCCGGTGGCCACCCGACCCACGCCGTTCGCGGGTCAGGTCGAAGCCCCCCTCCAGCCGCTGCAGCCCGTCGAGGAGCACACCATCGAGCGCCCGCGTCGGGGCGAGGCGCTCAAGCTGCTCGGGGGCGTGGCCGAGAAGGCGCTGGCGCTCAACAACCCCGACGGCGCGGAGCGGCTGCTCACCAACGGCCTGCTCGAGATCCACACCGATCTGCGCTCGGGGAAGCAGGTCCCCGCCGACTCCATCGATCTCGCGGCGCGGTTCGCGGCGCGCCTCGCCGCCGGCACCGGCAAGGGCACGTGGGGCGACTACACCATCGAGCTCTACGCGCTCTCCGGGAACATCCCGCCCTCGGCCGTCGTGGACGAGCTCTATGCCGCCGCCCACAAGATGCGGGGCTTCGATCTCGCCCGGTTCCGCGCGTATCTCACGGCCGTCACGCGCCGCGAGGCGCTGAGCCCGACCGAACGCTTCGTCGTCCAGCGCCTCGAGAGCCTCGAGCGGCTCCTCGCGAGCCGGTAGCGCCCCGCGCACGACGGGCTTCTCCGGCTCCGCGCCGCGGGTATGCTCCCCGGGCATGGCCGAGGGACCTGCGCAGAAGCCGAGCCAGTCGCGGCTCGGAGCGATTCCAGGCGGTCGCGCGTTCGGCCCCTGGCTGCTCGTCGAGCGGCTCGCCATCGGCGGCACGGCCGACGTCTTCCTCGGGCGCCGCATCGACGCCGCCCCCGATTCGCCGCTGGTCGTCGTCAAGCGCCTCCTGCCCTCGCTGCGCCACGAGACGAGCGCCCGGGAGGCGTTCGTGGACGAGGCCGCGCTCCACGCGAAGGTGGTCCACCCCAACGTGGTCCGCTGCCTCGAGTCCGGCGAGGTGGAGGGCGAGCCCTACCTCGCGCTCGAGCACGTGGCGGGCGTCGACCTGCACCGCGTGCTCGCCATGGGGCAGGCCCGCCGGCGCCCGCTCGCGCCCCCGCTCGCCACGTTCGTCGCGCGCGAGATGCTGTCCGCGCTCGGGGCCGTGCACGCCGCGGGCATCGTCCACCGCGACGTGAGCCCCTCCAACGTGTACCTGGGTCAGCGCGGCGAGGTGAAGCTCGGTGACTTCGGCATCGCCAAGGTGGGGTCCGCGCGCGCGGCGGTGATCCGCGGCAAGTACGCCTACCTGGCGCCCGAGCAGGTGGCCTCGGAGGCCGTCGATCACCGCGCCGATCTGTTCGCCGTGGCCAACGTGCTCTGCGAGATGATGCTGGCGCGCCCGCTGTTCCCGGGCTCGGGCCAGCTCGCCGTGCTCCTCGCCATCCGGGACGTGCGCGTCGACGCCCTCGACCAGCCCTCGGCCATCCCGCCTGCGCTCGTGGCCCTCCTGCGCAGGGCCCTGGCCCGCGCCCCCGAGGCCCGGTTCCCCGACGCCGCCGCGTTCGACGCCGCGCTCGCGCCCTGGGCGTGGCAGGACGAGACCACCGCCCGCCGCGAGATCGAGAAGCTCGTGCGCTGGACGCGCGACGCCTCGACCGAGCTGCGAGCGGTCGGCGAGCACCCCGACCAGAAGACGCCGTTCCTCTCGCTCGCGCCGCCGTCGTCGGTCCCGATCTCGCGCCTCGCCACACCCGTGCAACCGATCCCCTCGCTCTCCGTGCCCCGCCCGGCGCTCGAGCTCGACTCCGACGCGTTCCACGTCCCGGCGCGCGACCCGGCCTCGTTCGTCGACCTCCCGCAGCCCACGGTCGCGGCCGTCTCGACGGCGCCGTTCACGCCCATCCCCTCGCGGGTGCGCACGACCGACGGCCGGCTCCTCGGGCCGTTCGCCTACGCGAAGCTCGTCGAGATGGTGGCCACCGGCAAGCTGGGCGGCGCCGACGAGGTCGACTTCATGGGCACCGGGTTCGTCGCGCTGGCCGACATCGACGAGCTCGCGCGCCACCTCGCGCCCCGCAGCACGGTCACCCGCCAGCTCGAGGGCCCGGGCACGCCCGACTGGCACGGCAACGTGCAGGAGCCCTCCGACGACACCACCCTCCCCACCAGCACGAGCCTCGATCCGGGGGTCGCCCGGGCGCTGTCGTTCGTGGCCACCCGCCGCGCGACCGGCGTGCTGATCGCGCAGGATCCCCGCCGTCGCAAGGAGATCTACTTCGTGAACGGCCGCATGTTCCACGCGGCCACGAGCGAGTCGAGCGAGCTCACCGGCGAGTACCTGGTCGCGCGCGGCCTCCTCGACCGCGGCGACCTCGACTTCGCGCTCGCGGTCCTGCCCCGGTTCGACGGCCGCCTCGGCGAGGCCCTCACCACGCTCGGCCTCGTCGAGCCGGTGAAGATGTTCCGGCTGCTCGAGGACCTCGGTCGCGACCGGCTGCTCGACCTGTTCCGGTGGAGCGAGGGGGAGCTCTCGTTCTACGACGGCGCACAACCCGGGAAGGTCGATTTCCCGCTCGATCTGCTGGTCGGACCGATCGTCGAGGCGGGGGTCGGCGGCGTCCTCGCCGACGGCGAGGCCGAGGGTCGCGCGAGCCGGTGGGGCAAGCGTCGCATCCAGCCCGCCGAGGCCACCTCGGGCCTGCACGACGCGGGCTGGTCGGCCGTGGTGCTGCACACGCTCGTCTGCACGCGCGGCGGCGTGGGCTACGGCTCGCTGGTCTCGGCGCTGTGCCACGACGGCCTGCGCCCCGCCGCCGCGGTCCGGGCCATCGAGACGGCCCGGCTCGCGCGGCTGCTCGAGTGGGCCTGAGCGGCCTGCACTCGGGTCCCTTCACCGGAAGCGCGTGGTTCGGCTACGTTGGCCGCAGCGATGGAAGATCTCGGCGCCTCCCCCGATCCACGGTTGCTCGAGAAGTTCGGTCGCCGGTTCGTCGCCGGGGACGTCCTGTTCCGCGAGGGCGACGTGGGCAACGAGGCGTTCCTGCTGCAGGAGGGCCGCGTCCGGCTCCTCAAGCGCGTGCGCACCGTCGAGCGCTCGCTGATGGTGCTCAAGCCGGGCGATCTGTTCGGCGAGTCCGCGCTCGTGCCCGGGGCCACGCGCTCGTCGACCGCCGTGGCGCTCACCGACGGCATCGCCCTCGCCCTCGCCGAGTCCACGTTCCGCGCGCTCCTGCAGAACAACAGCGCCATCGCCGCGCGCGTGCTCACCCAGCTCGTGCGCCGCCTGCGCGACCTCGAAGACCAGATCGAGCTGATGATGATCCGCGATACCCAGAGCAAGGTGGTGAGCGCGCTCCTCAAGCTCGCCGCGGGCCGCTCGGGCGCGGCGATCGGCGTCTCGCCGATGGACCTCTCCTCGCGGGTCGGCCTCGACATCGACACGGTCAAGCGCGCCGTCCAGCAGCTGCGCGACGGCGGCTACGTCCGCATCGCGGACGAGCGCCTCGAGATCCCTGACGCCGATGCGTTGCGCAAGCTGTACACGCTGCTCGGCGTCAAGGACGAGGTGGCGGGCGAACCTACTCGGTGAACCCGTCCTTGTCGGTCAGCGACTCCGGCAGCGGGCCGGCCGCCATCGTGCAGTTCATCGGGCGCACCGAGATCTCGCTGCCCTTGCGGCGGGAGAGCACGGCGTGGGCGAGGTCGTCGGCCGGCAGGTAGACGTCGAAGCTGCCGCCGTCGGCCCAGGTGCGGTCGCTGGTCCACCCGGAGACGCAGGCGTTCTCGCCGTCGACCCGCACGATCTCGTCGCTCGTCGCGGCGACGAACGTCTTGCCGTCGTCGAGGGTCACGGTGACGGGGTGACGGGAGCCGGCCACGTACGGCAGGACGAGGCGCGGCTTGGCGGCGGAGTCCTTGCCGCACACCTTCTTGTCGTCGAGGTCGCTCTGCAGGAGCGCCGAAGAGAGCTTCGGCGCGGCGCCCGGCTGCACGGCGAGGAAGACGGCGGCCGGATCGTGCGACTCGGTGCGCGGGGTGAACATGAGCAGGCCCGGGTCACCGGGCTCGCGGAGATAGCGCGCGGAGCCGAGGCCCGGGGTCCAGCCCGGCCACATCGTGAGCGCTTCGCGCGTCCACTCGGCCTTGTCCTTGTCGAGCTTGGTCCACTGCTCGTAGAGCCCGCTCGAGCCGACCACGTAGTAGACGAACTTGCCGGCCGCCTTCTGGGCGTTGCGGAACGGCGCGAAGCTCGGGAGCTTCGCGGGCAGCGGGGTCGAGTCCACCTTGCCGCCCTTGCCCACGAAATACAGGGTCTGCGGCGTGTAGCCGGCGACCGCCGCCAGGGTCAGGCCGCCGTCGTTGCCGATGGAGTACGCCTCGAGGTTGAGCCGGACCGGCATCTTGTCGATCTTGGCCTTGGCGACGGTGTTGCTCTTGGCGATCCACCAGCCGAGCTCGACCGAGGTGGTCTCCTCCTCCTTCGGCTTGACGTCCTTCTTCGGGTCCTTCTTCGGATCCTTCTTGTCGTCCTTCACGGGCGGCGGGGGCTGCGCGCTCGGCTTCTTCACGGGCATGGGCTTGGGCGCCGGGCCCTTCCACCGCATGGCGACGATGCCGCCGGGCACCGACGCGTAGGTGAACCGCCACTCGTCGGCGATCGCCTTCTCGGCGGCCTTGAGCTTCTCGGGATCCTTCTCCTTGGGCGCCGGCAGCGCGGCGAGGAGGGTGACCTCCTTCACCTCGAGGCCCTGCTTGCCGCCCTGCTTGCCGACGATGGCCTTGACGCCCCGGAGCTTGGGGTCCGGCAGGGTCATCGCCATGCGCACGCCGTCGCCGCTGTCGGCGAGCAGCGAGTTGGCGTCGGCGTACCCGACGAACGAGGTCCAGCTGCCCTCGGCCTTGCACGTGAACGGCGTGCGGTAGGCGGTCTTCTTGGGCGCGGGCGCCTCCTTCGGCGGCTTGGTCCAGTCGCCGCCGGCCTTCGCGAGATCCCAGCCCACGCGGGCCGCGCGGAAGCCGAGCAGGCAGCCGTGGGTACCGCACGCGAGCGCGCTGGTCTCGTCCTCGATCCCGGGGACCTGTGTCCAGCTCTTGCCGCCGTCGAAGGTCTCGTAGCCCTTGCCGCCGCCGCCCACGCCGAACCCGCGGAGCCCGGCGAAGGACAGCGCGTTGACCGGCGGCAGCGCGCCGGCGACGACCGTCTTGCCGTCGTCGGGCGTGGAGGCGAGGAACCAGCTGCCTTCGTAGGCGATCGCCGCCGCCGCGAGGTTGCCCGAGGCGTCGATGGCGAGCGCGCCGCGCCGCTTCACGAACTGCAGGCCCGGATCGATGTCGACGACCTCGGCGCCCGGGAACAGCTGGCGCTCGAACGTGCGACCGCTGTCGTGCGAGGTGAACACGAAGGCCTTGCGGCCGTCGTCGGAGTCCGAGGTACCGACCGCGTAGACCGAGCCGGCCTTGCCGAAGCCCATGGCGTAGAAGCTCGGGATGCCGTCGACCTTGATGTCGACGAACTCGCTCGCGCCGGCGGGGCGGACCACGCCGTGGCCGGTGCAGGTCGCCGCGCCCACCAGGCACGCGCCCTTGAACACGAGCGTGCCGTCGGGGCCGAGCCACATGCGCTCGTCGGGGCGACCGCCGTAGGTGAGCTTGCCGTCCTTCTTCCAGGTCGCGCCGCCGTCGTCGCTGCGGTGCAGCTCGATGGCGCCGTAGGACGGAGGCGGGCCGTCGTCGCCGCCGCCCTCGGCCTCGAGGGCGCCCGAATCCGAGCTCTCGCACGCGACGACCACCATGCTGCCGGCCGCGGCGAGCTTGGCGTTCGACGAGCAGGGGAAGCGCTGGAGGACCTTCTGGGTCGCCGGCTTGCCGAGCTCCTCGACGTAGACGCTGATGCCGCCGGGCGCCCCCGTGTCGTCGCCGTCGTTCCAGATGAGCTCGTAGTGCTTGTTCGCGGTGACCGCGCCGGTGCCGTTGGTGATCGACTCCGCCCACGCGGTGTTGGGGTGGCCCGGGAAGGTGAGCTCGATCGACTCGACCGGTGGAGCGCTGCCCTTCTCGAACTTGGCGATGTCGCGCTTGAGCTCGAACCAGCCCTCGGCGTTCTGGAGGTACACACCTGTCTCGGTGGCAGACAGCCGCGGGTTGGCGGCGTGGGGCGCGGCGGCCTCGTTCCAGGTGACGCCGTCGTCGCTGGTGAACAGCAGGCGCTGCGGCGCGAACAGGGCCGCGCCGACCCCGCCGCCGTTGAGCACGACCCGGACGAGCACGCCAGGGACCTTGGGGAGCTTCACCGGCGCCCAGGTGAGGCCACCGTCGACCGAGCGGACGATCTCCTTGCCGGCGCGGATGGCGACGAAGGCGTCCTTGCCCACGTCGATCGACGACAGACGGGGCGGCGGCGGGCGCCGCGGCCCGAGCGCACCGAGCGGGGTCGGGGCGGTGTAGACGGCGCCGCTGATGGTGAGGAACAGGAAGCCGTCGTTGGTCTTCTTCGCCGCGACGATCTCCTCGCTCGCGAAGGTGGTGGCGTGGGCGGGCGGCTTCGCCTCGCTCTCCTTGAGCCAGCGCTCGCCGTTGCGTCCGAAGTAGAGGATTCCCTCCTTGCCGAGATCGACCCGACCGGTGAGCTCGGAGCTGCGCAGCGCCCAGCGCGAGGGGGTCTCGACCGGCGGACCGGCCTCGACCTTCTTCACGGGCGGTGGCGTGGGGGGCTTGGGCTGGGGCGCGGGGCCACAGCCGACGAGCACGAGCAGAGCGAGGGAGGAGAGCTGCCGGACACGCATGGTGGCCGGCATCCTAGAGGGTTTCGGGCAAAGTGGCGCGGGTCGGCTTCAGGCCACCCACTCGGCCTTGCGCGACGTACGGACCGTCAGGAGATGGCGGCCGTCGGCGGCGCGGGCGGTCAGCGAGACACCCTGTCCACGACCCTGCTTGTTGGGGCGGAAGAATGCCGTGAGCGCGTACGTGCGGTCGTCGTTCTCGAGGACGATCCGCTCGCGTGCCTCGTCGATGCGCACGCGGTAGCTGCCCGGATCCACGTGACGACCGGCGATGGCGATGGGGCGCAGGCCCTCGATCACCAGCACGAGCTCCTCGCTCTCGAAGCCGCCGGTCTGCACCGCAGGCCGCGCCACGCGCCAGGTGCCCGAAGACCCCGTGTTGGAAGGCATCGGGCGCGGACCGAAGCCGAGGGCTTCGCCGAGAGCGTCCCCGAGAGCGTCCAGCGTGGTGAGTTCGTGGGCGTGGTTCATGGCGTCGTCCTTCTTCGACCATCGAGGTGCAAGGGATGTTCCCGACATTCGATCACGGCTTGTTCCGAGGTTTGTTACGCGGAGCGTGTCGGGAAGATCTCCAACCGTCACTCGAGCAACGGTGGACCGTGCGCGGGATTACAGCTCACGGGATCACGGAGGCGGGGTCGCACAGGAGGACGGGCCTGGTCCGGATTTGTCGCACCGAGAACCGAGCCGACCGCACCAAAAGCCAACAGCGACTTCGTCGCCATACCCTCCACCGTGGCAGCGGCGTCATGGCACACGCATCCACGTGTGGACGCTGAATCTCCTACGCAGACCGCGCAACGCGCTTCGCACGGGTGAATACGTGGTTGGCACCGTCGTTGCTGTAGGGCGGTCACACCTTTCTTCCTTCGGGAGGCAACATGCAACGAACCATCGGGATCCTCGTCGGGATCCTCGGCGCAGGTGCGCTCTTCGTGGGCTGTGGCGCCGACGCCGCCGCCGACCGGGCGCCTTCGGACGCCCGCAGCGACGCGGGCACCGCAACCGACACCGGGAGCTTCTACGACACCGGCACGCCACCGCCGGTCGACACGGGCCCTCCGCCCGAGAAGGAGGTCGAGTCGTCGTACCGCTCGCCCGTCGCCACCGGTCGCACGGTGTGGATCGCCAACCCGAAGAGCGGTCGCGTGGCCTTCGTGGACGCGACCACGCTCGACGCGAAGGTGGTCGAGGCGGGCAACGGCCCGACCTTCATGGCCGCGGTGCCCGGCAGCGACGACGTGGCGCTCGTGCTCAACGTGCTGAGCGACGACGCGACGATGTTCCGGCGGACCGACGTGGGCATGGACGTCAAGACGTTCAAGACCCACCACGCCGCGAATGCTTGGGGCGTCTCTGCCGACGGGCGCTGGGCGATCGCCTGGACCGACGTCAAGGCGGTGACGACGCCCTACGGCAAGACGGTCGGCTTCCAGGACCTCACGGTCATGGACCTGTCCGCGAAGGCCGGCCCCCCGATCATCCTCGCGGTCGGGTACCGACCGGTCTCGGTCGGCTTCACCAAGGACGGCAAGCGCGCGTTCGCGGTGACCCAGGACGGCGTGTCGATCATCGACCTGTTCGCCTCGGGCGGGCCGCTCGTCGTCAAGAACGTGCCGATCTCCGACGACCCGCTGGCCGACCCGGGCACGCGCGACGTCTCGGTCACGCCCGACGGCGCGTACGCGCTCATCCGGCGGGACGGCGACGCGGCCGTCACGATCGTCTCGCTCGAGACCGAGGTGCGCACCAAGGTGACGCTCTCGGGTCCGGTGACCGACCTCGATCTGGTCGAGGACGGGAGCAAGGCCATCGCCGTCGTCCGCGAGAAGGCCGAGGTGTTCGTGCTGCCGATCCCCGGCATCGCCACCAAGCCGACCGAGTTCGCCAGCGTGACCGTCACCGGCGAGACCGTGGGCTCGGTCTCCATCGCGGGGGGCGGCGCGAGCGCGGTCCTCTACACCAACGCCGTCGCCGCCGAGCGCTTCACCGTGCTGCGGCTCGACACGACCCCGCTCAGCTATCGCGTGCAGAAGCTCTACGCGCCGGTGCTCGGGGTGTTCCCGACCGGCGACGCGCAGGCCGCGGTGGTCCTCCACGACAAGACTGCGCCCAAGGCCGGCGCCTTCAGCCTCGTGCCCATCTCCACCGGCCTGCCCGCGAAGATCGTCGGCACCGACGCGCCGCTGACCGCCGTGGCGCTCGCCAAGGCCGGTGACCGCGCGATCCTCACCGAGCGCGACGACGCCAAGAAGATTTTTGGCGTCTACCTCGCGCGCTTCCCCTCGCTCTCGGTGGACCGCTTCGCGCTCGCCAGCCCGCCGATCGCGGCCGGGGTCGTCGAGGGCTCGCGCCGCGCCTGGATCGCCCAGCAACACACCGAGGGTCGCATCACCTTCATCGACCTCGAGAAGGGTGAGGCCCGCACGCTCACCGGGTTCGAGCTGTCGGCGCGCGTCGTCGACGGGAGCAAGCCATGAAACACGGGATCTGTTCGCTCCTCGCCCTCCTCGCCCTGCCGCTCGCCGCCTGCGGCGCCCGGGACAGCCACTGGGACACGCCGGTCAGCGAGTCCTCCTACGCCGCCGCGCGCACCGTCGGCCTGACCGGCTCGGTCGGCGTGGTCGACGACCTCGAGCACCGCGTGCTGCTCCTCACGCCGCGCCTCGACCAGGAGCTCGATCGCCTGTTCGTGCCGATCGGCAAGAAGGTCCAGACGGCCCTGCCGTCGACCGACCTCTCGCGCATGTTCGTGCTCTCCGCCGGCGACGTCCCGCGGCGCACCGAGCGTGACCAGCGGGCGTCGCTCACGGTCATCGAGGGCACCGGCGAGAAGCGGGGCACCTCGCGGCGCTACGAGCTCGCCGCGCCCAAGAGCGGGATCGCGCTCGACCCGCTCGGCAAGTGGGTGGCGCTCTACGCGAGCGGCACCGAGGCGTTCGTCGAGAACCCCAACGAGATCGTCCTCGTGGATCTCGAGAGCCCGCCCGGCGCCGACAACCCCGTCACCACCACGCTGCGCAGCTTCGGCGGCAAGCCCCAGAAGGTGACCTTCTCGCCCACCCTGAACCTCCCCGAAGGGCCGCGCCGCCTGCTCGTCGTGCAGACCGAGCTCGACGTCTCGATCGTCGACCTCGACCACGCCCGCAAGGCGCCCCGCCCCGAGGTCACCGTGCGGCTCTCGGAGAGCACGTCCACCAAGATCATCCAGCCGGCGCAGGTGGTCTTCGACGACGGGGACACCACCCGCGACGACGACGCGCGCATCGGCATCCGGCTCGCCAACGACGCCAACGTCGTCACCCTCGAGCTCGCCAAGCGCACCACGGTCTCGGGGGAGAACGACTTCTCGCCCAAGATCAACCTCACCGACGTGGGTGGCTACGCGAGCGACATCGCGTTCGTGCGCACCGACGGCGGCCTGCGCCTCGCGGCCCTCGTGCCGACCCTCAACAGCGCCGTGCTCGTGGAGACCGAGACCAGCCTCACCACCAAGGTGCCGCTGCCCGCGCCCTACTCCCGCATGTCGCTCATCACCGACGTCGTGAGCGCGGGCACGCCGACCGACGTGGCCCTGCTGTGGAGCGGGGTCGGCGCGGGTGGCGTCGCGTTCTGGCAGCTCGGCAAGACGAGCGGCACGCCCTACCGGAGCGTCGAGGTGGTGAGCCTGCCGTCCACGGTGACGAGCGTGCAAGATCTCCCGAAGCCGCGCACCGAGCTCAAGGTGCTCTCGATGGGATCGAGCTCGTTCTACGTGCTCGACCTCGCCTCCCGGACGGCGGCGCCGCTGCTCACCCAGAGCTCCGCCACCATCGTCTCCTCGCCGGACGGCAGCCGCATGTGGGCCTACTCGCAGGGGGGCACCAAGCTCTCGGCGGTGAGCCTCCCGCGGCTGCACCCGATCCAGCTGGTCATCGATCGGCCGATCGCCGCCGCCTACGAGGTGGCGCGGCCGGAGGGAGGTCGCGCGCTCGTGACCCTGCACACGCAGGGCTCGTTCGGCGCGACGGTGTTCGACGCCGACGCGCCCGACGCGGGCTCGCGGCTGTTCTCGGGCCTCTTGCTGGAGAAACCGTGATGAAGCACCTGGATCTCCTCGGCGTCCTCGCTGGACTCGCCTTGCTCGCGGCGCCCACGACGGCCCACGCCCAGACCCAAGAGGACGAGGGCGAGGCGCCCGCGCCCGCACCCCAAGACGACAAGCGCGTCGTCTCCACCACGCTCGACGTCGGCGTCCGCACCACCTACGTGCGCGAGGCCGGGTTCGATCCCTACTCGACCAACGACGCCCTCGTGCAGGGCACCGTCGGCGCCACGCGCACGCTGAAGGTCCGCTGGCCGTTCGCCCTCGCGATCGGCGGCCGCTGGGACTTCGGCGGGGCGACCGGCACCGCGCGGGGCTCCGAGACCAACCTCAGCGTCCACCGGCTGCTCGTGCCCGTCGAAGGGCGCTTCCACCTCGGCGGCCGCGACGGCTACGTGTTCGTCCGGCTCGCGCCGGGCGCGCTGCACCTGTCGGGCACCGTCAAGGACGGCTCGCTCGGTACACCTCTGTCGGCGAGCGGCTGGACACCTGCCCTCGACGCCAGCGTCGGCTACGCATGGCTGGTCGGGCCGCGGAGCCACCCGGAGCGACACCGCGTGCGCTTCTGGCTGTTCCCCGAGCTCGGCTACGCGTGGTCCGGCAGCAAGGCGATGCCGATGACGCCCTCGGTCGCGGCGGACGATCCGCGACAGTATGGCACGCTGCAGATGCCCGATCTGGCCGTGCGCGGTCCGTTCTTCCGGATCGGCGCGGGCCTCTCGCTCTAGCGAGGGCAGCGGGGAGGCGTGGTACCGTCCAGCTGGATGGTCCACGCCTTCGTCTTCGGCGCGCTGATGGTCCATCGGCGCGCGCTGGAGCACGGCGAGGCGGCGGTCGTGCGCGATCACGCCGTGCGCTTCGTGGTGCGGGGCGCGCGTCACGAGCCGTCGTTCGCGTCGCTCGTCGTGGCGCCCGGAGAAGAGGCGTGGGGCGTGCTCGTGCCGTTCCAGCCGCTCGAGTGGCTGGCGGTGCGCCTCCGCGAGGCCGTCTACCGGGCGCGGCCCGTCGTCGCGCGCACCAAGAGCGGGCGCGAGGTCCGCTGCCACGCGCTCTTCGTGTTCTCGATGATGCGGGTGGACGAGCGCCCGCCGAGCGCGCGTTACGCCCGCCTGCTGCTGCGGGGCGCGCTGCACCACGGGCTCCCGGCCCACGTGGTGGACCGGTACCGCGTGTTCGCGCAGCTCACTTCCGCTTGATCGTCTCGATCTGGTCTTCGAGCTTCCGGATCGTGCGCTGGAGATCGCGCACCTCGGCCTTGGTAGCCATGTTGAGCTTCTTGGCGACCGACTCGCCGGCCTCCTCCGTGAACGTGGAGATCTTCGCCGGGAGGCTCATCGCGCCCATCACCGCCTTCATGACCCGCTCGTCCTGCATCAACTTCATGACCTTCGGGTTGGACATGAGCTTCATGCCCTCTTGCATGAGCTTCTGCTTCAGATCCATGGCGTGACTCCTGGGATCGCGCTGTCGACGCGACGTGTGGTGGGAACGGACGGTTCTAGCTCACATGAGCCCTCGACACCATGCGTCGCCGGAAGTAGCCTGCTGGCCCGACGTGGTCGTGCCGTCGGGGGGCGGTCGGACAGAGTCGGGTCACCCGACGAACCGTCCGGCCGTTTCGAGCGCAAGGCCCGTCGAGCACCCCTGGAGGAACGACGATGAGCCGACCGACCAAATACGTGTTCGTGACCGGCGGGGTCGTCTCGTCCATCGGCAAGGGGCTCGCCGCGGCCAGCGTGGGCGCGTTGCTCGAGGCCCGCGGTCTCCGCGTCACCAACGTCAAGCTCGACCCGTACATCAACGTCGATCCCGGCACGATGTCGCCGTACCAGCACGGCGAGGTGTTCGTCACCGACGACGGCGCCGAGGGCGACCTCGATCTCGGCCACTACGAGCGCTTCACCAGCACGCGCATGACGCGGGCGAACAACTTCACGTCGGGCAAGGTCTACGAGTCGGTCATCAAGAAGGAGCGCTCGGGCCAGTACCTCGGCGGCACCGTGCAGGTCATCCCGCACATCACCGACGAGATCAAGGCGCGCGTCCGCGAGGCCACCGGCGAGGGCGGCGGCAACCCGATCGACGTCGCGATCGTCGAGGTGGGCGGCACCGTCGGCGACATCGAGTCGCTGCCGTTCCTCGAGGCCCTGCGCCAGATGAAGCTCGAGCTCGGCCCGCAGAACGCGGTGTCGATGCACGTCACGCTGGTGCCCCACATCGCGGCCGCCGGCGAGCTCAAGACCAAGCCCACCCAGCACTCGGTCAAGGAGATGCGCGAGATCGGCATCCAGCCCGACATCCTCATCTGTCGCACCGACCGCCCGCTCTCGCGCTCGATCAAGGAGAAGATCAGCCTGTTCTCCAACGTCCCGGTGGACAGCGTCATCGCCGCCATCGACGTGGGCTGCATCTACGAGCTCCCCCTCGCCCTCAACGCCGAGGGCCTCGACGACCAGATCTGCGAGCGCCTCAACATCTGGTCGCGTCGCCCCGACCTGGCGGTCTGGCACCGGGTGGTCGAGCGCTTCAAGAACCCGCAGCGCGGCTCCACGGTCATCGGCATCGTCGGCAAGTACGTGCACCTCCGCGACAGCTACAAGTCGCTGCACGAGTCGCTCGTGCACGCGGCCATCGCGCAGGACTGCCGGCTCGAGCTCCGCTACATCGACAGCGAGCAGATCGAGAAGCAGGGCGCCGAGGCGATCCTCGGCGGCGTCGACGCCATCCTGGTCCCCGGCGGGTTCGGCGACCGCGGCACCGAGGGCAAGATCACCGCCATCCAGTGGGCGCGCGAGAAGGGCGTGCCGTTCTTCGGCATCTGTCTCGGCATGCAGATGGCCGTGGTGGAGTACGCGCGCAACGTCGCGGGGCTCGAGAACGCCAACTCCTCCGAGTTCGACAAGGACACGCCCTACGCCGTGGTCGACCTCATGGAGCACCAGCGTGGCGTCCGCGACAAGGGCGGCACCATGCGTCTCGGCGCCTACCCGTGCACCCTCGCGGCCGGCACCGTCGCCGCCAAGCTGTACGGCACGAGCGACATCAGCGAGCGGCACCGCCACCGCTACGAGGTGAACAACGAGCACCGCGAGCTCCTCGCCCAGAAGGGCCTGGTCATCAGCGGCACCTCGCCCGACAAGCGGCTCGTCGAGATGATCGAGCTCGACAAGCACCCGTTCTTCGTCGGGTGTCAGTTCCACCCCGAGTTCAAGAGCCGGCCGTTCGCGCCGCACCCCATCTTCGCGGGGTTCGTGGGCGCCGCGCTCGACCGCGCGCACGCGCGCCAGAAGGCCACGCTTGCCGTCACGGAGGGCGGCGGCGGCAAGCCCACGTCCGAGGACGCCGGCTCCCAGACCTTCGACGGGGGAGCTCAAGCCCAAGGCGTGGCCGGCAAGTCGCTCAACTGAGGCCGTCGTGCACGTCTTCGGGCTGACCGGCGGGATCGCGTCCGGCAAGAGCACAGTCGCCAGGCTGTTCGTCGAGGCGGGCGTGCCGGTCGTCGACGCCGACGAGGTGGCTCGGGCGGTCGTACTGCCCGGCAGCGCCGGCCTCGCCGCCGTGGTCGCGGCGTTCGGCGAAGGCGTCTTGCTCGCGGACGGCACGCTCGACCGCAAGGGCCTCGGCGCGCGGGTGTTCCGCGACGCGTCGGCGCGGGCCACGCTCAACGGCATCCTGCACCCCCGCATCGCCGCCGAGTCCGGCCGCCGGATCGCCGAGCTCGCCGCCCAAGGCTTTGCGCTCGCCTGCTACGACGCCGCGCTGATCGTGGAGCGAGGGATGGCCGACGCCTTCCGTCCGCTGGTCGTCGTCGCCACCTCGCCCGACGTGCAGCGCGCGCGCCTCGTCGCTCGCGACGGCCTCACCACCGCCGAGGCCGACGAGCGGCTCGCCGCCCAGGCGCCCGTGGCCGCCAAGCTCGCCGCCGCCGACCACGTGATCGACAACGACGGCACCCTCGACGAGCTGCGCGCGCGCACGCTCGCGGTGCTGGCCGCGGTGCGCGCGAGCGCGTGAATCCCCAAGAATCCGCCGACTCGGGGGAGCTCAGACGCCGCAGCGCTTGCGGGCTTCGGCGTAGGCGTCGGAGACGGCGAAGGCGACGAGGTCGCGCGCGGCCGGGTTCTCCTTGAGCCACGCGCGGAGCGCCGGCTCGTCGCCGAGCGGCAGATCCTTGTGGCCGAGGGTCCAGGCGACGCCACGGAGCGCGGCGCCGAGGTCGCCGACCGCGAGGAGAGCGACGCGATCGCCCCACGTGGCGGCGGCGCTCGCGAGGGCCTCCACGGTGGGCACGCCGTGCTCCACGACCGTCGACGCCATCGCCTTCATCTCCGGCTCCTCCTTGCGCGGGATGAAGCGCTGCAGGCGCTTGGTGATCTCGTCCAGCCGCTCGGCCTCGATGGCCGGCGGAGGGTGCGCGAGGTGCAGGTGGTGGAGGAGCGCGTCGACGTAGGTGCGCAGGTCGGCGGCGGGCACGCGGATGAGCGCCGCGCAGTGGGCGCCGCACAGCTTCATGGTGCGGGCCAGGGCGAACCGCCGCGCGGTCTCGTCCTCGCTCGCGCACATGCCGTCGCCGATGACGATCTGGAACGGCTTGCTGCCGACCGGCAGGCAGAGGAACGGCATCGCGCGCGAGATGACGATGTCGGGGTCGGGCAGCCCGAACCCACGCGCGACCGCGTCGATCTTCGCCTTGAGCACGGGGTTCGAGGTGCCGAGCTTGGCGGCCTTGAGCGCCCGCAGATCGACCGGCACCGACTTCTCGAGGGCCTCGCCCGCCTTGCTGAGGAGCGCGCGCAGCTCGTTGCTGAGCTCGGGCGGGCAGACGTAGGGGTCGATCTCGGCCATCGCGGCCGCGTCCTCGGCCCCGACCAGCGGGCTCGGCTCGCCGAGCAGACCCGCGAGCGCGGCGCGGACGACCCTGGCGACGTCCTCGTGCCCCCGCAGCTCGAGGATGCGCGCGAGCTGCTGGAACAGGTGGCGGTCGCCCGGGTCCTCGCCGATGCGACGGCGCAGATCGGCGATGGCCGCGTCCATGGCGGGCGCGACGGCTTCGGGGCGCCCGTGCTTGCCGTGCAGCTCGGCGAGCGCGGTCAGCGCGTCGAGATCGGCCGGGTCGCTGGCGCGGGCCTGCTCGAGCGCCTTGAGGGCGCGCTCGGGCTCGTTGGCCACCTCGTCGAGCAGCTTCGAGAGCTGGATGAGTCGCTGGCGGCGCAGCGCGGGCTCGGTCGCGAGGCGGACGCGCTCCTGGTGGGTCTCGACGGCCTGATCGCCGTCGCCGAGCTCCACGTAGACGTCGACCAGGCGGCCGAGGATCTCGTCGTCGTCCGGCGTCTCGTCGAGGATCTTGCGGTAGACCGACTCGGCGCCGCGCGGGTTCGGTAGCGGGCCCGCGTAGACCGCGCCGAGCCGACGCCACACGCCCACGCGGAGCGCGGGCTCCTCGTAGACGTCGGCGAGCTGGCTCAGATAGCGCTCGAGCTCGCCCCACTCCTCGGCCTCCTCGGCCAGCTTCACGCCGGCCTGCAGGGCGTCGAGCTGACCCGGCATCGCGTCGAGCGCCGCGGCGATCGCGGCGCGCGCAGCGTCGCGATCGCCGAGCTCGACGAGCACCGCGGCGTAGTCCACCTGCAGCTGGGCGCGCGCTTCGAGGTCCTCGATCTGGCCGAGGCGACGCGCGTACAGATCGGCGATCACCTCGTTCTCGTGGCCGTCGCGCGCGATGCCCACGAGGCGATCGAAGACGTCGCCGTAGCCGAGGTCGATCTCGGCCGCCCGCTCGAGCGCGGCGCGGCCACGGACCGGGTCGTTGGCGCGGTCGAGCCACAGCACCGCGGCCGCGTGCCAGTCCTCGAGCCGGTGCTCGGCGACGGCCGCGGCCTGGGCCATCGTCTCGATGGTCTCGGCGGCGCCGCGGTGGTCGTCGAGGTGTCGACGGAGCTCGGCCAGCGAGGCGAGCGCGGTCGGGTGCTGCGGGTCGGCCTCGAGCGCGCGCTCGAGGTAGCCACGGGCTCGCTCGGCGAGGCCCGCGCGGAACGCTGCCTCGGCGCCGCGGGTGGACAGGGTGGCGATCTCGACCGGCCGCTGGGCGTGCTCGAGCAGGAGGTCGGTCGCGCGCAGCGTGCCGCGGTCGTCACGGCGGTGGCGGGAGAGGGCGTCGAGCCAGCGCATGCCGAGCAGCGAGGGCTTCTCGCGCTCGGTCACCGCGTGGATCAGGTCGGCGATCGACTCCCACTCGGCGCCGGGGCGACGGAGCCGCAGGCGCGCTGCGACCTCGGCGTGGGCGTCGCGCTGATCGACGGGGAGCACACGCGCGAGCTCGCTGGCGATCGGCTCGTAGTCGTCCTCGCGACCCTCCCGGACCAGCATGTGCTCGAGCTGGCGGAGGCTCGGCAGGTGGCCCGGCGTCGTCTCGAGGATCGCGCGGTGCCACATCATCGCGCTGGCCGCGTCGCCGCGCGCGAACAGGTCGAGGTCGGCGAGGGCCTCGTAGAGCTCCCGCTGCGAGGTGGGCTCGGTGGCGGTCTTGGTGGCCTCGAGCAGCTCCTCGGCGAGCCGCGCCGCCCCATCGCCGCGCGCCTGCACGCGGTGCCGGAGGGTGGTCGCCTCGGCGCCGCTGCCGGCCTGCTCCGCCTGCTGCGCGAACCGCTCGGCGGCCTCGAGATCGCCGTGTCGCTCGGCCTCCCGCGCCGCGTCGAGCAGTGCTTCTGCCTTCGACGCGCCGCTCAGGCTCGTGGCGAGCTCGGCGCGGAACTCGGCGCGGCCCTGCGCGCCCTCGCCGGCGATCCGCTCGTAGAGCGCGCGTACGGTGAGGTCCTTGGGGACCAGCTGCGCGGCCTCTCCTGCGCGATCGATGCAGGTGGAGAGATCGCTGCCCATCAGCAGCAGCACCTCGCGCACGAGGTTGTTGGCGCGGGCGACCGGGTCGCCGGTGGCGTGCCCGCGGGCGCGGACCGCCTCGACCACGCCCTCGAGGTCGCCCTCGAGGCGCGCGCGG
>CAZUZY010000054.1:0-31433 GCA_964624885.1 uncultured Polyangiales bacterium | reverse complement strand
AGCCCCGCTCGACGCCCAAGTGCGACACGGGCGCCTACGAGGCGCCCTAGCTCACGAACGGCGGTGCGAGGCAAGCGCACGGGTTTCCTCGGTGCTAGGCGATCCACGTGGGGCAAGTGGCGCTGCTCGTGGCTCTCGCTCTCTCGGAACCCTGGGACCGAGCGCCGTCGGTCGACCTGCACATGGGATACACGTACGCGCCATTCGGTGCCGTGGGCGTCTCGGTCGGCTACACGGTCGCGCGATGGCTCACGGCCGACGTCGGCCTGGGCCGGAGCAACGGGGGCTTTCGGAGCGGCGGCATGCTGCGGCTGCACGGCGGCTGGACGCGTGTCCACTTCGGTGTCGGCGGCGGTGTCTCTGTCGGACGCGCGGTACAGGCGGCGTCCTGCAACTGGGACGCTGGCGTGTACTTCTTCGTGTGGGGTGGCTGCTTCGCGAACCGCGAGGAAGGGACTCAAGAGCTCGATCGGGCGTGGTTCGGTCATGGCGAGCTGGCGCTCGACGTGCGCAGTCTCTACGGATTCCACTACCGCCTGTCGATCGGGCGGTCGTGGCTGTTGAATCAGGACACCCCATGGGTGTGCATGGACCGTTGCTCACCTCCCCGACCCGTCGACACCACGCACCTCTACGTGGACATGGCGATCGGCTGGGCGTTCTGAGGCGCCCCGAACGCCCTCGACCCACGCGGGATCGACGTGCCGGAGCCGACACCACCGCTTGCGCCGAGATCACCGGCCGCGAGGCCCCTCCCCACCGGCGCTAGACTCCTCGCATGAAGTGGCTCGCCGCCATGGCGCTGCTGACAGTTGCTGCCACGAGCTCGGCGTCGACCAGTGAGGCCTACGGGACGGTCGTCGCGGTCGAGACGCTGGAGTGGGTGTCCCAGGAGGAGCCCCCGCGGCTCAAGCTCGGGGGCCGCTTCGTCGGCATCGCGGCCGACGGCACCCCTGCCGCCGCGGCAACGATGGCCACGGTGGAGCTCGTCTGCCCGCCGGGCTGGAAGCACGAGTGCCTCGCGCAGGGGGCGCTGCTGGCCACCGCCAAGGAGCAGCACTCGTGTGTCGCGCTCGGTTGGGCCGGCACTTCCCTCGTGTCCGGGTCGCCGCAGGCCTGGCCGTTGCGCGCCGCCGGCCTTCCGGCCGAGCAGTCGCTGTGCCTCCGTGCGCGGGGCCTCGAGCCCGTGGCAGCTCCACCCCCTCCGCCGAAGGCGCTGCCTCCGCCCAAGGGCTCGTACGGCGGCTACCTGCTCCTCTTGGACGCGGCCAACCTCGTCACGGCGCCGGTCTACATCGGCATCGTGGGCTACCTCGTGGCCGCGCCGTCGCTCCATCTGTCCCGCGGGCACTACGGTCGCGCGGCGGCGAGCTTCGGGATGCGCGTGGCCTTGCCGACAATCGGCGTGCTCGTCGGCGCCCTGATCGCGCCCCCGGACTGTCCTCGCGAGGGAGTCGTATGCCTGCCGCCGGGGCCGCTGGTCGGACTCGGCCTCGGAGTCATCGCGGCGGTCGTGCTCGACGCAGCGCTGCTCGGTGACGCGCCGGCTCCGTCGAAGGCGCCCGCCGTGGGTGTCGGCGGTGGGGGATTCCTGCTCCGATTCTGATCGCCGTCGAGACGGCGGAAGCTGCGCCTACCCTCCGAACGCCGCCAGCACCTCGGCGGGGATGCGCCGCGGCTTCCCCTCCAGCGACACGAACGCCCACGTCGTCGTGCACCGCGCCAGCACCTGCCCGGCGCGCTCGATCCTGGTGCGACGCTCGCTCGTCACCGCCGTCCACGACTCGATCCAGGTGACCAGCTGCAGTTCGTCGCCGTCCTTCGCCGAGGCGAGGTACTCGATCTCGTGCTTGCGCACCACGAACACGCCGCCGAGCTTCACGTACGCCGCGTGGTCCCAGCCCGCGCTCTCCGAGTGGGCCTTGGCCACGTCCTGTACCCAGCGCACGTAGGCGGACGAGGGGGAAGCGAACCCCCGCGACCGCGGGGAGCTATGCCCGCCTCTGTGTGCCATCGGCGCGAATGCGACGCCGTAACGCCGCGTAGACACGTCGCCAGCCTGCTCAGCCTGCGCAGCCTGCCCGAAGAAGTGGCTGTTGCGTGGGTGCAGGCTGAACGACGGGCTGGTCGGACGCATCGATGCAGGCCGGATCAACAAGCGACACGCTCGAGGACGGTCCACCGACCGGCGCGACAGACCTGGACGAGCCAGAACCCCCAGAGCGAGTCGCAGCGCCCGAAATCGCAGCGGGCTCCCTCCGTCGAACAGGCGGATCCGAGGCTCGGGCGTGGAAGCGGACAGGTGGCTCGCTCGCACTCCCAACCCACGGAAGTGCACTGGCACAGTGCGGCTCCACCACTCTTCGAGCTCGAGAAGAGGCATCGCCCAGTGACCGAACACGGCGAGTCCACAGTCGGCACCGCCGAGGGACACGTGGTGGCGGTCGACTCTGTCGGGCGGCACTTGCTTCGCGACAGCATCGTCCAAGTCCCGTCTGCGCCACAGAAGAGCGTTGGATTGCAGATCGGATTGGGCGAGTCACCCTCTTCGCAGAACTCATCGGGTATCGAGCAGCGGGTTCCGGCGACGGGGCAACGTCCGACGGAGGTGTCCCGGCTGGGATCACCATCGGCGGCCCCATCGTCGCCGATGGCGTTGGAATCTGCGCCCGTCCGTTCCTCACTCAACGCACCCAGGTCCGTTCGGCCGCCGCAAGCTGAGGGCGCGATCGCTGCGAGCCAGACGTAGGCCCGGACACGGGCGCCGGCCGCTCGCCACTCGCTTCTACAGGAGAACGGCACCTCGCAGCCTCGGCTTTCCATGATACCGGCTCCAGGCGGGACTCGCGAGCGCCGCCTCGACGGGACGGCACACACCGAAGCAGGGCAGGGGGCTTTGCTCTTGGGACATCGGACGCAACGTGTCGCCTGCCGGAGCACCCACGAGCGCCGGCCAGGAGACCCGATGGCTGCCAAGAAGACCGCGAAGACCGCCCCCGCCAAGAAGACGCCCGCGAAGAAGGGCCCGACCAAGAAGGCCGCTCGGCCGACCAAGATGGGCGGGGCGGCCAAGCAGTCCACCGTCGCCAGGTCGGCGAAGCGCAAGGACGCCGAGTTCGACCTCGCGCTCGAGACCGCCAAGATCGCCTCGATGGGGACGGACGAACTCCACGATCTCTACGAGGACACCTTTGGCAAGCCGACCCGGAGCAACAACCTCCCGCATCTGCGCTCCACCCTGGTGAAGGCGATGGCCGACAAGGCGCGTGGCGAGATGCCGATGGCCGAGGGCGACGAGAAGATGCCGCTCGCGAAGCGCATCGCGGCGGTCAAGCTCGAGGAGCCGCGCGACCCGAGGCTCCCGGCGGTCGGCAGTGTCCTCGAGCGTCGATACAAGGACCAGGTGATCAAGGTGAAGGTCCTGGCGGAGGGGTTCCAGCACGCCGGCCAGCATCACAAGAGCCTTTCGGCGCTGGCGAAGACGTTCACTGGGTGCGCGACGAACGGCTTCCTGTGGTTCGGGCTCGGAAAGGCCCAGGAGACCGCGCCATCCAAGGGCGCGGAGCAGTAGCCGGTCATGGCCGCCACCAAGGGCCAGCTCAAGTGGTGGGGCAGGCGGTACTCAGTCAGGGTCACCTTCGCCGACGGCAAGCGTCGGTGGGTGGCCCTGCCCGAGGGCATCTCCCACCAGGATGCCGGACGACGCGCGGAGGCGCTCGCTGTCGACGCCGCGCGGCGTCCCGCACCGGCAGACACGGCCTCGCTCCGCCAGGACGGGGAGACATTCGGGCGCTGGGCGGAGCGGTGGCTCGAGGCGCGTACAGCAGCAGGCCACTCGACGAGCCGTGACCACGCGAGCCGCCTCAAGTGCCACGTGCTCCCTCTGCTCGAGACCAAGCCCATCGCCGCCATCGATGCCGAGGACATCGAGCGGGTCCGCGACCGGCTCGACCAACGGATCGTGAGCGGCGAGATCTCCTGGAGCACCGCGGCCTTCGTCTGGGCGCTCGTCCGGAAGATGTTCTCGGACGCCTCCAAAGGCAAGGATCGCGACCTCCGAGTGCGCACGAGCGATCCGACGCGCGACGTGCTTGCCCCGGAGCGGGGTGCGGAGAAGTCGAAGCAGTTCCTCTACCCAGACGAGTTCCTGCAGCTGGTCGGGTGCAAGGAGGTCCCACTGGTCTGGCGCCGTACGATCACGCTCGCCGTGTACCTCGCGCTGCGCCAGGGGGAGCTCCGCGCCCTCACGTGGGAGGACCTCGACCTCGAGCACGGGGTTGCCCACGTCCATCGCTCGGTTCCCTGCCACTCCACCGTGGCCGTTGACCAGTCGACCAAGACGGGCGGCTCTCGCCGGCTGCCAATCGAGCCCACACTCGTGCCGCTCCTGCGGCTCATGCGCCGGGAGGCGAAGGGGACAGCCTCGCACCGTGTGCTCCCGGAGATGCCGTGGTGGTACGACTTGCCGAAGGGCCTGCGGCTGTACGTTGGCCTCGCGGGGCTCACGCGTCGCGAGCTATTGGCTCGAGGGCCGACGCGGCGGTGGCTTACTTTTCACGATCTTCGAGCGACCGGCATCACCTGGATGGCCGTGCGCGGTGACGATCCACTGAAGATCCGACAACGCGTGGGTCACGCCCATCTATCCACGACTGAAAGGTACATCCGGTTGGCTGAGACGCTGGATGGCGCCTTCGGGCAGACGTTTCCATGCATCCCCCTAGGGTCCGAAGCGTGATCTACATCATCCCGCTGCGCTTGCGCTGAGGACCGGAGTTCACGTGAGCACACCCTCCACGGAAGGCTCTTGTGATGCCAAGCGGCCTGGTCCAGCATCCAGGGATGCGCAGTTCGGCCAAGCTCATCCTGTTGACTGCAGTGTTGCCCCTCGCGTGCGCCAGCGAGGCACCCATCGGCAAGCAAGTGCAGGCAATTAATCAGGGAAAAGACGACGTTGACGAGATATTTCGCGGCGTTGGTGGCCTGCACACACCCGGCTCGGTCAAGAATGGCGTTCCTGTTTCCGGTGGATTCTGCACGGGAGTTCTCATCAGTCCGGCGCTGGTACTGACCGCCTCGCACTGCATGATGCCGGAGGACTCCGATGCTGATAGGTCAAAGGTAAATCTATTGGTGTCGTTCAGAAACACATTCTGCACTGACGCCGCGCCGACTGCGTGCTCCGGGGCGTGCACGAATACGGACCAAGACAACAACAACTGCGGCGCTTGTGGCACGGTGTGTCCTGCAGGGAAGTCTTGCGTGGCCGGGAGCTGCGCCGATCCAGCCACCTGTGCCGGGACGGGTCGGGTCATGTGCGGTACCACATGCACCTCGCTGCGCAGCGACAACGCGAACTGCGGCGCGTGCGGAAAGGCTTGCGCATCGGGATCGTCGTGCGACATCTTCAGCTGTGTCGCCAACACAACCGCGAAGCGCCCGATCGGCACGTCTACGCGCTCATTCTCGCGCGCGGCCGTTCGTGCGGGCCGGTCGCCGAGCGGAGGTACCAGGACCTATAGCGCACAGGACATCGCTGTCGTCGAGCTCGACACCATCATTCCGAGCGTCTCGTGGGTTCGGCTCCCGGCGCTCGACGGCTGCGCCGCCGCCGCAAACCGAGCCGAGCTTAGTGGCGGGACGATTGTCGGTTACAGCACGGAAACCGAGTTGCCTCCTGACACCTCTACTGATGAGCAGACGTGGTTCAGGCGTTGGAATTTCGCGCGTGGGTCGATTCGGGGCTGTGGTAGCGGAGACAAGAAGGCGCTCGTGGTGTCCGGCGCATGCAGTATTCACGAGGAATCAACATTCCAAAACGACTGGAATCCGTTTGACTATGGCGGCGTCAACAAGGGAGACTCAGGCGGCCCGCTTTTTGGCGCAGACATAAACATGGTCTGCGGCGTGGCGAGCTGGTTTGGGCCGGGCATCGGCGGCGACGATTTGGGCATGCGGAATGTCTGGGCAGCCGTCGACTCCCAAAGCAATCTTGCATGGATCGACGGGTTTCGAAACGTCTACGGCGATCTTCCAGGATTCTGCAAAGGCAAGTCAGGTCCAGACAAGGATGGGGATCGCATCCCCGATGCCTGCGACAACTGCCCGTCGCAGTACAATCCTGACCAGGCTGACTCGAACGGAAATGGGATAGGAGACGTCTGCGACCTATGTCCGTTTACGGCAGGGACCGGTGCAGACTCGGACGGTGATGGGGTTGGAGATCTCTGCGACAACTGCTCGCTTGTTGCCAATGGCAGAGTCGCCTGCGTAAGCGACTTCGACTGCACTACATTCGGTCTGAGTGGAGCGACGAAGAAGGGTATTTGCATGGGTGCCCTGCCGAGCGGGAGTCCCGCAACGGCAACGGCCTACCGACGTTGTCAGGATACCGGAGGCACGCCGAGCGTTGCATGTGTCTCGGATGCCGACTGCAAGTACCCGGGTTCATACTGCGGAGGCCCCGCGGTCTATGGTCGTTGTCTGGCTCAGACCGACGACAAGGACCTCGACGGAATTGGCGACAAGTGCGACGCCTGCCCACGCTCGCCCATTCGGGCAAACAGCAACGCTGACTCCGAGAGCAAGGAGTTCCTCTCTGATGGCAGTTCTCCAGATGTGCTGAGTGACGGGTGCGATCCAGTTCCGCAGTATGTGTCGAAGGTCATCGTTGCTGATGGGGACACGGCTTCCTACAACGCCTACGAGGCCGCGCTCATGGTGGCCTCGAAGGGAATTGGTGTGCCTCCAACGGACGTGCCCGTTTCCGTTACATCCGACGTTGGGTTCAGATACTGTTCGTGCATCGACGAACTCGGTGTTGAGTTGTCTCCTGCTCTTTGCAAGGAGCGGCTGTGTTCAGGCCTGGACTCTCGGTTCAACGTCCCCTCAGAGTGGACCAAGGTGACCGTCGGATCGACACTGGATGTGGCGAATCTGAAAGCGCTACCTCCGCGTGCCCCTCGCGGTTCCGTGTTCTCGGGACGGCGCTTTCAGTACACTCTGTCGAGCTTCATCGGCGAGGGAACCGACGAGCCGAGCTTCTTCCTGGGTGACATCTACCGGGTGGGCACTCTAGAGACTGTCGCGTGGTACTACGCGGACGATCTAGACCTTATCCCGTACAAGACGATGCCAGACCTGTCGAAGAGGACCGTTGGGCTCTTCTGGAGTCATGTCCTGCCCTTGCCACTCATTGCAGGCAGAGACATTGCTTCTGGCGGGCGTCTACGCAACCACTTTGAGTACATTGTCACCCCGACCAAGACGCCAATCCTGAAGAAGAAGCCGTTCGCTCCATGCAGTGGCCCAGGGTGTGGTGGCAAGTATCCGTCCGTTCGGGTCGACCTAGTCGCGGCTGGCATCCCGCCGATCTACACCCCTGGCGATACGGACCCAGTCCCGGGCCTGCTGAGTCGGCTGCGGGGCCCTACGCGTCTCGTGTTTGTCGGAGGTGAGTGGATTGCCGAGGCTCTCGGCGGCAATGACATGCGAGTCGTTAGCGATGCCATTGGCTCTGGTCTGGGTACGATCCTGTCGGACGCAGCAAGAACATGGCTGGCGCCCGTGGATGGCGATCAGCTTCCTCCTCAGAACGCGATCATGGTTGGGTTGCCAGCGGAGTTGGATGATTCCTCGCAGCCACTCGCTGTCTTCGCAGCTGGTGGGCAGCTGGTGCCGGCGATCCAGACACCAACACCCCCAGGCAACCTCGCGGCGGCTGGCGCCGTATCTGACATCGCGACGGACTATCCGTCGAAGCCCCCGCAGATGGCGAGGCGTCTGAACGCCCTTGGGGTGTACTCAGGACGGGAAGGCGTCGTCTACGTGGCGGGCGGCGCTAGCGCCGTTGGCGAGTTGGCCGGCGACATCTGGAGCTACAACACGAGCGCACGTCGTTGGGCCCCCGTTCTGAGGAAGGCAGTAGCGAGCCTGGGTTCCAGTTCGCCCAAGGATCGTCCCATCGGCAAGGTGGTTGCCCTAGGGTACGACGCCAACAGCCGGAGTCTCGTCTTCGTCGACGAGTTCAAGGAGGGTGTTGTCACTTGGCGACGCATCTCCGTGGTCCGGCCTGGGGCCGATAGGCGAACGCTGACGGTGGTTCCGAGGGTCGGCCTATTCTCCGATTTGGAGCTTGGCGTGCTCGAGGATGGAACCTGGGCGCTGGTGGCGCGCAACAGCCTCGCCCCTGGCTCCTGGACTGCATTCCGCTTCGGCCTTGAGCCGGACCGCTGGCTCGGCTTGGCCGCTGGAAAGGGTAGCCTCGACGGCAGGCCATTCACGACGCGCAGGGGATTGATGGTACCCTTGAGGGATGGGTCAGGTCTGGCCGCAGCAACAACTCTGCGGCCAGCTGACTTCAAGGGCACTACCCCATGCACCGGTTTGTAGTTGGCATCACATCGCTAATACTCGCCAGTTGCCACAGCTCCGCCCCCCAACCTCCTGACACGAAGGCGAACGACGGATCGACTGAGGTGGCAGGAGACGTTGGGGCGACGGACACGGGGGCGGACCTGGGCGCCGACGTGACAACGCCCGATGCGGGTTGTCGCGGTGTTGTCGATACAGCAGACCGTTTCGCTGCGCGCCGATGGGTGGGATGTGGCGTGGGCTGCTCGGAGCTCAGCCCGCTGGTGCGGCCTGGGTACGCCGTGGCACCCCGAGCCTACGCTGGGCTCCAGGTGGTTGGGGCGGATGTCCTTGCTCGACTGGACAGCGGCAATTCCGGCGGTGCACGGACGTCGGAGGTCCTACGCATGTCCGACGGTACAACCGTGGCCTCCCTATCTGGCATCAACTGCCCGACAGCAACTGCGACCGTCCTGGCTCTGGTCCACGTGACCGAGTCCGCCGGCGTCCTCATCGACGACCTCAAGTGGGTGCAACCACCAGCCTTCGGGGTTGAGTTCACGGAGCCTCTCGCCCGACCCCCAGCGGCCACCGGCAGCCCCGTAGCCCAGTTCTCGCTGATAGGGGCGTATGGCGTCGCATGGGCCTCGGGTATGGTGGCGGTCCGCTCCAAGGGAGTACCTAGCTCCGGCTGGACCCAGCTGGAGCCGAGTGGGAGCGGTCCGGCGGAGGCGGTCGCCACGCTCGACGACCAGCTCGTCTACGTTCAGGACAAGGGACCCACTCAGGTCTTCCGCTCCTATCGCACAGGCGGGAAGTCTCCGGTCACTCTGTTCGAGTCAACCGGTGGCCGGCGCGTCGCATCCGTGGCTCTGTCGGCAGATCGGATCGGCTACCTCGACGTGGAGCCTGGCGACACCTTCTCGACGCTCGTGCTCCGCGTGGGCAAGCGAAGCGATGCAGCGGGTGGCTTCACGCCCACAGATGTGACGGGTCTCAAGGGCTACGACTCGGGCGGTATCGGGCTAGCCATCTATGGTGACTACGCAGTGACGCAAGCCTGCAACAGCGGCCTCGACACCTGCGACCTCGTCATCGTGCGGATTTCTGACAAGTCGACGTGGCGGTTTCCCGCTCGTGCGGGACGCCTCTGGTCACAGATCTTTGCGGCGGGACCGGACTATCTGGTGTCCGCCGAGGCGATGCTGTCGAGTCGTGCCCAGCTTGCCACCTTCGTGCGCTTGGACCTCACGATGCTCGATGCAGCGAGATTGGCGTGGGGCAAGTAGCGCTGCTACTGGCTTTGGCAGCCGCAGAGCCGTGGGACAGGTCCGTGTCCGTCGACGCGCACATGAGCTACACGTACGCGCCGTTCGGCGCGGCCGGAGTCTCGGTCGGCTACACCATGGCGAAGTCGTTGACGGTGGACGTCGGGTTGGGCCGAGGCAATGACGCCTGGCGAACCGGCGTCATGCTCCGGTTCCACCGCGGCTGGACGCGGGTGCACTTCGGGGTCGGCGGCGGGCTATCTCTCGGACGTGCCGTGCAACTCACGCAGTGCAACTGGGATGTGGGCGTCTACTTCTTCATGTTCGGGGGGTGTAGCGCGAGCCGTGAGGACGGGAATCAAGACCTCGATCGTGCGTGGTTCGGCCATGGTGAACTGGCACTCGACGTCCGTAGCCTGTACGGATTCCACTATCGACTGTCACTGGGCAGGGCATGGCTGCTGAACCGCGATGCCGCCTGGCGGTGCGCCGATCGCTGCGAGCCTCCACGACCTGTTGACACCTCGCATCTGTACGTCGACATGGCGATGGGCTGGTCGTTCTGAGCTGTGCATGGGGCCGACGGAGGTGCTGGCCATAGCTCGAGGCCGGGCGAGATGACGCCCGAGAAGCCCCTGCTGCGCGTTCGCCAGACGAAGCGCCTCAGCACCGCCAAGCGTGCCACGACTCGCGACCGCTACTCGTCAGTGGGGGCATCGTCAACCTCGACGACCTCTGCGAGAACGAACGGACGTCCGCCGAGCGGGCGGTATCGAAGACCGACTACGCGAGCCTGGACCCCGACGGCAGCGACATCACCTAGTAGATCGCGGCTGACGAAGCAGTGCGTACGGGCACGCTTGCCGAGCACGAGTAGGCCGCGATCAAGGTCGATCGCCCGAATCTCGTCGCGCTCATCGAACCTCTCTGGGGTCGACTCCGCGCCGACGACCTCGAGAAACCGCTTCTCATGCTCGGAACGGATCTCGACGGACTTGGGCCGAGCAACGAACTTCCCACCAAGCGCGACGGTCTTGATCCCCCTTCGGGGGAGCAGCCGGAGAGCTTGTACGGCTGTACGGGTGCGTTGCTCGAGATCGTCAACTCGGAGGTCCGCCACGCCGCTGTCCGTGCTCGCCCACTCGGCGAGCGTCATGATCGTTGACAGCGCATCTCGAACGCGATCTTCCGCCTCCCAGTTCCTCTGGCCACAACCAGGGCCAAGTCGGAGAAGCACCTCACCGGCCACGCCGTTCGGCGGCGATACGATGGCGTCCTCGAGCGTGAAATCGGTGGCGCCTTCGATGTCCTTCTTCGCGCGGCCTGTCACCCTTTCGCCGGTGCGGACGGCCGCGCGGGCCGCTCGGCGGAACTCCTCATAGTACCCCGTAAACGCCGAAGTCGAGGGGTGCTTGCCCGCATCGAACGTTAGCTTGATCGCAAGCTCGCTGCGCTCGAAAGGGTTCTCGACGAGAATCGTGCGAGCAAGCGTCGTCCGAAAGTCTCGCAGGGCGTTGCCGAACTCGCTCTCGTCCTGATGAGCGACCAATCGGGAGAGAGGATCCGGCGGCTGCTTCGGGTAACGGTCGCGAAGAAACGCCACGTACGTGTCCAGCACACGACGCGGGTTTTCCAGCTCCTGTGTGGGGCGCACGGCAAGAGCGCCGACCTCGAGGAGCTGGAGCACCTGCATCTCGACAGCTTCGAGCGAGCCCCACATGCGTGGGGCCGCGAGCATCTCATCGATGCGATGGTTGGCCCACGTCGCGATGGTCTCGCGCAGGCCGCTCATGACCCGTCCTCGATGCCGCGATCAACAGCGTCGACGTCGACGTCGTGAACCTCGAGATGGTCGGCGTACTCCCAGTGCGTCTCAAGGTACCTCGGCGCGGGACAGCCTTCCACACCGGTCAGCACATCGATGGCGTGTGCATGCGCTTCGACAAAGGTGTGGCTACCCCATCGTGGAGGATGTGGAACCTTAGGCACGATGAACCGCGCGGCCGACTTCGTTGGCGGCCGAACCTGGCGGCCGCGGGTGGTGGGATCGCGCTCATGGCCGACGGCGTATACGACGCGGGCGAGCGCAGCGCACCGTCCGCTTGTGACGGGATGTTGCCGGATGCCGTCCTCGACCCGCGCCCGCTCGTTGTCGTTCCACCCGACCGCCATGATGGGTTGATCGTAGTTCGCTCGGCGCGCCAGAGAAAGAGCCTTCCGCGCTCGACGCGCTCTTGCCGAAACCCCGACGAGAGCACGGACGCCGAGACCTTCGTCGTGCGGTTGAATCGTCACCGGCGATGTCGCCCTCAGACGGGAGCCTCATCATCGTCAACGGCGCGGGCGTCACCACTGCGCCGGTCGGGGTGCGTCACCGGCTCGGCCGGACTCCCGTGGATCCGCCCCAGTACGAGATGCACGGTCGAGAGGTACATGTAGAAGGTCCAGGTCTGAGCACTCGCCGCGAGCCCCTTTGCCGACTCTGTCCCTCTCTTCCCGACGCCTCCCGCGCTGGGGTAACGTGGTCAGGTGTGTTCCCATGGAGCGATTGGACGTTGCGGAGCGCTGGGCCTCGGTGGTCACAACACCGGTACTGGTGGTGAAGTGATCGGCGATAGCGGTCGGCTCTGGAAGTGGACGACCTTGGATGGCCGGATCCGCTTAGGGAACGTGAAGGGCGACGTTCGGCCCGTGCCGAGGAAGACTCTGAGGGCAGGGGGACGCCTGTGAGCGGCAAGAGCATGGACGTCTTCGCCCTCCGCGACTCGATCGTTGGCGAATATCGGAAGTTCGCGACGTCGTTCACGACCATCCACGCGGAAGACATCCGTGCGCAGGTCGAGACGATCTACTCGGAGGGGCGCTTCTGGCCGGACCCGCTGCTCCAGATTAACCCGAGCTACAAGCGCGGGCTGAACCTAGAGACGCTTGTCTCGAGCGGCGCGCTCGACGCGCGCGCCGCCGACATCTTTCGTGCCGATGGAGCGCCGCTCTCTCTGTATAAGCACCAGGAGCAAGCTGTCGTCCTCGCCTCGCAGGGCGAGAGCTATGTCGTCACGACGGGCACGGGCTCCGGCAAGTCCCTCTGCTTCTTCATCCCAATCGTGAGCGCAGTGCTCGCCGAGAGGCGGAAGAGCGCCGTGCGTCGCACCCGGGCGATCATCATCTATCCGATGAATGCGCTGGCCAACAGCCAGCTCGAGGAGCTCGACAAGTTCGTCGCGAACGTCCACGGCGAGAAGCCGATCACCTTCGAGCGCTATACCGGCCAGGAGGACTGGGAGAAGCGTCGAAGCATCGCCGAGAATCCGCCCGATATTCTGCTGACCAACTTCATGATGCTCGAGCTGCTGATGACTCGGCAGGACGAGATCGATCGCAAGGTGATTGGCAACTGCCAGGGTCTGCGCTTCCTGGTGCTCGACGAGCTGCATACGTACCGCGGCCGCCAAGGCGCTGACGTTGCGCTTCTCGTGCGGCGCGTCCGAGAGCGCCTCTCGCCTGAGAAGCTCCAGTGCATTGGGACTTCGGCGACGATGGCTAGCGAAGGGACGGCGCGAAACAAGCAGGAGGTCGTCGCCAGCGTCGCGTCCAAGCTGTTCTCGACGACGGTCGACCCGAGCCACGTCATCATCGAAGAACTCGAACGCGTCACGGACAAGTCGAAGCGGGCGGAGTCCGTAGGGAGCGCGCTCGGCCCAGCGATCGATGCGGGCATCCCGGCGAACATTACCGACGACGCGCTCAGGAATCACCCGCTCGCCATCTGGACCGAGACCCGGCTCGGGATCACCACGACGGACGCGAACCCGGCGTGGCACCGCGCGCGCCCGCGCACCCTCGATGAGGCCGCCCGCGAGCTAGCCGCCGAAGCAGGTCGTGACGAGCAGGTGTGCAAGGACGCGCTCCGCCTGCTTCTGCTGGTGTCGAGCCTGCCGGAGGCCGACCGAACCAACAACGAGTCGGCGTCGCACCGGAGCTTCTTCGCCTTCAAGCTGCACCAGTTCATCTCGGGCGCTGGCCAGGCCTTTGCGACCCTTGAGCCTCCCGGCATGCGCTCCGTGACCGTCGAGGGGCAGCAGTACCTGCCGGGCGACCCCGACAAGCGCCTCTACCCGGTGCACTTCTGCCGCGAGTGCGGGCACGAGTACCATCCGGTCCGCCTCGTCACCCATGACGGCGAGCGGCAGTTCCTCGCGCGGGACATCGACGACGCGGCCCCGGCGAAGTCGGATGACGACGAGCCGGAAGGCGAGGACGAGGAGTCGCCCGACCGTGAAGTGCCCGGCTTCATCACGCTGCATGCACACGATGCTGAGTTCACCTTCGCCAACCGCGACGAGGACTACCCGGAGACTTGGCTGGACCTCGACGCCGCCAGGAGCCCGCGCATCAAGAGCCACTACCGCGCCGTGCGCGTCCGCGAGGTCGTCATCTCGCCGAACGGCAAGCTGGGCTCCGGCGCGAAGGCGTGGTTCATCCCTGGCCGCTTCCGGTTCTGTCTTCGGTGCGGGGCCACGCACAGCACGTCGGCCCGCGACCGCACCCGCCTCGCATCGCTTTCGGCGGAAGGCCGTAGCTCGGCGACCACCGTACTTGTGTCGAGCGCCCTTCGATGGATGCACGGGAAGGACTCGGGACTCCCCAAGCACACGCGCAAGCTTCTCGGCTTCACCGACAACCGCCAGGACGCTGCGCTCCAGTCAGGGCACTTCAACGACTTCTTGTTCGTGAGCCTGATCCGTGCAGCATTCCTCGGTGCGCTCGACGTCGCGGGCGACAAGGGGCTGCGCAGCGACGAACTCGGCGTTGCACAGCAGCGCGCACTCGGCTTCGACCGGCCGGTCGCGGAGCTGCGCAGCGAGTGGCTACTCGAGCCGTCGCTTAAGGGCTTCAACCTGCAGGAGGCGGAGAGTGCGCTCCGCCAAGTGCTCTCCTACCGTGTATGGTTCGACCAGCGTCGCGGCTGGCGCTACACGAACCCGAACCTGGAACAGCTTGGGCTCGTCGATGTCGAGTACCTCGGCGTCGACGAGTTGGCGTCCGACGAGGAGCTGTTCGCGGCTGCGCCCGCCGTTCTGCGTGGCGCATCGCCAGCGGTGCGCAAGGCGGTCTACATGGAGTTGTTCGATCACCTGCGGAGGTGGATGGCGATCCGCGCCCAGGTGCTCGATCCGACGGTCATCGAGCAGATGCTCCAGAAGTCCCACAGCCGCCTCCGCGTGCCGTGGGGCTTCGGCAACGACGAGAAGCCGCCCAAGGCGCGCTGGCTCCTGATCGCACCGCCGCCCCGCAAGGACACTAGCCTTCGCGACGAGGACCTGATCGTGCGAGGCAGCTCACGTAGCTCGCTCGGCAAGCTGCTCAAGTCGTCGCGCGGGATGCGCACGTTGCAGGAGCCGGATGGGCGCAAGCTCTGGGCCGAACCCTCGGCAGTGCGCGCACTCAAGTCCAAGGACTTCGACGCGCTGATTGAGTCGCTGCTCAAGGCAGCCGTCACCCACGGGCTTGTCTCGGAGGAGGTCACGCCCTTCGGCAACCAGACTGGCTTCCGCCTGAACGACGCCTGCGTGCTCTTCAAACGCGGTACGCCCGACGTCGATCCGATCCACCCGAACGAGAACGCCTTCTTCCGCGACTTCTACGCGAACCTCGCGTTCACGCTGCGCGCGCCGATTCACCCGCTATTCGGCTTCGAGGCGCGCGAGCACACCGCCCAGGTCGACGGCGAGAAGCGCGCGGTACGCGAGAAGCGCTTCCGCTTCGGTCTCAAGGAGCGCGAGGAGCTGGGCTCCGACGAGAAGCATCTGCGCGAGATCGGCGAAGCGAACCGCTTCCTGCCGGTCCTCTTTTGCTCGCCGACGATGGAGCTCGGGGTGGACATATCCGCGCTGAACGCCGTCTATCTGCGCAACGTCCCGCCGACGCCCGCGAACTACGCGCAACGCAGTGGTCGCGCGGGCCGCAGCGGGCAGGCCGCGTTGGTGCTGACGTACAGCTCTTCGCAGAGCCCGCACGACCAGTACTTCTTCCGCGACCCAAAGGCGATGGTGCACGGCGAGGTTCGTCCGCCGCTCCTCGACCTCGCGAACCGCGATCTCATCGAGAGCCACCTCTCAGCGGTCTGGCTCGCCTGCACGGAGCTGCCGCTCGACCCGTCGATCGCCGAGCTCCTCGTGCTCTCCGAGACGGGGCGCCCGCTGAAGCAGGAAGTGAAGGAGCCGATGGGGCTCCCAAAGGTCGCCGACGAAGCGCGCCGCCGCATACGGCGTGTGCTGGACCTCCTCGACGAAGATCTCTCTCCCGCGCTCGCTCCTTGGTACCCCGGACGCGACGCATTCTCGGACGAGGTCATCGCGAGTGTGCTTAGGCGGTTCGGGGACGCCTTCAAGCGTTGGCGCGAGCTGTTCTCCGCCGCCGAGCGACAGCGCGACGCCGCGCGACGCACGATGGACGACTACTCGGCGCCGCAGAACGAGAAGCGCGCCGCTCAAGGCCGCCACGCCCAGGCCATCGATCAGCTCAACCTACTGCAGTCGGACACGCGAAACTCGAACAGCCCGTCGAGTGACTTCAACACGTACCGCTACCTCGCGACTGAGGGCTTTCTGCCGGGCTACAACTTCCCGCGCCTCCCGTTGATGGCGTACATCCCCGCGACCAACGACGGGCGCGGGCGGCAGACCTATCTGCAGCGGCCTCGCTTCCTCGCGCTGTCGGAGTTCGGACCGAGGAGCCTCGTCTACCACGAGGGCCGCGCGTACCGCGTCGTTCGGGCGATGCTCTCCCTGAATCAGCAGACCAACGCTACGGCGGACGTGCGCTTGCCGACCAAGACGGTGCGCATCTGCAAGGCGTGCGGCGCGGGCCACTGGACCGACGAAGCGTCGATGTGCCACGCGTGCACCGCGTCCCTCGGAGACGCGGAGATCGTCAACCACACATACCGCATCGAGAACGTCTCGACGCAGCCTGCTGAGCGCATCACCGCGAACGACGAAGAGCGCCAGCGTCAGGGCTTCGAGCTTCAGACCACGTTCGAGTGGGCCACGCGCGACCAAGCGCTCGACGTGCGCAGGGGACTCGCGCTCGACGACGACGGCGAGATCGCGCGGTTGGCCTACGGACCGGGCGCCACCATCACGCGCCTGAACAAGGGTCTGCGTCGTCGCAAGGATCGCACGCAACTTGGCTTCATGATGGACCCGGTCTCCGGCTACTGGAAAGAGAGCCCCGACGAGGACGGTGTTGTCGACCCCACGGCGTCGCCTCGGCAGTGGATCGTTCCGAGCGTCCAGGACCGCAAGAACGCGCTGCTCCTTCGGCCGAGTGACGGCGAGCTCTCACAGGCCACCCTGACCACGCTGCAGCACGCGCTGCTGCGTGGCATCGAGGCGGTGTTCCAGCTCGAGGAAGGAGAGATCCTCGCGGAGCCCATGCCTCAGCGCGACGCGCGCACGGGCTTCCTGTTCTACGAGGCGACGGAGGGTGGTGCGGGCGTGCTCACGCGCCTGGTCGCAGAGCCCGAGCGTCTCGCCGAGGTGGCGAAGAGCGCGCTCGAGATCTTGCACTTCGACCTGTCGAACGGCCTCCCTACCGTTGCGACGACGCTCGTCGACCAGCCCGGAGCCGCGTGTGTCGCAGCCTGCTACCGCTGCGTGATGTCGTACTTCAACCAGCCGGATCACGAGCAGCTCGACCGCCGCAACGAAGACGCGCGCACGCTCCTTCTCCGGCTCGCGCGCGGAAGGATCAAGGGCCTCGCAGCACCCGTCACCCGGCGCTCCACGGAGCCTCCTCCTCTCGTGCCCGCAAACGGTGACCTCTCGACCGCGTGGCGCAACTACGCGCGTGGACGCGAGCTGCCTTCACCCGATGCGGAACCCCTCGTGATTGATGGGAAGGCCGTCACGCTCGTGTGGCGCGGCCACTACGTCGCCGCGCTCTTCGCAGAGAGCACCGACCTCGCGGGCAGGTTGGAGCAAAAGGGCTTCGAGGTCGTTGTCCTCGGTGAAAGCGAAGCCCAGTGGGCCGAGCCCACGTCGGCGCTCGCGAAGCTCCTTGGGAGGTCCGCGTGAGCATGACGGCCACCACGTCGACGCCGCCTGCGTCTCACGCCGCTCGATGGAGCCCCGGCAGCCTCGTTCGAGCGCGTGGTCGTGAGTGGATCGTGCTCTCGGGCAGTGATGGTGAGGTGCTTCGCGTGCGCCCCGTGTCGGGCTCCGAGGAGGACCAGACGTACATCCACATGGCGCTCGAAGCGGTGCCGGTCGCCGACGCTTCGTTCCCGAAGCCCGAGCCCTCGCAGAAGGCTGGCCACGACGCGGCGCTGCTCCTCCGCGATGCGCTCGTCCTATCGCTTCGCCGTGGCGCGGGGCCGTTCCGCAGCTTCGGACAGATCGCCATCGAGCCGCGCGCCTACCAGCTCGTGCCACTGCTTATGGCGCTGAAGCTCGATCCGGTGCGCCTTCTCATCGCCGACGACGTCGGCATCGGCAAGACGATCGAGGCCGCCCTCATCGCGCGCGAGCTGCTCGATCGCGGCGATGTCGAGCGCTTCGCGGTGCTGTGCCCGCCGCACCTCGTGGACCAGTGGGTGACCGAGCTCGAAGGCCGCTTTCACCTCCGGCCCGTTGCTGTCACCGCAGCGAGCGCAGCACGCCTCGAACGCAATCTCCCGCCGAGCGAGAGCATTTTCACGACGCACGCGCATACGGTCGTCAGCCTCGACTACATCAAGAGCGAGCGGCGGCGTGCCGAGTTCCTTCGCGCCTGCCCAGAGCTCGTCATCGTCGACGAAGCGCACACCTGCGCGTCGACCGGTCAGGGGCGCCATCAGCGCTACGAGCTGCTGAAGGCGCTCGTGAGCGAGAAGGCGCGCCACCTCGTTATGCTCACGGCGACGCCTCACAGCGGTGACGAGGACGCCTACTTCCGCCTCCTCGGTCTTCTGCATCCCGACTTCGAGGGACTGCAGACCGCCGAGGAGGGGCTTATGCGCGGCGCCCTGCGAAGCCGCCTCGCCGCCCACTTCGTCCAGCGCCGTCGTCCCGACATCGCCGAGTGGAAGGAGGGCAACATCTTCCCGCGCCGCGAGACCAAGGAGCTGACGTACAGGCTCACCGGCACGTGGGCGAAATTCTTCGACGCCGTCCTCGACTACTGCGCCTCCGTTGTCGCAGCGGCCGGCGAAGACACGAAGAAGCAGCGGCTGAACTTTTGGGGCACGCTGGCTCTCATGCGCTGCGTAGCGTCCAGCCCTGCGGCCGCCGTCCAAGCCCTGCGTACGCGTGCCGGCCTCGAAGACGAAGTAGCAGAGGACGACGTCGAAGCGCGCGTGTTCGACGGCGCGGCTGACGCGCTCCCCGACGACGACGTCGAGCCTCCGGCCGCGACGGACGACAAGGCGCTCGCCGCGCTCATCACGCAGGCCGAGGAGCTCGCGGGCCAGGTGGGCGATCCGAAGTTGAAGCTCCTCACCGACCACGTCGCGGAGCTCGTGAAGGAGGGCTTCAACCCGGTCGTGTTCTGCCGCTATATCGCGACGGCCCACTACCTTGGGCAGCACCTCGGCACGAAGATCAAGAACGTCGCGGTCGGCGTCGTCACGGGCGAGCTGACCTCTGACGAGCGCAAGGAGAAGGTCGAGCTGCTGGGCGATGCGGAGCAGCGCATCCTCGTCGCCACCGACTGCCTCTCGGAGGGCGTGAACCTCCAGGACCATTTCGACGCTGTCGTTCACTACGACCTGTCCTGGAACCCCACGCGCCACGAGCAGCGCGAAGGGCGCGTCGATCGCTTCGGGCAGAAGAACGGCGTCGTACGCGCGGCGCTGCTCTACGGCGCGAACAACCCCGTCGATGGCGCAGTGCTCGAGGTCATCCTCCGGAAGGCCGACAAGATCCGAGAGGAGTTGGGGGTCGCGGTGCCGTTGCCTGACGATGGGCACACGCTCAGCCAGGCGCTGATGAAGGCCGTCCTGCTTCGCGACCGCGAGCGCGACCGCAAGCGGCAGCAGGCCTTCTCGTTCGTCGAGATGGAGGAGGCGAAGGCCATCGAGACGCGCTGGCGCGACGCCGCCGAGAAGGCGAAGAAGAACCGCACCGTCTTTGCGCAGCGTCGGCTCAAGCCCGAGGATGTGCTCCCCGAGTGGAAGAAGTCCCTCGCCGCGCTCGGTGGAAAAGAAGACGTGCAGCGCTTCACGGGGCGCGCCCTGGCGCGCCTGGGCGGGGCGCTGGAGCCTGTGGGGAGCAGCAAGCCTCGCGGCTTCAAGACGCCTCTCTCTGCGCTCCCCGAAGATGTGCGCGAGCGCCTCGAGGTCGAGGGGCTCGAAGGCTCGCTCCTGATCGACTTCGAGTACCCGCCCGCACCGCGCTGCCGCCCGGTGCAGCGCAGCCACCCGCTCGTCTC
Source organism: uncultured Polyangiales bacterium (assembly GCA_964624885.1). Lineage (GTDB taxonomy): Bacteria > Myxococcota_A > Polyangia > Polyangiales > JADJMO01 > JADJMO01. The sequence goes on along the minus strand of CAZUZY010000054.1, from coordinate 11,403 downwards.
GGTCCTTGCCGAGACGATGCTCGAACGCACGCTTGGCAGCCGCACCATCGCCGACGTGAACGACCCGGGCGTGCTCGGGCGCGTGGGCTGCTGGGTCGCCGCCGGCATCACGGCCCGTACGCTCGTGGCACTCGTGCGGCTACGCCACCAGCTCACCTCGCAGCGCGGACAGCAGCAGACGACGCTCCTTGTCGAGGAGGCGACCGCCATCGCCTGGACGAGTGATCCGAGCCCGCTCGAAGGGCCCGACGCGCTCGCACTGGTGTCGCCAGTTCCCATCTCCGATCCGCCGCCTCACGTGCGCGAGCGCGCCGTCACCCAGGCACTCGGACAGCTCGAGACGCGCCTGCCGGAGCTCGATGCGTTCGCAGAGCGGCGCGCGCAAGCTCTCCTCGCCGACCACCGTCGCGTGCGCGAAGCGGCCGAAGCCCTCGGCCGCTACAGCGTCAAGGCACTACTCCCGGCGGATGTCATCGGACTGTTCGTCCTGCTGCCGAAGGTCGACTGAACATGGCAGCAAAGCGAAAGACGAAAGCGCGCGAGGCGCAGCTCGCCTTCGAGGCCCTCTCGATTGAGGGAGGTCTCCTGTCGCCCGAGTGGTTGTCGAGAGTGGCCTCGCTGCAAGCCGGCACGCAGGCCGAAGCCGATTACCGCATCCACAAGGGGCTGAACCTCCGGGACGAGATCGGTCGCTACTGGCGCATCGCGCAGGCGCACTGGGCAGAGTTCAAGACCGGCCGCGAGGCGAAGGCCGACGCGAAGGCGACCGCCGATCGCTTCGTGCTTGCGCTCCTTCGCGACGCGTTCGGTTTCACGGCGCTCACGCCGGTGGCGCCGGTCATCCTGCAGGAGCGCACGTACCCGATTGGGCACGCCGCGCTCGGCGGGCGCGTGCCAGTCGTCGTCGCCCCTGCCGACGTCGGGCTCGATACGCTTTCGCCGACGTTCGGTGACGGTGCTCGTCGGCGCAGCGCCTTCGGCCTCGCGCAGGAGTACCTGAACGCGCAGGAGGGCGCGCTCTGGGGAATTGCCAGCGACGGCGTCGCGCTGCGCGTCGTGCGCGACAACGCGAGCCTCACGCGCCCCGCGTGGATCGAGGCGGACATCCAGCGCATCTTCACCGAGAATCGCTACGCCGACTTCGCAGCGCTCTGGCTGCTCTGCCACGAGACGCGGTTCGGCCGCGAGGGCCAGCCCGTCATCGAGTGCGCGCTCGAAGCGTGGCGCACCGCGGGTCGTGAGGAAGGCACGCGCGCCCGAGAGCACCTGCGGCGCGGCGTCGAGGAGGCGCTTGTCGCGCTTGGACAGGGCTTCCTCTCGCACGCCGAGAACGCCTCGCTGCGCGCCGAGCTGCAGTACGGCACGCTGCCGGTGGAGGACTACTTCAACCAGCTCCTGCGGCTGGTCTACCGGCTCATCTTCCTGCTCACCGTCGAAGAGCGCGGTCTCCTGCATCCCGACGGTACGAGCGACGCGAGGAAGTCGCTCTACGCCAATGGGTATGGCATCTGCCGCCTGCGCGAGCGCTCGGTGAAGCGCAACGCACACGACCGCTTCGGCGACCTGTGGGACGCGACGAAGGTCGTGTGTTGGGGCCTCGCTGCGGGTGAGCTGCGTCTCGGGCTCCCGGCGCTCGCCGGCATCTTCGCCGCGAACCAGTGCCCAGCGCTCGACGGCGCCAAGCTCGAGAACCGCGCGCTGCTCCTCGCCGTCTTCAAGCTCGCGTGGCTCCGCAATGACGGTAGCCTCGCGCGCGTCAACTGGCGCGACATGGGCCCTGAAGAGCTGGGCTCGGTTTACGAGAGCCTCCTCGAGCTCGTCCCGCAGGTCGCCAAGGACGGGCGGCAGTTCACATTCGCCACCGGCGCCGAGACCAAGGGCAACGCACGCAAGACGACCGGCAGCTACTACACGCCCGACAGCCTTGTGCAGGTGCTGCTCGACAGCGCGCTCGAGCCCGTCATCGCCGACACGATCGCGAAGAACCCGCGCAACGCCGCCGAGGGCCTGCTCGGGCTCGCCATCGTCGATCCAGCTTGTGGCTCGGGGCACTTTCTTCTCGCGGCAGCACGCAGACTCGCGGCGCATGTCGCGCGGCTCCAGGCGAACGGCACGCCCTCGGCCGCCGAGTACAGGCACGCGCTTCGGCAAGTCGTCGGTCGCTGCATCTTCGGCGTCGACCTCAACCCGATGGCTGTGGAGCTGTGCAAGGTCGCGTTGTGGATGGAGGCCGTAGAGCCGGGGCGTCCGCTGTCCTTCCTCGATTCGCACATCCAGAACGGCAACGCCCTTCTCGGAACGACGCCGGAGCTCATGGCGCAGGGCATCCCCGACGCGGCGTGGGAGTCGATCGAGGGCGACGACAAGAAGATCGCGAGCGCGCTCAAGAAGCAGAACAAGGAGGAGACGAAGTCGCTCTCGCTGGATTTCTCGCGCCCGCCCGCGTCGACGTACGCGCGGCTCGGAGAGGGCGCGCGCGCCGTCGACGAAGAAGACGACGCGACGCTCGGAACACTCGAAGCGAAAGCGAAGCACTGGTCGGAGCTTGTGAAGAGCGCGGCGTTCGAGCACCAGCGTTTCGTCGCCGACACCTGGTGCGCGGCGTTCGTATGGTGCAAAGAGGCGGGCCCGCTTCGCGATGCGGCGCCGACGAACGCCGTGTTCAAGGCGCTGCAGGCCGATGGGACGCGCGCGTCGCACGTGCTGCGCGACGAGGTGGCGCGGCTGCGCGAGCAGTACGGGTGGTTCCACTGGCCGCTGCGGTTTCCGCAAGTGTTCGCGAACGGTGGCTTCGACGTGGTGTTGGGGAATCCCCCATGGGAACGGGTCAAGCTGCAGGAGCAAGAATTCTTCGCTTCGAGGAGCGACGAGATCGCAAACGCGGTGAACGCGGCCGTGCGCAAGAAGCTCATCGCGCAACTCCCGGACGACAACCCGCAGCTCTGGGCGGACTGGTGCGGGGCGAGCCGACGGGCCGAAGGCGAGAGCCAGTGGATCCGCCAATCGCGGCGGTATCCGCTGTGCGGCAAGGGCGACGTGAACACTTACGCCATCTTTGCCGAGCACAATCGAAACGTGCTTGGACGGCGCGGTCGAGCGGGGTTCATCGTACCAAGCGGTATCGCCACCGACGACACGACCAAGGATTACTTCGTGGCGCTCGTTCGGGAAGGCCACCTCGCAGCTCTCTACGACTACCGCAATCACGACGCGCTTTTCTATGACGTCGGCCATCGGCGCTTCAAGTTCTGCCTTCTTACGGTCACCGGACGCGAGGTCACGACTGAGCGTGCAGTATTCGTGTTCTTCGCTGAATCGACGGAGCACCTCCAAGACCCGGCACGTCGCTTCACGCTTACGGCCTCTGACATCGAGGTGCTGAATCCCAACACCGGCACGAGCCCGACGTTTCGGTCACGTCGCGATGCGGACATCACGCTCGGTGTGTACCGGCGTGCCGGCATCCTCTGGCGAGAGGCCGACCCCGATGGCAACCCTTGGGGACTCCGGTTCATGGCCATGCTTCACATGGCCGGCGACTCGGGTCTGTTCCGCACGCGCGGAGAGCTCGAGGCGGCGGGTTGGCAGGTCGATGGGAACCACTTCGTGCTTGATAAGAAGCGCATGCTTCCGCTCGTCGAGGCGAAGATGGTGCATCACTTCGACCATCGATACGGCGACTACGCCGATCGCGCTGACGGCTCGCAGGATACGCAGCTTCCTGATGTCCCTGTCGAGCGGCTCAACAATCCGAGCTACGAGCCGATGGCGCGCTACTGGGTTGCCGACTCGGAGGTCGACGCGAAACTGAAGGGCGTCTGGGAGCGTCGCTGGCTGCTTGGCTGGCGCGACATCGTCCGTGCCACGGATGAACGTACGGTCATCGCCTCCGTCATCCCGCGCGTCGCAGTTGGTCACACGACGCCGTTGGCATTCCCCTCGATCGAGCCTCGCGAGACTGCATGCCTCTACGCATGTCTGTGCAGCTTCATGCTGGACTACGCGGCACGCCAGAAAGTTGGTGGCACGCACCTCACCTACGGGTATCTCAAGCAGCTCCCGGTTCTCCGGCCATCCGTCTACGGTACTGAAGCCGTCTGGTCGCGTGGAATGACCGTCCGCGACTGGATTCTCCCTCGCGTTCTCGAACTCACCTATGGCACGTGGGCGCTTGAACCGTTCGCGCGCGACATGGGGCATGAGGGTCCGCCGTTCCGCTGGGATGGTGCTCGGAGGTTCCTGTTGCGCTGCGAGATCGATGCGGCGTTTTTCCATCTGTACGGGGTGGCGCGCGAGGACGTCGAGTACGTGATGGAGTCCTTCCCGATCGTGCGGCGGGACGACGAGAAGGTTCACGATGGGAAGTTCCGCACCAAGGACACCATCCTCGAAATCTTCGACGCGATGGCCGAGGCGGCACGTAGCGGCAAGCCCTACGAGACGAGGCTGTCGCCACCGCCTGCCGACCCTCGCGTCGCCCATCCGAGGCGCGACGGTGGGAAGGTCATCCCGCTGCCGGTCAAGCCAACGCCTCGTCCGCAACCGGCCGTCGCTCCGGCCGCCCCCCGTCGCGACATCCCCGCATGGTCGCCTGACGTCCTTCCGGCGGTGGCGACGAAGACCGGGCTCGCCGCCTCGGCCGGTCGCTGGGGCACCATGGTGACGGGCGTCGACCTCGGCATCGCCGCGCTGGCTGCCGTCCTGCGGAACATGGGCGCGCCAGCTTCTCGCGACGAGGTCGAGCGCGCCGTCGTGCTCTCCGTCCTCCCGGGCCTGTTGCAGTCGAAGTTCGACGCGCAGACGGCCCCGACGTGGCGACGAGCGATCGGGGCCGCAAACATGAACGTGTCGTCGATAGCGGCGCTGTCGATCCCGTGGGCTGAGGTGCTTCGTCGCGCAGCCGTCGAGCACTTGCTCGTGGTGGACGCGGACGGCCGTTGGCGTGCCGGAGCGGACATTAGCGATGCCCCCTCGGACGTGCTCGACGCTCGCGCATTGGTGGCGCTCTCGTGGCTGAAGAGCGTGGATGGCGCCGCCGTCGAAGACGCCGAACTGGTCACGCAGCTTGGAGTGCTCCGTGCCGCGTAAGCGTGACCGCAATACGCAGGACCTCCAGTGGCCCGCGCCGGAGTTGAAGCCTGGTGCCGGGCTCGCGGAGCCGCGTCTCTGGGTTCGGCGCCTGCGGCTGTGGCACGACTTCGCCGACGACGATCCTGAGCATGGTCGCAACATTCTATTTCGGCGTGGGCTGAACATTGTGTCGTCGCCGCCGGGTCCAACCGCCGACCAGGTCTCGACGGGCCACGCAGCGGGAAAGACGCTGCTCTGCCGGCAGATCCGCTACTGCCTCGGCGAGGACACCTTCGCCGATCCCGAGGACACGGCAGCTATCCGCACGCGGTTTCCGAGCGGTGGCGTCGGCGCCGAAATTCGCCTCTGCGGCGAGACGTGGGTGGTGCGCCGCGCGTTCACTTCGCGTACCGATGACCGAGCCCTGCGCGCTGAGAGCCTCGACGCCCTCGCCGATGACACGCACCGGGGCTCGTTCGGCGCGTTCCGCGAAGCGGTCGAAGTCGTCGCGTTCACCGATGCGCACCGCGCGCTGCTGAAGGAACTCTCGGACATCGAGGTGCCGTGGCAGTACGTGTTGGCGTGGCTTACGCGGGACCAGGAGTGTCGGCTCGACGGCCTGACGCACTGGCGGCATCCCGAATCCAGCTCGCACTCGCCGGTGCGCAAGACGGCCAACGAGACGCGGTTGAACGTGCTCCGCATGGCGGTTGGCCTCTACTCGGAGCAGTCGAACACGGCCCGCAAGCGGGTGGCGGAGGCGTCCCAGGCGGCGAACGGCGCCGAGTCTGAGGCACGCCAAGCAGATGAACGCTTCAAGGTGCTGCGCAGAGATCTCTCGGCGGCACTTCAGCGCGACGAGGCATCCATCTGGCCACCGCCTCCGCCCGCGCTAGATCAGGCTCTGCATGACGAGCAGGCCGCGCGCGACGCCCATGTGCGAGCGCTCGAAGTCGCAGTCGATCAGCGGCTTCGCAGCACGACGAGCGTTGAGACAACGGCGGCGCAGAAGGTAGACGAGCTAGCGCTCGAATCCGCGCGTGCAGAGCTTGCCGAGGTCGAACAGCGCATCACCGACCTCGGCGATGAAGTCAGACAGCAGAAGGAGCAGTTGGCGTTGGTCTCGACGGACAACGCCACGGCATGGGCGGCACTTCGCCGCGCAAAGCACCCGACGTGCCCGTACGACGACACCCCTCTCGATGTCGAGAAGGCGAAGTTCGTGTGCCCGATGCCGAAGCTGCCCGACCCCGACGCGGCGCGGAAGCTCGCGCACGAGAGCGACGCGCACCAGAAGAAGGTCGCCGACGAGGTCGCGTCCAAGGCCGACAAGCTCGCGAAGCTTAAGGGCCAGCGAGCCGGGCTGAATACCAGGATCACGAACCTCGAACGCGCCGTCGAGGCCCACCAGCTCGCGATCACGCGCGCCACCCAAGAGAGCCAAGCGGCGTGGGCTGCGAAAGGGACGCTGCGGAACTTCGTGGCGGCGGTGAGAAACCTCGAGGATGCGCGCGCCGCCGAGAAGAAGGCGAAGGACGCCGAGAAGGTCATCTCCGAGCAGAAGAACGAGCACCTGAGCACGTACTCGACCGGCGAGCTCACCAAGTGGTTCGACGCGCTCGTGAAGGAGATCGTCGCGAAGGAGGCGAGGGGCGAGGTCACGCTCGATGGCAAGGGACTCCACGCGCACATCCAGTGGCGTGGTCGCCGCCGTTCCGTGGCGCTGAACTCGCTTCGGATCGTGCTCTTCGATCTCGCGGCGCTGCTCTGCGCAGTCGAGGGCACGTCTTCGGCGCCTGCGTTCCTCGTTCACGACAGCCCGCGCGAGGGCGACCTCGATCCGTGGACCTACGCGCGCCTGTTCGAGACCGCACTGGCGCTCGGGCCCGAGGAGGAGACGGCCCCGTTCCAGTACATCGTGACGACCACCACCGAGCCGCCCCAAGGCGACGTTCGCGAGCGCGTCCGAGTCGAGCTCAGCGCGCGCTCGGACGAGACCCGCTTCTTCCGGGTGGATCTGTGACCACCGCGCTCTCGCCAATTCTTGTCTCCCGCCTCGAGAAGGCCGCCACGGACAACGGCTTCGACCAGATCCTCGAGCCCGAGGGAGACTGGCTCGTCGTCGCGAGCACGCAGTGCCCGCTGCGCGTGTGGCTCGGAGCCTTCGGCGACGCCGTCTTCCTCGCAGCGTTCTCGCAGCAGAACGTCGCTCGGGCGCTTGGTGAGTACGGCACGCCGATGGCTGCGCCGATGCCGAAGGGCGCTGCTGCCGGGCGCACCGTGCCCGACGTGCCCGCGTTGCACCGGCTCCTCCGACGCGCCTTCCAACTCTCGAAGGCGCTGCCGAACGAGCTCCTTCACACGTTCGAGAAGCAGGTTGCCGCACTGCCGAAGACGACGGAGGCCGAGCGGCTCGTCGTCCAGCGCGTCGGGCAGAACCTCTTCCGCGACGGTCTGCTCGACCTCTGGGAGGGGCGATGCGCGGTGACGGGGCTCGCCGTGCCGGCGCTCCTACGCGCCAGCCACATTAAGCCGTGGGCTGATTGCGGGACCGACGCAGAGCGGCTCGATGTCTACAACGGCATCCTGCTCGCGCCGCACCTCGACGCGGCGTTCGACCGGGGCTTCATCACGGTGCAGGACGACGGCACGGTCGTCGTGAGCGATGCGCTCGACGTCGACGCGCGCGCGGTCCTTGGCCTGGACCAGCGGCTGCGCGTTCGCGGCCTCACCGACGGCCATCGCGGGTACCTGCCCTGGCACCGGCAACGTGTCTTCAACGCCCCGCGACTGGTGCATCCATGAGGCTTCGTCGGCTTGAGATCGAGAACTTTAGGGGAGTGAGGGTGCTGGACTGGCGACACATCGCCGAGACCTCTGCGCTCGTCGGTCCGGGTGACTCCGGGAAGTCGACGATCCTCGACGCCATCGAGCGCGTGCTCTCGCCGAAGTGGAACGTCGTGTTCGACGACACCGACTTCTGGGACCTGCAAACCGAGGCGGCGATCGTGATCCGCGCGACGATCACGGACCTTGCACCGAGCTTCTATCGCGACTCGAAGTTCGGGCTCCTTCTGCACGGATTCGATACGACGAACGGCGAGGCTACCCGAGCCTCCGGTGAGGAGGGAGAGGAGCACGCGCTCGTCGTCGAACTGCGTGTCGACGCGAGCCTCGAACCAGTGTGGAGCGTCGTCGATGCGGACGCGGAGAAGCACCCCTTCATGGCGCGCGATCGCGAAGCACTCGGTATGCTCCGCGTCGGAGGTTACGTCGACCAGCACCTCGGTTGGAGCAAGGGCTCCGTGCTCACGCGCCTCACCGATAGCGGTGACGCCGTCGGTGCGGTCCTGGCGGAGGCGACCCGCCAAGCGCGTTCAGGACTGAAGACCGACGGGCTCGAGAAGCTCACGGCAGCGGTGCAGAAGGCCGAGGCATTAGGGAAGCACCTGGGCGTCGCGCCGAGGACTTCGCTCGTCCCGCACCTCGACGCCTCATCGCTCTCAGTGGCTGCGGGCGCGCTCTCCCTCCACGATGGAAAGGTCCCGACGCGACGAGCAGGCCTCGGGACGCGACGGCTCCTCGCGGTCGCCATGCAGCGTGAGGCGGCGGCCCAATGCGGGCTCACCATCGTGGACGAGTTCGAGCACGGACTCGAGCCGCACCGCATTCGACGGCTGCTGCGCGTGCTTCGTGGACGTGCGCCCGAGGGCGACGGGCTTGCGAAGGGGCAGCTCATTCTGACGACCCACTCACCGACGGTGCTTCACGAGCTGGAGTCCGGGGAGGTCGCCGTCGCTCGGCGCGCTGCCGACGGGGTGGTGACCGTGCGGAGCCTTCCCGCTGCTATCGACTACATTCTCAAGCGAACGCCGCAGGCGCTCCTTGCCCGCAAGGTGATCGTGGCGGAAGGAATCACGGAGGTCGGCCTCTGCCAGGCGCTCGACGAGGCATGGACGATGGAGACCGGAGCGAGCTTTGGGTACCGGGGTGTCGTCGTGGTCGGCGGACTCGGTGGCACGCAGCCCGCGGAGATCTCTGGGCACCTCGCGGCGATCGGCTACGAGGTGGCACTGCTCATCGACTCAGACGCGAAGGCGAAGGTGAGCAAGGCCGTGGGCGCTCAAGTCCTCGCGTGGCCCCAAGGGCTATGCACGGAACAGTGCTTGGTGAATGACCTGCCCGAAGCCGCCGTCGCTCAGATGGCTGTTGTCGCCGACGAGCGCGGCGGACGCAGCGTGCGCGAAGCACTCGCTGACCAGCTCGGAGCAGCCCGTGCGTCACTGAAGGAAGGCGATCCGGCGTCGTGGATCGTGGCCAAGGGAGTGGACGCATTCCGCAAGGCGTTGGGTGACCTCGCCAAGAAGAAGAACCAGGCGTGGTTCAAGACGCGCGACCAAGGCGCGTTTCTCGGGCGTCTCATCGCACAGCACTGGGACGCGATCACCAACACACCAACGCACGAAGTGATCGGCAAGCTGAAGGCCTTCGCGCATGGCTAGCGCAGCGGTCGAGGCAATGCTCGGCTCGAGACGCGCGTTCGCCGTGGCCGCGGCGGGCTGCGGAAAGACGGAGCTGCTCGGCCAGCTTGTCGCCGACGGGCGCTCGGGCCGCCAGCTGGTCCTGACTCACACGCACGCTGGAGTGGCCGCCATCAAGAAGCGGCTCGCCGACATGCGCGTGCCGCACGACAAGTTCCATCTCGACACCATCGCGGGCTGGTGTCTTCGCTACGGCGCCGCGTACCCGACGATCTCGGGCTACCGACATGGTGCCGAAGCCGATCCCGACTGGATCGCGACCTACCCCGGTGCGGAGAAGGTGTGTCGATCGGCGCTCGGCAAGCGGGTCGTCAGCGAGAGCTACAGCGGCGTGCTGGTTGACGAGTACCAGGACTGCTCGATGAAACAGCACGCGCTGGTGCGCGCACTTGCTGAGTGCGTCCCGTGTCGAGGCGTTGGCGATCCGCTTCAGACCATCTTCGGCTTCCGTGATGACCCGGTCGTGCCGTGGGCGACCATCGAGTCAGACTTCGAAGTCGTGGATGACGCGCTTGCCGAGCCGTGGCGGTGGCGTCGTGCGGGACGCAACGCCGCGCTCGGCGAGTGGCTAGCTGCGGCTCGGAAGCAGCTCCAGATGTCGGGTCGCCTCGTCATCGAGGACGACGCGCCGGTGACATGGGTCGAGCACGACACCACGGTCGAGGCGGCCGAAGCGTGGGGTGCGGCATGCTGGAATCTGGTCGCCCCATCGGACGAAACCGTGGTCGCGATCCTCAAGTGGCCGAACAGGTGTAGGGATCTCGCGAAGCGCATGGGGGGGCGGTGGCCCCTGGTCGAGCGCTTTGACGATCCAGACCTCCTGCGGCTCGCCATGAAGCTCGTCGACGTCGATGGGGCTACGATCGTCGAGGCGCTCGTGGAGTTCGTGTCCGAGCGGATGACCGCGGTGGGCACGGCGCTGAGGACGGCCGTCGACGCCATCAGGGCCGGTCGCGGCGTCTCCCGGATCAGTAAGTACCGAGAGCATGCCGATCGCCTCAGCGTGCTGGCGACCGCGCCGACTCCGGCGAACGCGCTCGCTTGGCTCGATGGCGTCCTGGCTCACAAGGACGACTGGTGGCTCTATCGCCGAGAGTGCGTGTTCCAGCTTCGCGAGGCGCTCCGCCACTGCACCGGTGCGACGTTCGCCGAGCTGCCCGACATGGTCGCCGCTGCTCGAACCCGCGCCCGCCACCGGGGACGACAGACGCATCGACGCACCATCGGCACGCCGCTGCTCGTGAAGGGGCTCGAGTTCGATCACGCGGTGCTCCTCTGGGAGCAGGAGCATCTTTCGGTGCAGGGACTCTATGTGGCGCTGACGCGCGCCTCGAAGTCGCTGACCATCGTCTCGCGGTCACGCACCCTCGTCCCGAAGGGGACATGACCGCCCTCGTCCGAGGCACGGCCAGTGCGGCCTGCGCAAGCGCACAAAACGCGAAACGGCCCGCCTCCTTTCGGAGACGGGCCTCGTCATCATCTGCTTTGTTGCTACGGTCGCGCCGCGCTCTCCGCTGACTCGCTCCAGCCGACGACGTCGTTGGCGAGCCGCGCCTCGACGAGGGCGGCGAGCTCGACGACCTCTCGATAGAGGCCGAGGGCGGCGACAGCCTGCGCAACCGAGCGCTCAGCAGACGACCACGTGACCATCACGCGCGGCGTCTGGCACCAGGCATGGTCGACGATCTCCCCCGAGCGCCGCCCGGTCACCGGAACACGGCGGCCCGAGTCGAAGCCGACGGAGAGGTGGCAGCGGACGGCGCCGCCGCGCTGGATGTCGACGCCGATGCTG
>CAZUZY010000053.1:0-31441 GCA_964624885.1 uncultured Polyangiales bacterium | reverse complement strand
CCAAGGCCCGCGACGCGGCCGCGCACGCCGAGGCGCAGCTGCGGGCGACCGAGAGCATGGTCGAGAGCGCCGAGCGCGAGGTCGGCGCAGCGCAGGCCGCGCTCGCGGCCCTCGGCTAGGCGGGGCGAACGTTGGTGGTGGCAGTCCGACGCGTCTTGTCGACGGATCGCGCCCAAGCAAGCCTCCGCCGCATGCGCAGTCTTCGCCTCGTGGTCGTCTGTTCGTGCCTGGTCGGCGTCGGATGCGCGGCCGGCGAGGGTGACGACGCCGTGCCCCACCGCGACGGCGCCCTCGACGACCTCGGCGTCGACGACGGGTCCCTCGGAGACGGCGGCCCCGGGACCGACAGCGCCACGGCCGACACCGGACCGAAGATCGACACCGGTCCGAGCGTGGACACGGGGCTCGTGCCCGACACCGGCGTCGTCGACACGGGCGTCACCGACACGGGGGCGTTCACCGACACCGGGTTCACCGACACCGGGTTCACCGACACCGGGACGATCGGCGACACGAGCGTGGGGCCCATCACCGGTGGACCCTGCGCCAGCGGCGCGCCCGGCGCGACCGCGTTCCGGATCCGCTGGCTCGACAGCGGCGGGACGGCCACGGTCAGCTACGAGGTCACGGGCCTTCCCGACAAGAGCGGCTTCAAGGTGGCGGCCTACTCCACGTCGTTCGGGTACACGCCGGCGTTCTCCGACAAGTTCCTCGCCGTCGGGGGTCTCGATCTGAGCAGCCCGCAGTTCGTCGACGTCGACCTCTCCACCATCGGGCTCACCTCGATCAAGACCGCGACGCTGTCGCTCTATGGTCGCAGCTTCGCGACCACGGCGAGCGGCAGCTTCCTCTGGAACACCTTCGACGGTTCGGGCACGTCCAGCAGCATCAGCAACGCCGCGCCCTACCACTGGGACTCGACCGTCATCACCTCGGGGCTCGGCCCCGGCAAGGTGCACAAGCTCCGGATCAAGCCCGGCCCGCCGTCGAGCGCGCTGGTGATCAACCGCATCGAGCTCTGCATCGAGACCTGAACCGCCGCGAAGGTCTCGGCGACCCGAGCGCAATCGGCAGCCCCGAGGTGCAACCCAGTCAGGTGCAGCTCAGGTGCAGCGCGGGCCGCCGGTCTTGTCCATCACGCACTTGCTCGCGCCGATCGACTTGCACGGATAGCTCCGCGGCACGCCGTTGGCGCAGTACTCGATGCTGGCGCCGGTGCACTTGGGCTCGAACTTCTTCGGGTCGCAGGCCTTGGTGCCGCTCGGCACCTCGCAGGCGCCGACCGTGCGGTCGGTGGGGGGCTTGGTGGGATCGGCGCAGGTCATGCCGGCCTCGCCGCAGGCCACCTTGACCTCCTTGCCGTAGACACAGCCGACGGCGTTGGTGCCGTCGCACTTGATCTTGGTGTCCTTGCAGGTGGCCGTGGCGCTGGGCGCGCACCCGACGACGGGGTTGCCCTTGTCGTCCTTGGCGCTCACGCAGCCGAGGTTGAGCACCTTGCAGTCGATGCTCACGAACTTGTTGTCCTGGCACTTCACCATGCGGGTGCCGGAACAGCTCCACTCGGCCTTGACGTTGCTCGGGCAAGCGCCTGGCAGCGCGCACTCGGCCTTGCCCTCCTTCACGACGCAGAGCTCGTCGGCCAGGCCGCAGTTGCGCACGCCGAGCACCTTGCCGCGCCAGCAAGTGATGGCGCGCGCGTCGAGGTCGCACTTGCCGATCGGCTTCTCGGACTCCATCGCGACGTTGTCGCAGATGGTGGCCGATGCGCCCTTGAGGGCGCACTGGCGCAAGGTCTTGCACGAAGTGGCCGACAGACCGCACTCGCGGATGGAGACCGAGGTGCCGAGCGCGCCCGGGCTCGAGAGCTGCTCCATCAGCGCGTGCACGCACCCCTGGAAATCGGGGGCGGGCGGGAACATCGGCACGTCTTTGCAGGCCAGCACGAGCGCGCAGAACGCCTCGGCGTCCTCGACCGACGGCGGGAGCACCGAGCCGCTCGAGGCCTTCATCAGGTAGACCGACTGGGGAGCGCCCGCGTCGGCGGACGGCGCAGCCTCGGCCTCGGCGACGAGAGGCGTGCCACTCGATCCGACGATCGAGTACGCCCCCACGAACCCCAGACCCACGACGAGCAACCCCATCCAGCGACGCATGTGACCTTGCCTCGTTCCGTTCGACGGGCGTACCCCCGCCCCATTCAGCATCCTAGCCAGCGTCCCCACGCCCAGGAAGCGTGGAGGCTCCTTTGAGCGCGCTGCCCCACTGCGTGCGGATCCGGACTACCTGAGGGTCCGAAGTCAGCACCGTGGAGTGTCCGGCGAAGCGAAAATGCCGGAGCAGAGCCTCGTGGTGGCCCGCCCAGACCTGGACCCACGCGGCGCTCCCGGCATAGGGGAACCCGACGAGCTCGGTGACCGCCTGGTGGCCCGACGACTCCACGCAGAGCAGCTCGCCAGCGTCCTTGCGCGTGGAATTCCACACCAGCGGGAGCTGCTCGAAGGCCATCCGGGGGGTGTTCCCCAGCAAGCCCTCGATGGCCTGCATCATGTCCCTCCACCCCGACACCATCGCGAAGCGCGCCGCGTCACGCCCCACTTCGCGACACGTCGCGGCATCGTGCGCGGCCGCGACGGCCTCGTAGATCGACACCGCGTGCCCCTCGTCGAACCAGGCCGTGGGCTCCGCCTGCGCGAGGATGTGGCGGGTGATCGACGGCAGACCGGGCTCGATGCCCGCGAGGAGGCCATGCCGCTCGAGGGACGCCCGCAGGCTCGCGAACCAGGTGCCTCGGATCTGCGCCACCGACCGAGAGGCTATCTGCGACCTCAGGGTTTGGCCAACCAACTGGGGTGCAGCGCCTGACCGGCAGGCACGCTCTTCACGCTCGGCACGTGTCCGACCTGCCCGCTCGGACCAGGCCCCTTGTCCGTGCTGGTCCACAGCTCGCCGGTCGCCACGAGCAGTCGGCCGAGGGTGGTGGCGCGGTTCTTCTGGATCAGCGGCGGATCCGTGCTCTCGAGGAGATCCCCGGGCAAGGCGGAGAGGGCGAGCGCGGCGGCGTCGTGTCCGAGCCCACCGTAGTAGCCGACGGCACTCCCCTGATCCTGGACGAGCAGGCGCGCCAGGGGCGGCGCGTCGTCGACCATGGGGAGGAGCCCGACACCGACGACGACCCGCGGCAGCTCGAAGGTCGAGTACGCCTGCTCCATCGCGCCGAGACCGAGCACCAGGGTCGGCTTCCAGTTGGTGCCGGGCTTGGGCCGCAGATCCTCGGCGACCCGCTCGGCGCAGCGGGCATCGCCGAGCACCACGACGGCGACCACCTTCTTCTCGCGCCACAGCTCGACGGGGAACGCGTGCCCGCCCGCGACCTTGGGGCTCGCGTCGCACCGCGCGTCGGGCTCCTTGGGCGGTGGGGCATCGACCGGCTCGACACGCACCACGACGCCGGTCGGCGCCACGCCCAGCGTCCAGGCGAGCTCCTCCGCGCGCGTCGGGCCGAGCACCACGTAGTGCCGTCGCTCTCCTGGCCCCAGGGTCGGCGGCGTGCGCGGCGGTCGGAGCAGGATCGTGGGCACGCGGCGCTGCTGGGCGAGGAGCGCGAGCGCGTCGGCCTCGGACTCGACGAGCCCACCGACCACCACCCCGGCGCCCTGCTTCTCGGCCAGCTCGAAGGCCTTGGCGACGCCGAGGGACGTGTCGAACACCCCGAGCCGATGCTTCGCGGAGCCGACGCCCTTGGGCGCGGGGGCGTCCACCCCGGCGTCCTTGGGCGCGAACGGTGAGGTGAGGCTTGGCTCGAGGACCACCGACGCCGCGCGCGTGATCGCGGCGCTCGGCGTGCCCTGCCCCGCCTGGCTGATCGGCAGGAGGAAGGCGACGGCGCGGGGATCGAAGCGCGTCAGGGGGCCGAGGTCGACCGGCGCGACGTACCCTGCGTCGCTGGTCGACGTGACCTTGGGCTCCTTGTCCTTCTCCTTGCCGCTGTCACCGTCGCCCGCGTCGAGGGACGCGCTCTCCCCCTGATCGGCGCGGTCCTGCAGGATCAGCAGCAGATCGGGCGAGTAGCGCAGCTCGGGGGCGGCGACGCGGTTCTGCTCCCACAGCTCGGCGGCGACCTTGCTGGGCAGTCGCGCGAGTACGCGCGCGACCGCGGCGCGGGTGGCGCCCTGGTCGGCGGCGGGCGCCGACCGCAGCCACCCCTCGGCGTAGACGATGGCGTCCTCGTAACGGCCTTCGTCGAGGCAGGCCTCGACCAGCTCCTCGTACAGGAGGGGCTGCGCGAACGGGTCGATCAGCTTGCCCACGAGGGGACGCAGCAGCGTGAGGGCCTCGGCCGAGCGCCCCTGGCGCCGCGCGGCCGCGCCCTTCACCAGCGCACCGAGATCGGCCGGCACGCCCGGGGGGCCCTCGAGCAGCGGTCGCGCGGTGGCCGCCGCCGCCGCCGGCACGCCCTCGTCCAGCCACGCCACCGCGAGGTACGCGCGTGCGAGCGGCTCGAGTCCGTCACCGTTCTTGCCGAGCTTGGCGACCAGCGTCGCGAGCCGCGGGCGCAGCAGCGCGCGGCTCTTCGGGTCGCGCGACCACTCTTGCACGATGGCGCCGAACTCGGCCTCGCTCTCCGGCGTCGACGCGAGCGCCGCGATGGGCCGCTCGTCCGCCGCGCGCCGACACACCGGCAGGGCCACCAGCGCCATCGCGCAGACCCCCCACCGCCGCCACCGCGTCATCCCTGGACCCTACTCGGTTTTGCTGAGGGGGGCTCACGCCCCCCTGGGGTTCGGCCGCCGCGCCGCGCCCTGTTGCTGAGGGGGGCTCACGCCCCCCTGGGTTCGGCCGCCGCGCCGCGCCTCGCCTGCGGCTCGGCACGTCGCAGACCGCCGAACACCCCCCTGCGCCGCTGCGCGGCGGGATGGGGAGCGTCCTGTTGCTTGGGGGCTGGCCCCGCACCTCGCCTGCGGCTCGGTACGTCGCAGACCGCCGAACACCCCCTGCGCCGCTGCGCGGCGGGATGGGGAGCGTCCCGCCTGTTGCCGAGGGGGGCCGCGCCGGACACCCCCCTGCGCCGCTGCGCGGCGGGACGGGGAGCGGCCGGTTGCAGGGGCTCCTTCTAGGGTTCGGCCGCCTCGTGTGCGCCTGGGGGGTCAGAGCACGAAGTGGCGGAGGGCGACGAGCTCTTTGCGGAGGTCGGCGCGGAAGTCTGGGTGCGCGATGGAGATGAGGGCCTCGCCGCGCTCGCGCAAGGTCATCCCGTGCAGGTTGACGGCGCCGTACTCGGTCACGATCCAGTGCACGTGGCCGCGGGTGGTGACCACGCCCGCGCCTGGCGAGAGCACCGAGACGATGCGTGAGACCTTGCCCCGCGCGGCGGTGGAGGGGAGGGCGAGGATGGGCTTGCCGCCGAGCGAGCGCGCCGCGCCGCGGATGAAGTCCATCTGGCCGCCGATGCCGGAGAAGATCTTGGCGCCGATCGAGTCTGCGCAGACCTGACCGGAGAGGTCGACCTGGATCGCCGAGTTGATGGCGACGACCTTGTTGTTCTTGCCGATGAGCGCCGTGTCGTTGGTGCGATCGCAGGGGTGCATCTCGACCAGCGGGTTGTCGTCGACGAAGTCGAACAGGCGCCGCGTTCCGCTCACGAACGAGCTCACGATGCGCCCGTTGTGCACGCTCTTCTTGCGGTTGGTGATGACGCCGGCTTCGACCAGCGAGACGAGCCCGTCGGAGAACATCTCGGTGTGCACACCGAGGTCGTGCTTGTCGTGCAGCCGGGCCAGCACGGCGTCGGGGATCGCGCCGATGCCCATCTGCAGCGTCGAGCCGTCCTCGACGAGCCCGGCCACCACCTCGCCGATGCGGCCCTCGACCTCGGTCTGCTCGGCCGGCGGCGCCTCGTGCAGCGGGCGGTCGGTCACGCAGAACGCCTTCACGCGCGAGATCGGCAGCGTGGTGTGCCCGTGCGTGCGGGGCATCTGCGCGTTGATCTCGGCGAGCACGATCGAAGCCGAGTCGACGGCGGCGCGGGCGGCGTCGACCGAGGTGCCGAGCGTGCACAGCCCATGGCGGTCGGGCGGCGAGAGCTGCACCAGCGCCACGTCGAGCGGCACCGTGCGGTTGGTGAACAGGCTCGGGATGTCGCTCAGGAAGATCGGCATGAAGTCCGCGCGACCCTCGTCGATGGCGTCGCGCACGCCGGCCCCCGCGAACAGCGACACCGAGCGGAAGCGCCCCTCGTGCTGCCGGTCGACGAAGTCGTGGGCGCCCGTGGTGTGCAGGTGGTAGAGGCGCACGTCCTCGAGGTCGCGGCGTTGACACATCGCCTCGAGCAGCGTGCTCGGGGTCGCCGCGGCGCCGTGGACGAACACGCGCTGGCGACTGCCGATCAACGAGACGACCTCTTCGGGGGACAGGGCACGACTCTGGAAGGACATGGTCTCGCCTCGTATACCAGCGCCGTGCCGCGCGGGCGGGAGCTCGGTGGGCCGGCGGTGGGCACGCAGCGTCTGCGCCGGCGCGCAAAGAGCTACGGGTCGAGGCGACCCTCCCGGCGCAGCTTCACGAGGTGCGCCTCCGCCGCGGCGGCGGCGACGAGGTGCAGGTGCACAGGGGTGTCGTCGTAGGCGAGGGGCACGAGCTCGTGGAGCTCGGGCGCACGACCGAGCTCGGCGCGCAGTCGCGCGAACGCCGCGCGCACCTTCTCTTCGCGCATGCGGCGGTGCTTCACGTAGTAGGTGAGCACCGCGTGGGGGTCGTCGATGGGCTCGCCGTGCGCGGGCAGCAGCGTCGTGGCGCCGAGGTCGAGCAGGCGCTCGAGCTGGGCGATGTACGCGGCCATGTCACCCCCGTCGTCGGGCGGCACGAGGATGGTGGAGCCGTTGGCCACCATGTCTCCGGCGATCAGGGTCTTCTGCGCGGCGTTCCACAGGCACACGTGGCCCGGCGCGTGACCGGGTGTGTGGAGCACGCGGTAGCTCGCGTGACCGAGCGAGAGCTTCTCGCCGTCGCTGACCGTTCGAGTGGTGACGCCGTCGAGGTCGGTGAGGCGGTCGAGCGTGTGCGCGTGCGCGAACAGGGGGACCGCGAGCGCGCGCGCGAACACACCGGCGGCGCTCGCGTGATCGACGTGGTGGTGGGTGGCGAGCACGCCGACCACGCGCCCCTCGCGCGTGCGGGCCCAGGCGAGCCACTCGCGCTGCTCGTCCTCGTAGGGCGTGGCCGGCTCCACGAGCAGCAGGTCCCCGCGGCCCAGCGCGTACGTGTTGGTGTGCGTGGCCGGCGGCAGCGTCGGCGTGCGCACCGGGAACATCGACACGTCGGGCACGACCTCGCGCGGACGCAGCATCCCGCTCATCGTACCGCGGGGCGCAGCGACAAGCGTGACCAGACCGCGGCGAGGAGCGCGCCCAGCAGCGCCGCCACGGCCACCGCGTCGAACGCCGCCGACCAGCCCCAGCGCTTGGCGAGGAACCCCATCAGGATGCCGGCGAGGCTACCGCCGAGGTAGCCGACGCCGTCCACGAGGCCGGCCGCCGTGGCCGCGCCGCTCTCGCCGGCGACGTCGAGCGAGACCGCGCCCCCGAGCAGCGAATAGGGCCCGAGCAGCATCAACCCGCAGACGCCGATCATCGGGAAGGCGAGCGCGGCGCTCTTGGTCCCGAAGTGCGCCAGCACCAGCACCGCGACCGTCAGCAGCGCGAGCATCACGGTCATGACCGGCGCGCGCCGGCCGGGGCCGAGGCGATCGCTGTAGCGACCGACCGCCAGCGCCGAGGCGACCCCCGCGGCCGGGAAGATCGCGCTCTTGACGATGCCGCCTTGCACCTTGCCCGTCACCTCGGAAAGGAACATCGGCGTCCAGGCGAGGAAGCCGCTCCGGGCGAAGGTGAGCAAGAACGAGAGCCCGAGGCCGAACCAGAACGCCGGTTGCTTCGCCAGGGCGACGAGCACCTCGCGGGTGCGTGGCGGGCTCGCTTCCTTCGCGCCCTGCGTCGCGGCCTGGTCGGCCTCGTCGGAGGGGGGCTGGCCCTCGAGCGTGAAGAACGCCACCAGGCCGACGAGCGCGAGCAGGAGCGGGTTCACGACGAACAGGGCGCGCCAGCCGAACCGCGCGCCGATCACCCCGGAGAGCACCAGCGCGACGACGTTGCCGAGCTCGTAGCTCGTCGAGAGCCCACCCATCACCGTGCCGTAGCGGTCGCGCGCGAACCAGCGGGAGACCACGTCGACGAGGCCGCCCCAGCCACCGCTCTGCGCGAAACGGTTGAGGACCGCGACGCCGAGCAGCAGCGGGAAGACGCCCGCCACCGCGCCGAGGGTCACGCTCGCGACCACCGACCCGAACAGGCAGAGCAGGAAGATGCGCCGCCCCCCGATGCGATCGCCGAGCGGCCCGAGGGTGACCTTCCCGAGGGCGTAGGCGAGGGTGCCCAGCGAAGAGAGCGCGCCGAGGCGCACCTTGTCGTACCCGAAGGCCTTCTCGAGCAAGGGCGCGGCCGCGTCGACGTTGGCGCGACAGAGGTAGAAGGCGGCGTAGCCGACCAGGAGCGTCCAGAAGACCTTCGCGGCCCCTGGACGAAAGAGCGGCCGGTCCCCCCTCGCTCCGGTCACCGCCGGCTCGTAGCACGTGGACCCTGTGGAAAACCTCGGTCCATTCCGATTGACCGGATCTGCCACGTGGGTTACGCACGGAGTCCCCCAGCCAAGGCCTTCCAAGCTTTGTTGCTGGTTTTTCCGCCTCTACCACCTCCAACCCATGCACCTTCCCTCGCCCAGCTCACCGCGTCCGGGGACCGCGAAGCCGACGTCTTCGGCCACGGCGTCGATGCGCGGCGCCGCCTGGGGGATTGCGTGGGGGGCGTTGGTGCTCGGGTGCCCGCGCAACGGGTCGGTGCCCAACGGCGCCGATCCCGAGAAGGTGTCCCGGGCCGAGTACGACCTCGCGCTCGACGACTGGCAGCACCAGCGGTACCGCGCGGCCATGGAGCACGCCCAGAAGGCGGTCTCCGCCGACGACAACAACGCCGAGGCCCACCGGCTCATCGCCCTCCTGTACCTGGCCATCTGCCAGGCCGAGAACGACTGCCGCTGGGACGAGGCCGAGAAGGCCGCCCGCAAGGCGATCGCCGTCGACCCGGAGCTGCGGCCGGCCAAGCACCTGCTCGCCGTGATCCTCATCCAGCAGAAGAAGTACGACGAGGCCATCGGCATCCTGCGGCCGCTGGCCGAGGACATCGTCTACAAGACCCCCGAGCTCGCCTGGTACGAGCTCGGCGGCGCGTACCTCGAGAAGAACGAGCCCGACAAGGCGCTCGAGGTGCTCGAGAAGGCGCTCGCCCTCAAGCCCGGCTGGTGCTGGGTCGACTACCGCATGGGGGTCGCCTTCGAGAAGAAGGGCAACCTGATCAAGGCCGAGGAGCTCCTCAAGCGCTCCGTCGACCGCCCCGACCCGATCTGCAAGCGCCTCCAGGACGCATGGGAGGCGCTCGGCCGGGTCCACGAGAAGCTCGGGCAGAAGCCCGTGGCCCTCGAGGAATACAAGCAGTGCGTCTCCATCTCCGACAAGACGTCGATCGGCAAGCGGTGCGTCGATGGCGTCGTGAGGTGCGCCAAATGAACGACCGCAACTCGCTGTCCCCGGCATCGGCCCCTGGGTCCGTGCCCGCCACCAGCCTGCAGGGTGCGAGCCTGCGGGGTGGCGTCGGCGCGCGTCTGCGCCGCGAGCGCGAGCTGCGCGGCATGTCCATCGAGGAGATCGGCCGCGCGACCCGCATCCCGCTCGTCTCGCTCGAGAAGCTCGAGTCCGACCGCTTCGACGACCTCCCCGGCGAGGTGTTCGTGCGCGGCTTCCTGCGCGGCTACGCCAAGGCCGTCGGCCTCTCGCCCGAGGAGGTGCTCGCGTGGTACGGCGCGTCGCGCCGCGTGCCGCTCGTCGCGCCGATCGTGCCCGTCTCCACCCACGTCGCCCCCAAGGAGCGGCGCCGGGTGGGCATCGCCGTGGCGTTCGTGCTCCTGCTCGTGCTCTGCACGATGGCCCTCAGCTTCATCCTGCGCCCCCGCGGGCGTGACGTGCCGAGCGAGCTGTCGATGGGCGAGCATGGCCAGTCAGCGGGCTTCGTCGCGGGTTAGTCCGCGCGTCGCCGAGCCCGAGGACCACGCGTTCGTCCTGCGGGTCTCGCCGTACGGCGAGTCCGACGCGGTCGTGAAGCTCCTGACCGAGCGGCACGGGGTCGTCTCGGCGATCGGCAAGCGCGCCAAGCGGCGCATGGTCCTCGAGCCGTTCCACACCCTGCGCGTGAGCCTCGCCAAGGGTGGCGGCGAGCTCTACGCGCTACGCACGGCCGAGGTGCAGCGGGCGCGGATCGGCCTCCTCTCCCGCGCCGAAGCGCTCGACGCCGCCGGGGTGTGCACGCGCTGGACGCGCAGCCTCTGCCCCGAGCACACCGCGGAGCCGATCGTGTTCGCCGCGCTCGAGCGCGCGCTCGACATGCTCGACGTCGGCGCCCCGATCGCCCCCCTCGAGACCGCCTTCGGGCTCGTGCTCCTCGAGTCGCTGGGGTTCGCGCTCGAGCTCGACGGCTGCGCGCGCTGCGGTCGCCCGCGGCCGCGCGGCAAGGCAGCGTTGCTCGCCGGGCGCCACGGGGGCGTGGTCTGCGCCGCGTGCCGCGCCGGCAGTGAAGCTGGATACGCCGAGATCGCTGGCGCCGTGCTCGATCTCGCCGCCGACGATCCCTGGGCTCTCCGCGACGGCGGCCTCGCCCCGATCGTCGCCGCCGCCGTCGAGGCGCGGACCCCCTAGTGCGCTATGCTCGGCGCCCATGGCCGAGGCGGAGGTACGCGCGACGCAGGTCGACCTCTCGGGGTTGATGACCGTGCTCGCCCAGCACCTCTACTCCACGCCCACCGTCGCGCTGCGCGAGCTGGTCCAGAACGCCCACGACTCCTGCACGCGCCGCCGGATCGAGGCGACCGACCCGTTCACCCCCAGCATCCGGGTGATCCCCGACCGCGCGACCGGCACGCTCGCGGTGGAGGACAACGGCGCGGGGCTCACCCACGACGAGGTGGTGCAGTACCTCGCCACGGTCGGCGCCGGCTACACCCGCCGCCTCCGCCAGGCCACCGCCGACGACGGCCTCATCGGGCTGTTCGGCCTCGGGTTCCTCTCCGCGTTCGTGGTCAGCGAGCGCATCGACGTGTGGACCACCTCGTACCAGTCGCCGGAGCTCGGGTTCCACTACGCGAGCAAGACCGGCGAGCGGTACTCGCTCGAGGCCTGTGACGCGCGCCCGATCGGCACCCGCGTGCAGCTCACCCTCAAGGAGAAGTTCCACGCCCTCCTCGAGCGCGAAGCCCTGCGGCCTATCCTCGCGCGCTACGGCGCGCTGCTGCCGTTCGGTGTGCGCCTCGACGGCGACGACGCCGACATCAACGCCGTGCCGCCGCCCTGGCGCGAGCCCGCGGACAACCCCCTCAAGGCTCGCCGCGCGCGCCTCGCGTTCGCCGCGCGGTTCGAGTCACGCTTCGAGCCCCTGTGCACGTTCGCGGTGAATCCGCTCGAGAAGAGCGACGCGCGCGGCATGCTCTGGGTGCAGGACGGCGCCACCTACGGCACGAGCGACAACCGCAACCTCGCCGTGTTCGTGCGCGGCATGCTGCTCGACGACGACGCGCGCGACCTGCTGCCCGCGTGGGCTGGGTTCGTGGGCGGCGTCCTCGAGTCGGTGGCGCTCACCCCCACCGCGAGCCGTGAAGACCTGCAGCGTGACGCGGTCTACGCCGCGACCCAGGCGGCGCTCGTCGAGGCCATCGTGCTCGGCCTGGCCGAGGTCGCGCGGCGCGAGCCCGAGGCGTGGCGCCGGGTGCTCTCGCGGCACAACGAGGCGCTCCTCGGGGCGGCCATCTGCGAGCCGCGGCTGTTCGATCTGCTCGCCGACGAGCTCACCGTGCCCACCTCCGAGGGCGACCTCACCCTGCCGGTGATCCAGAAGCGCAGCGAGCGGCGGTTCCACGTCTCGCTCGCCACCCGCGGCGGCTTCGAGGAGATGCTGTTCCGCGCGCTCAAGGTGCCGATCGCGAGCGGCACCCGCTACGGCGTGCTGCCGTTCGTGCAGCGCTGGTGCGAGCGGCACGGCGGCACGGTCGTGCAGCTCGGGACCAGCGAGGGCAACGAGCAGGTGTTCCGCGCGCAGCGGCTCGACACCTCGTCGATGGCGGTGCTCGAGGCCACCCTGGCGCTCCCGGGCCAGCGCATCGTCCCCGCGCGCTTCGCGCCCAAGGATCTGCCCCTCGTGCTGGTGCCCGACCGCGACGTCGAGCTCAAGCGGCGCCTCGAGAGCGACGAGGCCGACAAGCGGATCGCCAGCGCCGCGCTCGGGCTCGCGCGGCTGTTCACCGCCAAGGTCGACGGCGCGGCCGAGGCCCACCTCTATGTGAACGTCGACTCGCCGGCGATCGCGGCCCTCCTCGAGCGCATGCCCGACCGCGACGACCCGGGTCCGCGCATGCTGCGCGCGCTCGCCTCGCTGATGACCGGCGCGGGAGACTCGGCGGGCAAGGTCGATCTCGCGACCACCCTGGCCGACTACACGGCCACGGTGTGCGCCCTGCTGCGCGCCCGAGGGTCGGCATGAACATCTGGCGCTGGGTCAACGACACCGAGCGCCGGCTGCGCCGCGAGGGGCAGGGCCGGCTCGCCGAGCTCATCGATCGGCTGCCGACCGAGGTGTGCGAGGACCGCCACGCGCGCGCCGACGCGATCTACCCCGAGGCGCTGGCCCTCGCGCGCTCGCTCGACCTGCCGTGGGTCGAGGTGTTCTTGCGGCACTGGATGTTGCAGAGTCGCGTCCTCCACCGCATGGAGGGCACGACCGCGCTCTCGGAGGCGGTGGCGCTCGTCGACTACGCGCACCGCCCCGAGACCCGCGAGTGCCCGCAGGCCGTGTGCGCGGTGCAGGACCTGGCCTCGTGCTACGGCCTGGTCGACGGCCCGGGGTTCGCCGAGGAGCGGCTCGCGGTGTGCGACGAGACCCTCACCCGCATCGACCCGAGCTGGCCTTGCTACGGCTGCATCAGCGCCGAGTACGCCGGCGCCATGCGCGACAACGGACAGATGCAGGAGTCGCTCGCGTTCGTCGACCGCCAGGTCGCCAAGATGGTGGCGGCGGGCGACGGCGACGCCACCTACGACCTGCCGAACGCGCGCATCGAGCCGCTGATCGCGATGGGTCGCCTCGACGAGGCGCTCGCGTTCGTCGAGGACTGCCAGGTGAACGGGCGCAAGGACGCGAGCCACCAGATGGAGCGCCGCATCGATCTCGCCCGGATCCACGTGCGCGCGGGCCGCCTCGTGCAGGCCCGCGAGGCGCTGCCGGCGCTCGAGGAGATCGTCGACACGCCCCAGCACTACCCGGGCTGGGCCGACGCGCTCGAGCGGCTGGTGCTCGCCGCGGCGGTGCCCAACGACCACCGGGTCGGTCAGGCGCTCTGCCGGTTCAGCGAGCGCTTGCAGCGACAAGGGGTCGGGCGCACCACGATCGAGATCGCCGAGAAGCACGCGCACCTGGCTCTTGCGCGCGGCGCGCCGCACGTCGCCGCCCGCGCCCTCGCCCTGATGGAGAAGGCGCTGCCGGTGCTGCGCAAGCCGCTGGACGCGCTCGATCGCATCGGGCGCGTGCGCAAGGCCCTCGAGGCGGCACCCCCGCTGTCCGAGGTCCCCTTGCCCGAGGCTCCGGAGGCGCTGGTGGAGGCCGCGGGCCAGGACGACCCCGAGCGCGCGCTCCTCTTGCTCGAGGCAGGCGCGCGGCGGTGGCCGACCGAGGCCGTCGTCACCCGCGCCCTCGCGCAGGTGCTGGTCGCGAGCGGACACGACGAGGAGGCGCGAGCGCGGCTGCACGCCTTCTTCGACGCGGCCGCGGGCCCTCCCGACCTCCCGCTGGTGATGGAGCTCGCCGAGCTGATCCGTCGCGCCGACGACCGCACGGCGTTCGACGAGCTGGTCGCCGCCTGCGAGCGCCGCGGCGATCCGACGCTGCCCGCGTGGCTGCGCGCGGTCGACGCCTTCGCCCGCGGGGATGCGAGGGCCGCGCTGGCGCACGCCTCGCTCGTGGTTGCGCGCGTGCCCGACGCGAAGAACGCCCGCCGGCTCGCGGCCGAAGCAGCGCGCCAGCTCGGAGAGTTCGCGGTCGCCCTCGCGCGCCTCGACGAGCTCGTGGAGCTCGTGCCCGAGCCCGGTCCCCACGACTGGGATCGGATGACCGCGGCGACGATCGTGGGGGATCACGCGAAGGTGCGGGCCTCGGCCGCGCGCCTCGGGCTTCCGGTCCAGCCCGGGGAAGGCCCCGTCGAGGAGGACTGGGGGCTGTGCCGGATCCGCTTCGTCGAGGAGGAGCCCTACGAGGCCTTCGCGCAGCGCACGGGGCCGGTCACCGCCCGCATCCTCCAGATCCGCAGGCCTGGGCTGCCGCAGCACTTCGACGACCAGGTCGTGTTCGACGCGCAGCCGCTCAACGCCCCACCCGCGGACGACGAAGAGCGCAAGGAGCACGTGTTCGTCTACCCGTGCGCCGCGGTGCTCCGCGCGGGCGAGCGCACGAGCTACGCGATCGACGGCGTCCACCCGGGCGCGGAGGCCGTCGAGACCCTGCGGGAGCAGCTCCGCGCGCTCGACTGCCCGCTGCAGGTGGCGAGCGACGAGACCTACCTGGTCGGCGAGGAGGGCGATCTCCCGGGGATCTACGCGTTCCTGGCGCTCGGCGCGGGCGGAGCTGCGCCGGTCCACGAGGCGCTCCGCACGTTCTCGAGCGCTCTCGCCCACCCCCTCGTCTGGCCCGAGCTCGCGGTCCTCGCCGGCGACCACGCGCTGGTCGCGACGCAGGCCGAGGTGCGCGCGAAGTACCGCCTCTAGCTTTCTGGTACCGTGATCCCATGAGGATCGCCGGTGCGCTCGCGGTCGTGGGGCTCTTCGTCGCGAACGCGTCGGTCGCCCATGCGTTCGTTCCGCCCACCTACCAGAGCGGCGCGTTGCGGGGGTACTCGCAGCTCCTCGGCTCCTACCGGCTGGTGGAGGTGGCCGGCACGAGCATGCCGGCCGGCTCCCCGTTCGACATCCGCATCGTCCTCACCGCGACGACGCTCGAGATCAGCATCGGCACGAGCCAGGCAGAGAAGGCCACCTACCGGGTCACCGACCACTACGGCGACATCTACCGGCTCGAGATCACCGGCATCAAGGACAAGAAGGTCGAGGTCCTCGAGGTGATGCTCCAGGGCGACATCCTCACCGTGTACGAGATCGACGCTCAGGGGCACGACAAGAACAAGATGCGCTTCGAGCGCGTCCCCTGATGCTGTTGCGGCCCGTGGAGGCGACCGGCTCCGCTCACTTGCCCGCGGTGCAGACGAGGCGCGTGAAGTAGGTCTGCACCGTGCCGAGGCGGTCGTCGCGGAACAGCACACCGACGTCGCCCTTGGGCCCGAACGCCATGCCCGCGCCGACGCTCTCGCCGGGCGCGTTGGTGATGCGGCTCTCGCCGCCGATGGCCACGAGCTTCTTGTCGAGCATCTTGGAGTAGAGCTCGTAGCCCGAGGCGCCGTCCTTGGTGTCGCTCCACACGAGCAGGAGGCGATCGCCGAGGGGCAACATCGCCGGATAGCGCGAGAACTTGGGGCTCTCGGTGAGCTGGGTGAGCGGCACCACCACCCCGCCCTTCTCGTCGTAGGCCGCGCCGTAGATGGTCTTGGGTGCGCCCACCTTGTCGAAGAACGCGACGACGTAGCGGTCGCCGTTCCACACGATGGTGGGCGACTCGCCGCTCTTGCCGGAGCTGATCTTGATCGGCTCGCTCACCGGGGCGAGCTCGCGGCTGAGGATGCGCAGGTAGCTGTCGTACTGGGTGGCGCTGATCTGCTGCGTCCACACGATCCCGAGCGTGCCGAGGCCGACCGCCAGATCAGGGCCCGAGGAGACGTCGTCCACCAGCTTGACGTTGCCGCCCACCAGCTTGCCGTCGACCGAGATGCGCTGGCCCCACACGTTGAACTGCGGGTCGAGGTCGCGCTGGTCCTGGAAGGCGACCACGAACTCCTTGCCGGTCCACACGAGGCTCGCGCCGATCGACCAGCTGCCGTCGCCCTCGCTGATGCGCAGGTCGGGGTCGAGCTTGGCGCCGGTCTTGTCGAGCCGCGAGAAGTAGAGCTCCCAGCTCGCGTCGCGGCGGTCGGACCACACGACGCCGAACTGGGCGCCGTTCCAGGCCACGCGGCCCTCGACCGAGTCGACGGTGGACTTGTTGAGGAGCGACTCCGAGAGCTTGTTGCCGAGCGGATCGAGCGCCGCGCCGTAGACGCGCAGCTTGCCGGAGATTCGCGCGTCGTACATGGCGAGGTACTGCTCGTTGGCGAACGCGAGGCCGGCGGGGCTCGCCTCCTGCACGTCGCCGCTCACGCGGATGGCGTCGGGGCCGGTGGCGGGTGGCACGTAGCGGGCGTCGTTGTCGACGATGCCATCGCAGTCGTTGTCGACGCCGTCGCAGATCTCCTTGTTGCCGGGGAACGCGGCCGCGCTCTTGTCGTCGCAGTCGTCGCCGCACGAGCCGGGCTCACCGGGCTTCTTGCCCGCGAGCGGCGCGCGGTGGCCGTCGCCGTCGAGGTCGAGGGTGTTCGGCTCGAACTTGCACTTGCCGGTGGTGGGCTCGCAGCTGTCGTCGGTGCACGGGTCCTTGTCGTCGCAGACCACCTTGGCGCCCGCGACGCACTTGCTCGCGATGCACGAGACCGGCGCGCACTTGTCGTCGAAGCCGGGGCAGTCCTTGGTCTCGAGGCACTCCTTGGGGGGCTCGGTCTCGGTCTCTGCGTCGGCGTCGCGCGCGTCGGGGAGCACGAGCTCGGTGCGGGCGCCGCACCCCGTGCCGCCGAAGGCGACGAGGAAGGCACCGAAGAGCGCGGGGGCGACGACGAGCGAGGCGAGGTGTTTCATAGGCACGCGCCGACGTCCGGCACGTCGGTCGGGGAGCAGACGTAGCCATCCGGGCAGGCGCCGATCTTGCCCGGCTTGCACATGAGCGCGCACTGATTGCCCACACCGCTCGCGACGCACGCGTAGCCCGCGGCGCACGCGCCCCCGGAGCACGGCTCACCCTGCTTGCCCTTGCCCGCCGGGAAGCAGCGGGTGTGGTAGGTCTCCGGCATGCACCGCTCGGACGGGTACTCCACGTAGGGGTAGCAGGCCTCGGTGGCCTTGCAGCCGCCAGGCGGCGCCGCGAGCGGGTCGCACTTGTAGTCCTTCACCGGCGGCCCGGCGTCGGGGCACTCGGGCTCGACCCAGGTGTCGAGGGCGGTGTCGACCCGGGTGTCGAGCAGCGTGTCGCTCTTGGTGTCGAGGCCCGAGTCCACCTTCGAGTCGACCTTGCCGTCGCTCGCCGAGTCGACCAGACCCCCGTCGTCGATGGCCTCCGGGTCGGGCGTGATCGACCCCCCACACGCCCCCAGCGCGAGCACGGGCAGGAGGGCACACGAGAGGAGGAGGAACCCGTGGCGCATGGGGCGTGAGTCTAGCGAGCCGGATGCCAACGGGCCAAAGCCGAATTTCCGCACGAAACGCCCCTGGCCCAGCCGTACGCGGGTGGGCGGGTGAGCCACGCCGTGCCGATCCTGACGCCTTTTCGTCCCAGGTGCTGACGCCCACGGGGGCAAAGTGACCCTCCGGCGTGGCGGCCGTGCCTTCGCTAGCGCGCGGCGCTGACGCGGGCGACGATCTCCTCGAGGTGGGGGGGCTCGACCTCGCAGGCGACGGCGAGCTCTCCGATGACCTTGCGCTCGGCCTCCCCGAGCGAGCGCTCGTGGGTCGCCATCGCGACGGCGACGATGAGCGCCTCGTCGACCGCGTCGCAGTCGTGCAGGATCGCGGCGAGGACCTCGATGCGACGCGAGGTGCCGGTGCGCGCGAGCACCTTGAGGCTCGCGTCGACCAGGAACCCCACGAGCTCGGTGTCGAGGTGCGCATGCAGCAGCGGCTCCAGCATCTGCGCGAGCGCTTCCTTCTCGGCGCTCTCGATCTTGCCGTCGGCGTTGGCGACGATGGCGCCGAGGTCGATGAGCGGGGTGGGGTTGTAGTCGGCGTCCTCGAACTTGCGCCCGAGGCGCGCGAGGGCGTCTTCGACCAGGCTCGGGATCTTCACGAGGCGCGCTCCTTCTCGGCCGCGTCGCGCTTGCTGGCCGGCACGCCGCCGCCGAGGCCGAGGGAGAGCTGGGCGTGCAGCGCCTCGAGGCCCCGCAGCACGTCCTCGGGCACCTCGGCCTTGCGCGCCTTCTCGATCGTCGCGTCGAGGGTGAGCCGGCGCCCGGCCTGGAGCGCCTCGAGGCTGTGCACGGTCTGGACGAAGGTCTCGAAGAGATCCTCGAGCTCGTCACCGCGCCGGAGCTTCTCCTTGACCGAGAAGCGCGCGGTGCCCACCTGCCGCAACAGGCGTTTCATGCGGTACACCGGGCCGACGATGCGGTGGGTGATGAAGATGCCCATCACGCTCAGCGAGGCGAGCAGCACGAGCGAGCCGAGGGCCAGGAGCAGCGAGAGGCGCTGGCGCTGCTGCTCCACGTCCTTGCGGCGGGCCTGGACGTCGTCGAGGTTCTTCTTGTACTCGGCGTCGAGGGCGGCGAGGTCGGCGTCGAGCGACTTCCCGAGGGCCTCGTCGTACGAGGCGTTCATCTTCAGGAGCTTGGCGCTCGCCGCCGACTCCTTGAGCGCACGCTCGGCCTGGTCGGCGGCGAAGCTCGCGTGGGTGCTCGCGGCCCGGGCGGTCTGGAACAGGAACACGCCGAGCACGACCATGACGGACAGCACGACGCCGACCAGCATGCCCGTGTACTTGAGCTGGAAACGCGCATCGACGAGGTATCGTCGGGTGCGACGACGCGGCTTCATCGCCCCGCAACATAACCGATCCGGTCTGCCGGGCTGAACTTTGCTGCGGAGCAGGGTCGGCGGCGAGCCGGGGAGCGGTCAGAAGACGAGGCTGACGCCGACGTCGAAGCCGCCGTCGATCGTCGTCGACTTGCTCGACTGGTCCGAGGCGCCGGCGGGCTGGTTCTTGAGCTTGCTCGTGCCGAGGAGGACGAGCGCCTGGGGCCGCGCGAACAGGTTGAACCGCGCGCTCGAGTAGAACACGAAGCCGAGCTCGAGCCGGACCGCGAGGCCTGCCTCGCCGCTGCTCACCGTGACGTCGCTGCTGGTGGTCCCGACGAAGACCTTGCTCGTGGTGTCGGTGTTGAGCGAGTAGCCGCCGACGCCGACGGCGGGGGCGAGGAACATGCCGCCGCCGAGCCGGGCGAGGTAGCCCGCGCCGACGGTGCCGAGGAAGCCGACCGAGCTCGCCTTGCCGATCGAGGCGCCGCCGACCGAGGTGCCGTCCGACCGGTAGAGCGCGCCGACGTTGCCGGTGAGGTAGAGGTTGTCGGCCACGAAGTAGTGGAAGAACAGCCCGCCCAGCAGCGAGACGCGCGTGTTCGAGGTGTCGTCCTTGGCGCCGGCGGTGGTCTCCGCCTTGCCCTTGGACGAGACGACGAACATCGACTCGATGCCGACCTCTTTGACGCCGGCACCGACCTCGCTGACGCCGTTGGCGCCGGAGACGATCCGTTCGGCGGAGGCGTTGGCGGTGAGGGCGAGGCCCGACAGCACGAGGGATCCGAGGAAGGTGTGTTTCATGGAGCGCGACGCTAGGGCCGCGGACGTGCTCGAACAACACCCCCGTCTGCCGGCGGCACGCCACCGCTGGGCGCATGACGACCTCCCCGTCCTGGGCTAGATCCAAGGGCAACATGCTGAAGATCAAGCGGATCGACCACGTGGCCATCGCCGTCGCCGACGTGGACGCAGCGCTCGAGAAGTGGCGCGCCCTCGGCCTCGAGGCCACCGTCCGCGAGGTGGTCGCTTCGCAGAAGACCGAGGCGGTGCTCCTGCCGGTCGGCGACTCGAACCTCGAGCTCATCTCGCCCAAGGGCAACG
Source organism: uncultured Polyangiales bacterium (assembly GCA_964624885.1). Lineage (GTDB taxonomy): Bacteria > Myxococcota_A > Polyangia > Polyangiales > JADJMO01 > JADJMO01. The sequence continues at coordinate 11,439 of CAZUZY010000053.1, read as the reverse complement.
ACGGGCTCGCCAAGTTCCTGGAGAAGCGCGGCCCGGGGCTGCACCACGTGGCCATCGAGGTCGAGGGCATCGAGCAGGCCCTCGCGTTCCTCTCCGGCATCGGCGTGCAGCTGATCGACAGCGCGCCCCGCATCGGCGCTCGTGGTCACAAGGTCGCGTTCCTGCACCCCAAGTCGACCGGCGGCGTGCTGGTCGAGCTGGTCGAAGAGGCGCACCCCGCGGGCTGATCAGCACCACTTGGTGCGGACGCGGTATTTGATCTTGGCCTCGCCCTTCTTGGCGAGGGTGACGGTGATGGTGAACGTGTGCGCGTCCTGCTTCACCGTGGGGTGCGAGCTCGAGACGATCTCCCAGTCGCCGCCGACCGGCTCGAACATCTCGACCGTCTCCGGCGTGTCCTTGTGGTTGCGCAGCGAGATCTCCCACTCCGACTCGCTGTTGCACGAGCCGAGCGATTTCCAGGACATCTGCTTGCGATCGCCGACCACGTCGAACGCCTCGCCCATCTTGATGCGCACCTTCTCGTCGCGCGGGGTGTGGTCGATGCGGTCCTCGCCGACGAACTGCTTGGCGCCGGACTTGTCGGCCTTGTAGACGCGCACGATGCCCTTGGGGAGCGGGATGCCGAGGTGGTTCTGCTCCTTGTTCTCGATGTCGAGGTAGACGCCCACCTTCTGGTTGCTCATCACCTGGCCGTAGTTGCCGCGGTAGTAGTAGGCCGCGCCGAAGAAGATGAGCTTCTTGTCGACCTTGATGCCCTGGGCCTCGAGCAGGGTGACCTGCTTCTGCTCGTTCTGCAGCACGTCGGTCGGCTTCTGCAGCGTGTAGAGGTGGTACTCGAAGAAGCCCTCCTCCTTGAACGGCTTGCCGCCGTAGCCGGAGGAGGCCGACGTCGTGGGCATCGGGTAGTCGCTGTAGCTGTTGTATCCGGACAGCTTCTGCACGTCGCCGGCGACCAGCTTGAGCTTGGCGTTCTCGTAGCTCGCGCCGGTGTTGTTGTTCAGCGTGACCCAGCCCTGCAGGTCGGCGAGCTTGTCGGCGTCGTCGATGACGAGCACGTAGTCGGCCTTCCAGGAGAACCCGCGCGTCAGGTAGGTGACCTCGACCTTCTGCTTGGCCGCGCCGCTGTCCACGAGCCACACCAGCGTGGGCTTGCTGATCAGGTTGGCGGGCACCTCCGGGAACGCGAAGCGGCCCGGGTAGTTGTAGGTGATCTCGCCGTTGATCTTGAGGACCGTGTTGTACATGTCCGCCGAGAGCACCTCGGCGTCCACGGCGTCGTCCTTGCCGGTCTTGTCGTTGTACCGGTAGACCTTCACCTTCTTGCCGACGTACTTCTCGAGCAGCTTCTGCGGGCTCAGGATGTCGTAGCGGTAGTTCTGCTCGAGCACGTCGAGCTTGCCGCCGAGCGGCTTGATCGACACCGTCTCGGGCTGGATCTGCGAGGCCACGTCGCGCAGCTCGAGCGAGACCCGCCCGTTCGCGAGGTCGAGGTCGCGCACCTCGCGCACGAGGCCGAAGCCCTGGTTGTAGATGGTGACCGCGATCTCCTTGCGGTCCTTGCTGGTGGAGATCTTGCTGGTGCCGGCCTTCTGCGCCCCCACCTGGGTGGCGAGCGCGGTCAGGGCGAGGACGGGGAGGACGCGGAAGGCTCGCTTCATGGTCAGCACCATTTCACGGCGACGCGGTAGGTCACCTTGGTCGCGCCGTTCTTGGGCACGTTCACCGTGAACGTGAAGGTGTGCGCGTCGACCTTCTGGGCCGGGTGGGACGAGGTCATGATCTCCCAGTCTCCCGCGGCGGGCTCGACGATCTCGACCGTCTCGGCGACGTCCTTGTGGTTGCGGATCGCGATCTCCCACTCGGACTCGCTGTTGCAGGTGCCCATGGGGTGCCACGACACCTGCTTGCGGTCGGCCACCACGTCGAACGCCTCGCCCATCTTCACGCGCACCTTCTCGTCGGTGGCGGTGTGGTCGATGCGGTCCTCGCCGATGAACTGCTGGGCGCCCGACTTGTCGGCCTTGTAGACGCGCACGATGCCCTTGGGCAGCGGCACGCCGAGGTGGTGGTCCTTCTTGTTCTCGAAGTCGAGGAACACCGAGACCTTCTGGTTCTGCGAGACGAAGCCGCTGTAGTGGCTGCGGTACCAGTAGCTCTGGCCCGAGAACACGAGGTGCTTCTTGACCGGCACGCTCGCGGCCTCGAGCAGGGTGACCTGCTTCTGCTCCTTCTCGAGCAGCGTGGTCGGCCGACCCAGCGTGTAGAGGTGGTACTCGAACAGGCTCTCCTCGCTGAACCCCTTGTCCTTGCTCTTGGCGAACTCCTGCTTGGCCGACTTGAGATCCATGTACTCGCCGTCGTCGTAGTCGGCGGGGGGCGCGAACTTCTGCACGTCGCCGGCGACCAGCTTGAGCTCGGCCTCGGGGAACGCGGCCCCGCTCCGGTTGTCGAGCGTGACCCACCCCGTGAGATCGAGCTTGGTGTCGTCGGGGGAGACGGTGGCGACGTAGTCGGCCTTCCACCCCATGCCGCTCGTCGCGTAGGCCACCTCGAGCTTCTGCTTGGGCTGCTCGGCGCCGAGCAACAGCACGAGGGTCGGCTTGTCGACCAGGTTCTCGGGCAGCTCCGGGAACGAGATGCGCCCGCCGTAGCCGTAGGTGACCTCGCCCGCGACCTCGAACACCGGCTCCTGCCCGGGCTCGGCCGCGAGCACCTTGGCCGCGACGTCCTCCTCCTTGCCGAGCACGCTGTTCCAGCGCTGGATCTTCACCATCTTGCCGACGTACTTCTGCAGCAGCTTGGCGGGCGTGAGCAGGTCGTAGCGGAAGTTCTGCTCGAGGACGCCGAACGCCGGGTCGGGCAGGAGCGCCTTCACGTGCACCGTCTCGGGCTGGATGCGGGCGGCCACGTCCTGCAGCTCGAGCGCGGTGCGGCCCGGCGCGAGGTCGACGGTGCGCACCTCGCGCACGAGGCCGAAGTCCTGGTTGTAGATGGTGACCGCGAGCTTCTCGCGCGTCTTGGCGGTGGCCACGCGCTTGGCGATCGGCCCCGTGTACTCCGCCGCGGTGGGGGGCGGCTTCGCGGCGGGCTTGGGGCAGCCGAGGAGGAGCAGCGGGAGGAGGGCGAGGGTGCGGCGCATGGGAGAGCTCGGAGAGCCTAACCCTCCCTACGCGCGGGAGGGTGAATGGATCTAGTTCTGGACGGGGGGCGGCAAGAGCAGAGGTTTCGGCTTGTTCTGCTCGGCACCCTCCGCGAGGTCCACGAGGGCCTGGGTCTGGGCCATGACCTTCTTGGCGAGGGCAGGCGCCGCGGCGACGGCGGCCTTGGCCTGCGCGTCGAGGTGCGAGCGACCGGCGCCGATCATGAAGGTCTTCTCGTCGACGTTGACCGACTCGACGACGGTGAACAGGATGGTGCCGGTGCGCACGTCGAGGAGATCGGCCTGCAGCACGCCGTGGCTCGACACGGTGACGCCGGGCACGATGAACATGCCGACCACGGTGGCGTAGGTCCACGCCCAGCCGTTGAGGTGCGTCGCGTCCTCGAACCGCTCCGAGTAGAGCAGCAGGTAACGGAGGCGGTAGCGAGAGGCGAGCGCGCGCAGGCCCTCGATGCCGCCGACGTTGGGGAGCTCGGTGTCGACGTCGTTGATCTGCGTGAAGTGCGGCGAGGCGAGCAGCGCGGGGCCGAGCCCGCCGGCGGCGACGTGGCGCAGGCGCAGCTTGCCCTTGGCCTTGGGGTCGAACGGCGCCGCGAGCGGCACGATGCCGAGCCGCGCGGGGAACTGCAGATCGATCGCCGACTTGAGCGACAGCTGCAGGCCGTCCTCGCCGATCGAACCGTTGGGGTCCTTGCCGTAGACCGACGTGGTGAGGATGGGCGCGGGCGCGGCCTGCGGCGCAGACGCCTGCATCGGGTGCGAGGGCGCACCGCCGCAGGCAGCGGTGAGGGAGGCGAAGGCGAAGACAAGAGGGAGGAGGTGGCGCATGAACCAAGAACGCCCCCGGCGCGCGCGTCTTACACCGCTCCGTCGAGCACGGCGTCGACCTCGATCTCGACGAGCATGTCGTCGGCGATGAGCCTCCGCACCTCCACCATGGTGGCCGCCGGCGGGTGCGCGCCGAAGGCCTCGGCGTGGGCGCGCCCGATCTCCGGCCAGCGCGCGATGTCGGTCACGTACATGCGGGTGCGCACCACGTGCTCGAGGCCGCCCCCGAGCTCGCCGAGCGCGCGCCGGACGATGGCGAGGCAACGCTGCGCCTGCGCGTAGGCGTCGCCGGGGGCGAAGGTGCCGCCGCCCTCGGCGACGGGCGCGGTGCCGCCCACGAACACCTGCGTGCCGACGGCGACCGCGCGGCAGTAGCCGATCTTCGCCTCCCACTCCGCTCCCGAGAAGACGCGCCTTCGTTGCATCCCCTCGTGCTAGCTGCCCAGCGCGACGGCGAACACCTTGCCGCCGTGGACGGCGTCCAGCACGGTCGTGAGCTCGCCCATGGGCATGGCGTTGGGCACGTGCACGATGGCCGCGGTGCCGGGCTCGCTGCCCACGGCGGCCTTCTGGATCTCCCGTTCGAGCTCGGTCAACGGCACCTTGGTGAGGTCGTCGATCTTCTGCCCCTTCTGCCAGGAGAGCGCGGCCGTCTTGCCCTCCACGCGCACGTGCAGCGCGCGCGGCTCGACCGTCTTGTCCTCGGTCTTGTGGCCGGGCATCGCCGTCGAGGCCGGGACCCGCGCCATGCTCGTCCACACCGCGGTCACCAGGAGGAACGAGATGGTCACGAGGAGCAGGTCGATGAACGGCACCATGTTCACCTCCTGGTCCACGCTCCGCTTGCCCTTCGCGCCGCCACCGGTCGAGACACCTGCCATCGGACACCTCTTTCTTTCTGGGGAAGGAGTGCTTTCCCGGGGACAGAGTGGCGCGAGGCGCCGGAGTTCCGGCCCGATCGGCGCGGATCGCCCCGGCTGTAGGATTCTCGCCGGACCCCCGGCACGTGCCGAAAGAGCCACGGGAAAACGAAGGATTGCCCCCTCCGCCGGACGGCCCTAATCAGCCCTTCGATGTCCGCCGCAGCGTCGTCGACCGCCAGTGATCGGCGCCATTTCGTGCTGCGCCGGCTGCACTCGCTGTCGGGCATCGTGCCGGTGGGGCTGTTCCTCTGCATCCACCTGTGGACCAACTCCAAGGCCATCCAGGGGCAGCTCTGCTTCGACAAGGCGGTCGACGAGATCAACCACCTGCCCTACCTCCCGGTGGTCGAGGTGCTCGGCATCTTCCTGCCGCTGGCGTTCCACGCCGGGTACGGCGTCAAGCTCGCGCTCGAGGCCAAGCCCAACGTCGGCGCCTACGGCTACGGCCGCAACTGGCTCTACCTCCTGCAGCGCATCACCGGCGTCATCGCCTTCGTGTTCCTGGTCTTCCACCTCAAGGATTTCCGGATCGCCAAGCTGCTCGGGCAGATGACCCACCACGACTTCTTCGGCAAGCCCCTCGGCCTGCAGGGGCAGCTCGGCGGCGAGAGCCGCCTCAAGGCCCTGTTCTACGTGCTCGGTACCAGCGCCTCGGTGTTCCACTTCGCGAACGGCGTCCGCACGTTCCTGTTCTCGTGGGGCGTCACCATCGGCACGCGCGCGCAGCGGCTCGCCGGTTGGGCCACCGTCGGGCTCGGCGCCGCGCTCTGGTTCCTCGGCATGAACACCATCCTGTTCTTCGCCACCGGCGGCGCCGCGTTCGTGCCGAGCAGCCTCGTCCGCGGCGAGAACGGCCGCGACATGTGCGAGGAGGCGCTCGTGCCCACGGCGCACGTGCCGATCCCCGGGCCCGCCGCGCACGTGCCCCAGAAGCAAGCTCCCGTCCCTGTTCCCTCGAAAGCCCCCTGACGCGAAAGCCCTGAAATCATGGCCGGTTCCAAGATCACCACCACCACCGCGAGCGGCACCGTCCGCCGCGTGGCCGTCGTCGGCGGCGGGCTCGCTGGCCTGATGACCGTCATCAAGCTCTGCGAGGCCGGCGTCCCCGTCGACCTGTTCTCGCTCGTCCCCGTCAAGCGCTCGCACAGCGTGTGCGCGCAGGGCGGCATCAACGCCAGCGTCAACACCAAGGGCGAGGGCGACTCGCCGCAGGTGCACTTCCAGGAGACGGTCCTCGGCGGCGACTTCCTCGCGCAGCAGCCGCCCTGTCTCGGCATGGCCGAGGCCGCGCCGCACATCGTGTACCTGCTCGACCGCATGGGCGTGCCGTTCAACCGCACCCCCGAGGGCCTGCTCGACTTCCGCCGCTTCGGCGGCACCCTCTACCACCGCACGGCGTTCGCCGGCGCGACCACCGGGCAGCAGCTCCTCTACGCCCTCGACGAGCAGGTGCGGCGCTACGAGACCATGGAGGTCGAGCGCCCCGACGGCACGCACATCGCGGGCGAGCCGCTCGTGCGCAAGTTCGAGTTCTGGGACTTCGTGCGGCTCATCCTCGACGAGCAGGGCGTCACCCGCGGCCTCGTCTGCCAGGACCTCAAGAGCATGGAGATCCGGGCGTTCCCGGCCGAGGCGGTGTGCCTCGCCACCGGCGGCCCCGGCATCATCTTCGGCCGCAGCACGCAGAGCACCATCTGCACCGGCATCGCCAACGCCATCGCCTACCAGCAGGGCGCGATCTACGGCAACGGCGAGTTCATCCAGATCCACCCCACGGCCATCCCCGGCGCCGACAAGCTCCGGCTCATCAGCGAGTCGGCGCGCGGCGAGGGTGGTCGCGTCTGGGTCCCGCGCGACCCGATGGACAAGCGCAACCCCGTCGACATCCCCGAGAAGGAGCGCCGCTTCTTCCTCGAGGAGAAGTACCCGCTCTACAAGAACCTCGTCCCGCGCGACGTCGCGAGCCGGGAGCTCTTCAACATCTGTTACAACGAGAACGCTGGGATCATGGGGCGCAACGAGGTCTACCTCGACCTCACCCACATCCCCGAGGCCACCCTCCGCAAGAAGCTCGCGGGCATCCTCGAGATCTACGAGAAGTTCGTCGGCGTGGACCCGTACCACAACCCGATGAAGGTGTTCCCCGCCGTCCACTACTCGATGGGCGGCATGTGGGTCGACTTCGATCGCGACGAGCGCGGCTCGCTCAAGATGGGCTCGCCGAAGAACCACGCGACCAACATCCCCGGGCTCTACAACGTCGGCGAGAGCGACTACCAGTACCACGGCGGAAATCGCCTCGGCGCCAACTCGCTCCTCTCCACCATCTACGGCGGCATGGTCACCGGCCCCGCGATGGCGACCTACTTCGAGAACGTCGACAAGAGCGCCTTCGACACCGGCAAGGGCATGTTCGAGAAGGCCCAGAAGGCCGAGGAGAAGCGCTACGCCGACCTCGCCAAGCTCGACGGCAAGGAGAACCCCTACGCGCTCCACAAGGAGCTCGGCGAGATGATGCTCAAGGACTGCACCATCGAGCGCCACAACCCCGTGCTCGACAAGGTCATCGAGAAGATCGGCGAGTTCGAGGAGCGCTACAAGAACGTCAAGGCGGTCGACACCGGCGCCAAGGCGAACCAGGCGCTGCCGTTCATCCGCCACCTCGAGGGCATGCTCGTCCTCGCCCGGGTGATCGCCGAGGGCGCGCGCAACCGCGACGAGTGCCGCGGCGCGCACTACAAGCCCGACTTCGACGACAAGAACCCGAAGGCGAGCAATCCCCTCGGCCGCGACGACAAGAACTGGCTCCGCAGCACCCTCGCGCGCTACGGCGGCCGCGACGGCGCGCAGTCCAAGGTCGAGTTCATCCGCGAGTTCGACTACACGCTGCTCGGCAAGACCGAGCACGTGACCGACGCGGTCGACACCTCCCTCATGGAGCTGCGCAAGCGCGATTACACCAAGAAGAAGGCCGCCTTCGCGCAAGACCCGCCGAAGGACGCGCCCAAAGACAAGCCCGCGGAGCAGGCCTGATCATGAGCAAAGAGAGCAAGCGCCCGGTCGACGTCCGCATCAAGCGCGCGGACGGCCCCGACACCAACGTGCGGTGGGAGGAGTTCCAGGTCCCCTGGGAGCCGCAGATGAACGTCATCAGCATCCTGATGGCCATCCAGCGCAGCCCCACCACCAAGGACGGCAAGACCACGACCCCGGTGGTCTGGGAGCAGGCGTGCCTCGAGGAGGTGTGCGGCTCCTGCACGATGATCGTCAACGGCCGCGTGCGCCAGGCGTGCACCGCGCTCGTCGACCAGATCATCCCCGACGGCGGGACCATCACGCTCGAGCCGATGACCAAGTTCCCCCTCGTGCGGGACCTGATCGTCGATCGCGCGCGCATGTTCGAGTACCTCAAGAAGGTGAAGGCCTGGATCTTCCTCGACGGCACGCACAGCCTGGGCGCCGGCCCGCGCGTCGCGCCCGAGGTGCAGGAGGAGGCCTACCCGCTCTCCCGCTGCATGACCTGTGGCTGCTGCCTCGAGGCCTGCCCCAACGTGAACGACGGCTCGCCGTTCATGGGCCCGCAGGTCATCTCCCAGGTGCGCCTGTTCAACATGCACCCCTCGGGCAAGATGAACGCCAACGAGCGCCTCGACGCCATCATGGGCGAGGGCGGCGTCGCCGACTGCGGCAAGGCCCAGAACTGCGTGCAGGTGTGCCCCAAGGAGATCCCGCTGACCGAGAGCATCTCGGTGATCGGCCGGGACACCTTCAAGCGCGCGCTGTTCGGGTGGCTGCTGAAGTGAAGCTCGACGACGTCGACTGGGCGAAGCTCTCCCACGCGGGGGGCCCGGCGGACGACGTGCCGGACATGATCCTCGCCCTCGAGGACGACGACCCGGAGGTGCGCGCCTCGGCGGTCGACGCCTTGCTCGAGCTCGTGTTCGAGTACGACGAGGAGACAGGGAAGGTCACGCTGTTCGACTGCACGCCGCACGTGGTGCCGTTCGTGGCGGCGTTCGTGGACCGCGAGGTGGACGACGAGGCGTTCGAGGACGACCAGGCAATGCTGTCGGACGTCCTCGTGCACCTCGGCGCCGCCACGCGCAACGGCGGACCCGCCTCCGCGCTCCGCGACGCGGTGGCCGCCGCGCTCGCGCACCACGCGAGCTGGGCTCTGGACGGCCCGGAGTAGCGCCGGGAGCGCGCTACGGGTTCTTGGCGCGCGTGCGCAGCTTGCGGGCGATCGGCCCGAGCTGCATGGCTTCTCGTTGCGCGATCTCGGACCCCTCGGCTTGCAGCCGCTGGACCAGCTTCTCGATCGCCTCGGCCACCTGGGCGCCCGAGGCCAGGCTGTGGTCGAGCGTGCGCTGCCCGAACGAGCGCAGCGCGGGCGACTGGAGCGACGGAAAGAGGTCGACCAGCGCGACGAGGTCGGCCTCCGCCCCGAACGCCGCCAGCATCGTGAAGGCCTTCTGCGCCCGGATCATGGCGAGGGTGCCGGCGAGGGTGACCTTGGTGAAGCCCATCTTGTCGACCGCCGCGGCCGACTTCTTCAACGCGGCGAGGTAGCACGCAGCGTCCTTGTCGCAGGCGAGCACCTCGGCGACCTGCGCGTGCACCTCGGCGACGGTCGGGGTCACGTTCTTGAAGAGGACTCGGCCTCCGCCCTCGGGGGACTCGTTGCAGAGGTCCTTCTGCTTCGGGTCCTTGATCGTCTTCGGGTCGCACGGCGTGGTGGTCGCCTCCATCGTGGTCCACGTCAGGTCCTTCTGCGCGAGGCCCTGCTTGCCGTACGCCTTCGTGACCGCGGGGAGGTCGGCCTTGGTCGCGAGCCACGTCGCGCTCCCGAGCGCCGCGCGCGCGAGGTCCACGCTCGCTCCCTTGGCGGTGGCGATCCCGAGCAGCCAGGCCGTCAGCGCCGGAGACAGGGTGCGCGAGGCCGACGCGACGACGAGCACCCGCTGGTCGGGATGGACCGTGGCGGCGAACCCTTCGCGGAACGCGTCGAGGACGGCGGGGGTCGGCGGCAGGCTGACGAGGAGCCCGAGGAGACGCCTCCGTACGTCGTCCTTGGTCCCCTTGTCCTTCACCGCCGCGGCCACCTCGACCGCCAGCCGGGGGAGTCCGACGTCGGCGAGCACGCCGATCGCGATCTCGACGTAGAGCTCCGGCCGCGCGCCGCTCTCCGACACGTGGTCCGCGAAGAGCGCGGCGACGGCCTTGACCCTGGGATCGCCGAGATCGGCCTTCACGTAGGGCAGGAGGGCGGGGATGCTGGGGGCCCCGATCCGGGCGAGCGAGGAAGCCAGGATCCGCGAGACGCCCGTGGTGAGCGACGAGGCCACGACCACCTCGTCGCCCGTCGTCGGGTCCTTTCGAGGCGCCATGGTCGCCGCGAGGACGAACATGCGATCGACCATCGCGGGCACCACGCTCGCATCGCCCACCACCCCCAGCACCTCGGCCGCGACGACCTGCAGCATCGTGAGTCGCTTCACCTCGACGCTGTTCACGCCGGAGTTGGGCCGCTGCACGATCGCGACCAGCTCCTTGGCGATCCCCGCGGGTGCGAGCGCAGAGAGCAAGTCGCTGAACAGAAGGCCCAGGTGGCTCGACTTCGGGTCGGCGAAGTTCACGCGTTCGAGGGCGCCCAGCACGGCACGTCCGAGCGCCTCGTCGCCGTGGAACGCAGCCTCGTCGGCCTTCACGAGCAGGGCCTTGGCCGCGGTCGTCACGGTGCTGTCGTTCTCCCCGGGCGCGTACGCGGAGAAGACGGCGATGTAGTCCTGCTTGCTCGTCGGGGCCGTCGGCGGCGGCGCGGCCTTCGCGACCGGCACGCTCGACGGCGCGGGCTTCGGGGCCAGGGGCTCGACCGGCGCGCCGCCACACCCGAGGACGACCGCGAGAACCATGGGAGCTGCCGGTGCGCGCATGGCGCCACGATAACCGAGCGCGACAGTGGGCGGCCACCCAGCGCAGCGACCTGCTCGAGAAGCAGGCGGCCCGGCTGCGGAACGTGTCACCCCTGTCCTTGCACAGGAGGACCGGCCGTCACCCATGTGCCCCGTCACCCAGTACACCGGACCCCAAGTCGTCGTGGCTTGACGCGCCGCACCCGACATATATAGTGCTCATTCAAGATGCCGCGCCGTCCCGTCCAGCTCGAGCTGCCTCGCACCCGCGGGTGGGGTGGCAGGCGTGCGGGCGCCGGCCGCAAGCGCCTCGCGCCTCGGCCGCTCGTGCCGCATCGGCGTCGACCGGCACACCAGCCGTCGTATCCCGAGCACCTCACCTGGCGGTGTCTCGCGGGCCTCGGCTCTCTCCGCGGCGCCGCGGTGTTTCCCGCGATCGTCGGCGCGCTGGCCGCCCACCGCGCGGCGGGCGTCGCGTTCCGCGTCGTCCACTTCTCGGTGCAAGACGACCACCTGCACCTGATCGTCGAGGCGACCGACGCCCCCGCCCTGCGCGCGGGGGCGCAGGGGCTCGGCGTGCGGCTGGCCCGCGCGATCAACCGCGCGCTCGGCC